>JAAYQX010000025.1 GCA_012519085.1 Clostridiaceae bacterium
CAATTCAGATTAAAAGAGGCGGGTAAACGACCGTTTAAAGCCTATTCTAAAGGAATGCGCCGCAAGCTGACTATTGCGGCGGCACTTATCCATTCACCGCAAGTTTTATTTTTAGATGAACCGACAACCGGAATTGATGTGGAGAGCTCGAGGCAAATTCGCGACCTGATTGTGGCGTTGAAAGAACTGGGAACCACGATCTTTCTTACGACCCATTACATTGAAGAAGCAGAGCGCATCTGTGACCGCATCGCTTTTATTGCGGAGGGTCAAATTGTCTCCTCGGGTACAGTGCCTGAGTTGATGGATAGCGTTACTCACGGCCATGCTATCCGCTTTGTCACAGACAAAAACAGCGAAAGTATTGCCGCAGAATTACAGAGCAGCTTTGAGGGGAGCATAGTCACAATCCGGCCTGACCATTCTCTTGTTCTGCGATCGGAGCAACGCATTCCCTTGTTCCCGCTCATGGCATTTTTTCATGAGAAAGGGATAGAGGTTTACGAAGCACGAGAGCTTCGTCCTTCTCTGGAGGATGTCTTTGTTAAGCTGACCGGTATTGAATCCTCTGTACTCAAAAAAGACAAGGAGAAAGGGGATCGCCGATGAAAAGCCGGATTGCCTTTTGGAATATCCTGAAAAAGGATGTCAAGAACTATTATCTCAAGCCACCTAATATCAGTTGGGGTATTATCTTTCCTCTTTCTTGGACATTGATGCAGCTTATTCGCTCACCCGGCGAAAGCATTTTAAAATTACTCCCAGGTCTGATTGCGATGAGCGTTCTCTTCGGGACAACTTCTATGCTCGCTGTCACGATTACCTTTGAACGAAGCGGCAGATCGTTTGAACGCCTACTTTTGGCTCCCATCAGTCTTAATCTCATGGTGCTGGCCAAAATTGCAGGAACGATTCTTTTCGGCATTTTTAATGCCTTCGTTCCGGTTATTTTTGCTAGCTTCTTTATCAACCTGAGTGTCGTGAGCTGGGGACTGGTACTGCCCGCAGTTTTACTGATTGCCATCAGCTCGTCGCTCATGGGACTTTTGATTGCTGTCTCAGCTGAGCAAGTCTTTGAAGCTCAGACGTTTTCAAACTTCTTCCGCTTTCCGATGCTCTTTCTCTGCGGACTATTTATACCTATTGCAAAGCTGCCGGTATTTTTGCGCCCCCTTTCTTACTGCCTGCCGCTAACTTACGGTACCGATATCCTCAAGGGCGCGATTACGGGCGCGTATTCGCTTTCTATTGTTCTATCCTTTGCCATGTTGATAGCTTTTGTAGCGGCACTGTTTCTGATTTGTCGACACAAGATTAATCAGAATTGGATTCTGTAATCAGCACCGGTGGCTTAACAGGTAGTTTTCCATCAGTACTTGGGTGCGAAGGCACTATGGTGCTTACGCTCCCTATTTGTGTGTGGTGCTTTGCAGCTATACTTCCGGGGGCCGTCGTCTGCCAGAACAACAGCGCTACTTATTGTCGCCTGAAGCTGTACTGCTGGGGGAGTCGTGCCTGTACCGGGGATTGCCGGACGACCAGAGAGCGCCTTCGTTAAATGACAAATAGGAGTTTCCCGCGGCAAGTACGCCCTTGTGGATATCCACGATTACGAAAAAACACAGGCAACCATCCGCTGACTACGTCAGCGCGCACTATAGTATTTCCTGCCCGCCCGCATTTTAATGCCTTTAATGCGCATCAACTCCGAGACTGTCACCAACTTATATCCTCGCTTATGTAATTCAGGCAGAGCATCTATAAAGCCGGAAACAGATGTAGGATGCAAGTCATGGAGCAGGACTATACTGCCATCGGCAGCCATATTGAGAATCTTCTTTTTGACATAGCTGCGACTCCTGTTGCGCCAGTCCAAGGTATCCTTATCCCATATAATCACGGGGCGTTCCGCCAGCTTTAGGACAGTTTTATTCGTGGCGCCGAAGGGGGGACGTACCAGCGTCGGCTTCGCACCGGTGCGTTTGACTACAGCATTATCTGTGCGGCCAAGTTCATCCTTAATTTTGGCCGCCGAGGCTCGGCTCAAATTCTTATGAGTATAGCTATGATTACCGATCTCATGGCCTTCTTTAAAAGCCCGTGCCGTGAGCTTACCATAGGTTCCGTCTACCAGACGTCCCAGCACAAAAAATGTTACCCGGTCACCGTTTTTTGCTAAAGCATCAAGTAGTCTCTTGGTGTCTTTAGTTGGCCCGTCATCAAAGGTGAAAGCGATATATTTTACTCCTTTTTTCGGCTTCTCCGGGGTCGGCTCCGGGGTCGGCGTTGCTGCCTCGGTAGGTTCAGTTACGGTGGGTTCCGCACTGCTTTCGCTATCAGGAGTATTCGTCAACGCTTCCGTTGTCTCATCGCCAGACAACGTCTCCGTTGCTTCCTCAGCCGATGTTTCTATCAATTCGGCAGAAGACGTTTCCTCAATCACAGTCGGCGCCTCGGTCGGCTCGGGAGTCGGCTTAGGGGTCGGCTTGGACTTCGGTTTGGGAGTTGGTTTAGGGGTCGGCTTCGGGGTCGGTGTAATCGTCACCGGCGGCACTTGTATGTAATGGACTACAGAATTCTTCGGCGTCTGGAGACTGGATTCCTGCGTCTTTGCGGCAAGTTTCGATTCCTCCGGTACTTGATCGGTAGGTGGACTTTCGCTGCCTTGAGCAGCAGTGGTCGCAGACTGTTCACCATCAGCGGTATCGATATCCGTCCCAGCTGCTTCATTTGTGCTAGCAACAGGAGTATAAACCAGTTTAGCCTTAACTGTAGGTATGAGATCGCTTTTACTTAAAAGAAAAATAATAAGTAGGAAAACCAGTAATGCTACTATAATTTTAATTCTGTTTTTGTCAGAACTCATCTGGCCTGACCCTTTCTGCCCGGAGCGGACTCAACATTACTACACTAGATAATAAGCTATCCCTACTTGGGATGCAATTACTTAATAGTTACTTTTTGCACCTTTAATCTACACAATTTCTGCAGTCTTTTTAACAGCCTCAATCAACGCTCTACATCATTATTGCTAATTCTACGAAGACGCTGCCGATGGTTCCAGTTACTCATAGGCAACGTCACCGATGTTACCTGTACGGTACTGTCACATCAAAAAAATTCGTGTAATTTTTACCGGCTACAGTACGCTGAGGCCGTACTTTGGGGGGAAACCGTTCCTGTTCTGAAGATACCGGACAACCCGAGGTAGCCTTCGGCAAAAGAATATGCGAGCCCCACTGCTCCCATCCGGACAAAGATACAAAATTATCCGCTCAAGGGTTGACAATTAGCTAAAGCTAACCGATAATGGCAGAAGTTGGTTAGCGCTTGCTAACTTAATTCGCCGGTATCCGTGAAAAATTTATCGCGGTAACGGCAGAAAAGGCGGCAGGTCGCAGACAGATAATCTGCACTTCGGCTGAGAAGTCAATGAATCACAAGCAGATGATCTGCACCCAAACAGAACGGAGTGAACATCAGAGGTGATAGCAATCAGTCAGACCGGAAAGGAGAGGTTTATGCCGTTAACATTACTACGACCGGGTGAGAAAGCTACGATCAGAAATATCGCCGGCAAAGATGAGATCGGTTGCCGCTTGCGCACCATGGGTTTGGTCGAGGGAGCGGCAACAGAGCTGATCACCAGTGACAACAATATCATGCTGGTCAAGGTGGGCGAGTGTCGGCTGGCTCTGGATAAGGGCATGGCATCTAGGGTAATCGTGGCGCTCTAGTTGAATGAATGTCGACCTGGATAGAGAGCAGCCTTCTAAGCTGTGGCCCGCGGATTCGAATTGCGCTCTATTTCGGCGCATGTCGGCTAGGTCACAGACAAGAATAGCACTGAGGGAAATCACCGGAAATCGCTGCAGATAGTCGTGACGACATTAATGATTGGATAATAAAAAGGGGGAAGAGAATACCGTATGACCAATTTGAATAAACTTACTTTGGCTGATATTGAAATTGGCAGTTCAGCCATCATCCGGAAAGTGGGCGGAGATGCGGCGACCAGGCGCAGAATTCTAGATCTCGGTCTGACGCGGAATACCAAGGTGCTGGTGCGCAAGCTGGCACCATTGGGAGATCCGCTGCAATTAAGCGCCAGAGGCTTTGAGCTCTCGCTGCGCAAAGCTGACGCCGCAATGATAGAAGTAGAGAGCTGCGATTAGCCGGCTCAAGCAGAAAATATTTGTGAGGATAAAAGATAATGAAAAAGGTTGTTGCTTTAGCTGGTAATCCCAATAGTGGCAAGACCACGCTATTTAATCATCTGACCGGCGGCAATCAGAGGGTCGGCAATTGGCCCGGTGTCACGGTCGATAAGAAAGAGGGGACATTGAGGAGAAATCCCGAAATCAAAATCCAGGATCTGCCGGGAATCTATTCACTGTCTCCCTATAGCCCTGAAGAAGTCGTCAGCCGTAATTATCTGATTGAGGAACGCCCCGATCTGATCGTTGATGTGGTTGACGGATCAAATCTTGTGCGCAATCTCTACCTGGCAACGCAGTTGGCTGAATTGCGTGTGCCGCTGGTGATCGCGCTTAATATGATGGACGTAGTGGAAAAAACCGGTGCCAAAATTGATGTCCGCGAGCTTTCCGAACGCCTGGGCTGTGCTGTAGTACCTATCTCGGCTGCCCGAGGAACCGGCATTGACGAGCTGATCGCTGTGATTCAGTCTACGCTTGAAGCGGCCCCTGCCGCACCGGGTGTCCTAACTTTCTCACCCCAGACCGAGGCCGCTTTGGCACAGGTAATGGGCATTTTGGCTACACATACTTCCGCTGATCTTCTGCGTTATTCTTCAATCCAGGCTCTACAGGCTGATGAGCTCACTCTGGCTCGTCTTCAGCTCAGTGCTAATGAGCTGGCAATGATCAAAGGCATTCGCACTGAACTGGAGCAGGACTTGGATGATGAGATCGACTCGATTATCACGCAGGAGCGCTATGAGGCTCTCGGCAGGCTAGCTGACGCTGTCCAAACCATCGGTCCGGCCAAGCTGAGTCCGACTGACCGCATCGATCGCATAGTAACCAGCCGACTCCTGGGACTTCCTATCTTCATTCTGGTAATGTTTCTGGTCTATTTCGTATCGATTCAAACCATTGGGACTATGGCTACCGACTGGGTCAATGAGGTGGTCTTTGGCGATGTGGTACCCGGTGCTGTTGAATCCTTTATGACGGCCAGAGATGTCGCACCCTGGTTGTTGGGGCTGGTCAACGATGGAATTGTCGCCGGAGTCGGAGCGGTTCTGGGTTTCTTGCCGCAGATGTTTGTCCTCTTCCTCTGTCTGGCCATATTGGAGGACAGTGGCTATATGGCCCGTGTGGCCTTCGTTATGGACCGGATTTTCCGTCGCTTCGGTCTATCCGGCAAAAGCTTCATCCCCCTGATGATCTCAACCGGCTGCAGTGTGCCCGGCATCCAAGCCTCGCGCACTATGGAAAACGAGCGTGATCGCCGTCTGACGATTATGACCGCTTCATTCATGCCTTGTAGCGCTAAATTGCCTGTTATTGCTCTGATTGCCGGCGCGTTTTTTGGTGGCTCAGCATGGGTAACAACCTCCTTCTATTTTATTGGCATCGCGGCAGTTATTGTGTCCGGAGTCATTCTCAAGAAGTTCAAGCGTTTGGCCGCGGAACCTGCGCCATTCGTGATGGAAATGCCCAGCTATCATGCTCCACGTGCGCTAACGACACTGAAATATGCTCTATCAAAATCCTGGGCTTTCATCAAACGCGCCGGCACAATAATCTTGCTCTCGGCAATCGTAATCTGGTTCCTCTCCAACTTCGACTGGAGCTTACGGATGGTGGAAGAAAGCGGTGCGGACAGCATTTTGGCCAGTCTCGGCAACGCCTTGGCCTGGTTGTTCTACCCTCTTGGCTTCAACAACTGGCAATCTATCGTTGCCACCATCACCGGCTTTATCGCTAAAGAGAATGTCGTTAATACTCTGGGTATTGTGATGAATCTAGGCAGTGGCCTAACTGAGGAGTCGCCGGAGCTGCTCCAAGCTTTCGGAGCTCTGCTCAACACCCACGGCGCCTACAGCTTCCTGCTCTTCAATATGCTGTGTATGCCTTGCTTCGCCGCCGTGGGCGCAATCAAAACCGAAATGGCGAGCACGAAGTGGACTCTGGCTGCAGTGGCCTGGCAGATGGGCTTGGCCTATGCCGTCAGTCTGATCTATTACAATCTGGCCCAGTGGTTCGTCAACGGCATTTTCGGTCTCTGGACCGTGGCTGCAATCGCCGTGCTCATCTTACTCGTAGCACTGCTACTGCGGCCCAACAGATATCTGGCGCTCGGTCAGAAGAAAGAACTGGTATCGGCCTGATGAACCTTACCTCCTGGATCATTCTAAGCATCATCGCAGTCGCTGTAGCCCTGATTATCTATTATCTTCGGGGTGGGAAATCACCTTCTCCCGGAGCTTCAGGAGCTTCCGGGGCTTCCAGAGCCCCCGAAGTTACTGGAGCAAAGGGCTGCAGCGGCTGCCCTTCCAGGCACCGCTGCCCCTATAACTGATTATCCCTAAAGTTAATTGCCCTATAGCTGATCGCATCTATAGCTGATTATCCGCAACAGACTGCATAGGACGGCAAACGTCGATCCTACGCCCTATTCACCCTACGGTTCGAAACTGTCCCCGCCCAGACTGCTGGTCTTTGATTTGCCGAAGGCGCTCCCTATGCTTTTTCCACCAGTTCCTGTGGATCCAGTCTCTTAAATCTGTGCTTACCGATGGTAAACTTCTTTTCATTTATGCGTCTGGCCAGCCTGGATGATGTGACAAACTCTTTGCTCACATTGACCAAATACTGCCGGTCTTTTTGCTCCACCAGGTAATAGTAGCCATAATTGTCAACCTGATCTACAAAATCAAACAGACCAAATACAGGTGACAGTGTCCATTCGATGGCAGTTTCCAATTTACTGAGCTTTTTTTCGCGCCACAAAGGGATAATGGAATCAGCGTCCGGGAACTTGGACAGTACTGCCGTATCATAACGGGATTTACGTTTCTTCGATTTCTCAAAGGAGTTGATATCAATGGCTTCGCGCATCACCTCAAACTCCAGTGTGCCGCCGTCGTCCAACAGATAATCAATGCTCACATCCAGTAGTTGTGCTATTGCCTTTAAATTATCTATATCGGGCATACCATTGTCGTTCTCCCATTTGGCCACGGCACTGCGCGACACTGACAATTTCTCTGCCAGCTGTTCTTGTGACAGACCCGCTCTCTTTCTTGAATCCTGTAGTTTTGCTCCGAAAGTCATAATGGTGACCCCCTTTTTTGACTTCACCATACGCACCCTGTGCCGTCAGTGCAATCCTTTTTCCGTAACAGCGGTGTTACTTATCGTAACATCCCCGATTTTTCATTCTGACTTGTTCTTGATAGCTGGGTTTAAAACAGCAGTCCGTTTATTACCTGCTCGGTCAAGAGCAGCGCGCCTTGGATGCCTAAATGTGTCTTTGGTATTACATCTACATAGCCAAGGCTGGGTAGGGATATCTCAATGCCGGTGAACACATGCCTACGAAGCTTCAGCATGGCGATGGTGTTACCGCTGGCAAAGACCAGTTCGCTTTTCGTCTGTCGGATGTCGCGGTTAAGGGCTTGCGGCAGACCCAGCTCATTGAGTAGCCCAAACAGATGATCCTTATAAGAATCGGTCTGTTCATTAAGAACAGAGGCACATTCCGGTATCATGCCAAAATACCTGGTGAGGAAGCTGATATAAGCGTAAAGCTCGGAGTATGTGCCTTCAACCGCAAAGTTAACACCTTTAGGTAAACCTGTCAGGGAATTGACTCTTGAGATATACGCGTAGGCCTTGGCGCGGGCTTTTTCACTATCCATGGTGAAGTCAACTATGTCGTTTCCCAGGATGGTACAGACTTCGCGCATGAGCTTTTCCGTCGCGGCGAAGCCTACCGGCGGGCCAGCGCAGATATAGGCCGGCGTATCGTATTGCTCCTGCAAAAATTTGGCGGTTCTCATGCCGTACTCCGGCCGGATAACGATATTCAGCGCTGCGTCCGGGATGCGCCTTATGCTCTCAATGCTGCAGTCTGCACAAAGGATACAGTTAACAGCGATACCGCAAAGCCCCATTATTCTCTTAAGCTCGGCGATATCCCCCGCGTAGTTGCGGTGGTAGATAGACAGTCCCAGAAGATTTACCGTAGCCGGCATTATTTCTTCTGATCGAGGCGGCAGGAGTTGCTTTATCAGTTCTATCGCCGCAGTTTCGTAGCCGGAGCAGACATCAGAGGAAAAGTCGGGCGTTTCAATGGTAATGACAGGCCTGTCCCGTATAATTTGACCGGCAATTCCCTTGAGGTCGTCACCAATTAGTGCGGCTCCGGGGGAGTTGACAATGCACAACAGCTCGCAGGGAACCTGATCCCGCAAGAAGGTCAGCGCCTCCTCCAGCTTGTCCCTGCTCCCATATACGTAATCGCTGTTGTCAAGGTAGGTGCAGGGCAACCGTGGCTGTCCGAAGTACCCTTTTTCAGGATAATTGAGAGGGTCAAACTCAAACTGCCTTATGCACTGGTTGTCTGAAAGGGCTGAATGGTAAAATTTGCAGCCCGTGGGACCGTTCAGCAGAACTGCCGTCCTGGACACGCCCTCGAGGGCAAAGATAATGCCGGAAAAACTATCAGGCGTAATATTGCTTAAATAGTTTCTCATCCTGCCTCCACTCTCCCTTCAGATTTAATCGGAGCAGCCGCGCCCAGCGCTTTGCCATATTGATTCCCGTGTAAAAGCCTACGTCGGGGCACATGGGTATGGTGTCCGCGACAAAGACCTCATCTGCAATAGAGGATGCGTAATTGGTCAGGAGAATATCCGGCTTATAACGTTCAAGGTCGCTTTCGCGGTTGTCCCTGTCGTAGTTCTCCTCGACGGGCAGGGGCAGATTCAACCTGGTACGGAAGCCTTCGTCCTGAGAGAAGTTTAAGATCCCGATTTTCACGACTTCGATTCCGACATCGACAGCAGTCTCCAGGATCCAGTCCAGCTCATGGTTGTATGTGATAATCATGAGCCTTTTACCGCTCAGAACAGGCTTCAAGGCTTTCACCTCACGCTGATAACTTTCCTTATGCTCAGATATGATGGCTTCGGCAGTCTCCGTACGACCGAAGAAAGCGGCCACGCCGCGCAGCCATTCTTCCGTCTCGGCAAAACCGACCGGAAAGGCAGCATCGTAAAAGACAGAGCCATATTCCCTGGTAAAGAAGTCCCGGAGCAGTTTTCCTGTATAATCCTTGTACGCCAGAAGGTTAAGTTGTGCGGAACAGAAGTTTTCTACGCTGTCGTAAGTCGTCTCGTAAAGGAAGCGGCAGTTCACCTTCAGACCCAGGCGAGAGAGAAAGCCGTTAATGACCTGGAAATTATCGTTTGTATGTTTCACAACAATTTTTTCAAAAACAATATTAACCGTGTCCGGCACAACGGGCACGTCTTTGCGGATGATTTGTCTCGCCAGCGAGGTGTAGCACATCAGCATTCCCTGCAGGTAATCGCCGGCCATATTGCCGTCGGCCTTGATCGTGACGACAGGTAGTTCCGGATCCGCAAGCAATCTGACCTTGTCGATGTCGTCCCCGATGATGCCCGCGGGGCAGGAACTGACGACTACGATGGCCCGCGGTTTTGCCGCCTTGATTTCCCGTACTTTTTTCTCCAGTTTCTCCATCCCGCCGAAGATGACCTCCGCTTCGCCTATCTCGGTGCATTCCAGATTGGGAGTGATGGAAACCGGCAGCAGAGCGCCGCGCTCGAACAGCGATCTGCGCCCGGAGGAGCTGATGGTCTGAAAAGTAATATAAGCACAACTTTTCGGAGCATGAGCAAGGATCACAGCATCTTGGATATGCACACTTACAGACATGGCTCCGTTAAAGGCACAGCCGTGTAGGGGCTCGGAGCGTATGACATTCTTGGACAGATACCGATTGGGATCGGCAAGGTTGATTTCAGGCAGAACCGGAACCGGCGCCGCTCCGGCTTCCGGAGCAGATGTGACTTGCGGCTCAACACCGGGCTGAACACCGGATTTTCCGGAACGGCCTTGTACGACGACTTCAAGCAGCTCGTCAGTAAGGGGCTTTGCTGCGTAGAGAGTACAGCCGTTCGCAATCTTCCGTGCCAGAGTTAAAAAAATATCGATGATGTCCCGGTCGCTACCTTGTTCGATGACAGTCATATTTGTTCGTTCTGCCTGTATGAAGGCATCGCTGCGGGGAATGACTGCACAGATCGGTAAGCCGACAGCCTGAGCGAAGCGCAGGACATGCTCGTCTTCACCTTCAATATCACGTCGATTGTAAAGTATGCCCGCGACACGCTTTTTTTCGTTGTCATAGTTGCGGATACCGCGCAGGATATTGTTAGCGGCATAAAGTGCCATGAACTCGCCGGATGTTACGATGAAGATGATATCAGCGTACTCTTGCCGTATAGGTACTGCGAAGCCTCCACATACCACATCGCCGAGGACATCATAGATAATGGTGTCGTAACGCTCTTTCAGCTGAAATTGGTTTAAAAGGTCAAAGGTGCTGATGATGCCCCGACCGGCGCAACCGACACCGGGCTCCGGCCCTCCCGCCTCCACACAGCCTACGCCACAGAAGCCCTGAAGCAAAATATCCTCAATCTTATAGTCCAGCGGATTAGTAACGCGCATATAGTCGAGGGCGGTAGTCGGTTTTTGTCCGTGAGTTAAAAGCCGCGTGGAATCGTGTTTCGGGTCGCAGCCGATTTGCAACACTCGTCGGCCTGCCAGAGCAAGCGCAGCTGACAGGTTTGCGCTGAGTGTAGATTTTCCGATACCACCCTTGCCATAAATTGCGATTTCTATCATATCCTGCGCTCACCCCCCTTATTAGAAAATTTTAGTGCCTGAAGGTGTGCCAGCCGCAGTGAGAGGACAGATATTCCAGAATAGCGGTGGCGCCGATGCTATTGCCGTAGCGGTCGAGTGCTGAACCGAAGGCGCCTATGCCGAGACGATGATTCACCACTGCCATGATGCCGCCGCCCACGCCGCTCTTTGCTGGGATGCCGACCTTGACGGCAAAAGAGCCACTGCCGTCATACAGGCCGCAGGTGAACATCAGAGATTCGGTAATCCGGACGGCAGAGGTGGAGATTACGCGTTCGCCTGTGGTACAGTCGATACCGCCGTTGGCCATTGTAGCGGCGAAGCGGGCCAGATCACGGGCGCAGACATTGATGGCACAGGAACGGGTATAGAACCGAAGCGATTGATCCAGATCCCCTACCAATAGCTTAAGTCGCTTGAGTTCCCAGGCTATAGCATGATTGCGCTCACTATGAGCATATTCGGAACGATAGACTTCCTCATTACAACTGATTTGCGGATTGTGACAGAAGGAGCGCACCCTCTGCAGGAAATCATCAAAGCTCATCAAGGTGGATAAAAGCGAAGACACGACAATCGCACCGGCATTGATCAGCGGATTGCTGGGTTTTTCCGAGAACTCACCCAGAGTGGTTAGTTCGCTGAAAGGGGCTCCCGACGGTTCCATACCTACCAGTTCGAACAGCCTGTCCTCGCCCACCAGTTCCAGGGCAAAGATCAGGGCAAAGACTTTTTCAATGCTCTGTAGCGTGAAGTAGACTTCGGCATCGCCGGCAGAGTACTCCTGGCCGCCTAATTCCAGGACAGATGCCCCGAGCAAGGTAGGATTGACCTTGGAGAGTTCCGGGATATAATCAGCCACTTTCCCTTGCGCCAGCTGCGGGCGGGCCTGTTCCACGCTGTGGTCCAAAAGAAGCTGTAAATTTTGTTTCATCTGTTCCTCCCCCGGTTTGCGACACATTCGCGGTAGCCGGCACAACTTTGGTTTCCATTATATCAATGTCCATTCGCACCTACAGCATTGTCGAGGTTTCCCGCCAATTAGATAACAAAACAAAAACTTAGTGACCTTCCACAGCGTCCGAATTTTGATAGAATAGAGGAGAATACTCCACAGGAAAGGGGCAATCTTATGGAAGAACTGATTATCTTCAATATCAAGGCACGTGAAATTATTGACTCGCGAGGCAATCCCACCGTAGAAGCCGAAGTCTACACCGACGATGGTTCAATGGGCAGAGCCGCCGTACCCTCCGGAGCTTCAACCGGCGCTTTTGAGGCTGTTGAGCTCAGAGACGGAGACAAATCCCGCTATTTGGGCAAGGGTGTCCAGAAAGCTGTCGAGAATATCGAAGATATCGTTGCCCCGCACCTGCTCGGCTGCAATATCTATGATCAGGAACAGATCGACCTGCTGCTCAGAGATTTGGACGGCACTGAGAACAAAGCGAAACTGGGCGCCAATGCCATACTCGCTGTCTCTCTCGCCTGTGCCAAATGTGCGGCCGCCTCGCTGGACATGCCGCTGTGGCAATATCTGGGCGGACTTAGAGCTCATATCTTACCAGTGCCGATGATGAATGTCATCAATGGCGGCAAGCACGCCGACAACAATGTAAATCTGCAGGAATTTATGATCATGCCGACCGGAGCGGAGTCTTTCCGCGAAGGCCTGCGCTGGTGTGTCGAAGTCTTCCACACCCTGAAGTCATTGCTGAAAGCAGACGGTTACAGTACAGCCGTCGGCGACGAAGGCGGCTTTGCACCCAATCTTGAGTCTGACGAAGACGCTCTCAAATATCTGGTCAAAGCCATCGAAGAAGCCGGTTATCAGCCTGGCATCGATTTCTTCATCGCCATGGATCCCGCCGCCACCGAGCTCTACGAAGAGGCCAAAGCCATAGGCAAGGACGGCTACCTCTTCTGGAAAACCGGCGAATTTAAGACCAGTGCCGAAATGGTTGACTACTGGTCGGAGCTGGCCGATAAATACCCGATCATCTCCCTGGAGGACGGCCTGGCCGAAGAAGACTGGGAGGGCTGGCAGCTCTTGACCGCAAAACTCGGTTCCAGGATGCAGCTGGTCGGCGACGATCTCTTCGTCACGAATACGGAGCGCCTGGAGCGCGGCATAGTCTCTGATTCCGCCAACTCCATCCTGATCAAGCTCAATCAGATCGGCACTTTGACCGAAACCCTGGAAGCGATCGAGCTGGCCCAAAAGAACAACTGGACTGCCGTCATCTCCCACCGCTCCGGCGAAACCGAAGACGTCACCATCGCTGATATCGCCGTCGCTGTCAACGCCGGCCAGATCAAGACCGGCGCTCCCTCGCGCACCGACCGCGTTGCCAAATACAACCAGCTGCTGCGCATTGAGGAAGAGCTCGGCGCCAGAGCCACTTATGCCGGCCTCGATGCTTTCACCTTCTGAGGGAAACGAGCTTCTCAAAGCACGGTGCAATCCGGTAAAAATACCTAAATACCTAAGCGCCCGTCCCTACCAAGCGGGCGCTTTTTGTCTGCTTCTGGCAAGGTCGGCCAATTCTGCAAACAGCTGCATCGCATCATAACTTAAAACAAGAGGAGCTGCCCCTGCACCTTTAAGCGCCGGGAACAGCTCCGGTAATTTTGTGCTTTAAGTCTGACTTAGGTCAGCTTAGGCGTTGTCGTAATCCGCGACAGCGAGCTCAATCTTCTTCAGTGCATCCATCAGCTCTTCATCTGTGATGACCAGAGGAGGTGCAAAGCGGATGATATCGCCGTGGGTTGGCTTGGCCAGGACACCATGATCTGCCATCATCAGGCAGAGATCCCAAGCCTCGATGTGTTTGCCAGCTTTGTTTTCCTTCTCTTTAATGACTGCTGCGTTCAGAAGTCCCTTACCGCGTACGATCAGGATATTCTCGGATTTCAGGTTCTTGAGGTAATCGCGGAAAATCTTACCTTTTCTTTCGGACTCTTCTGCCAGGTTCTCTTCTTTGAGAACGGTCAGGGCTGCCATTGCAACTCTGCAAGCGACCGGATAACCACCGAACGTAGAACCGTGCTGGCCAGGCTTGATTGTCAGCATGATCTCGTCGTCTGCCAGAACTGCAGAGGCAGGGAGCATACCACCGGACAGTGCTTTACCGAGTGTCAAGATATCAGGACGGACACCTTCGTGGTCACAAGCCAGGAGCTTACCGGTTCTTGCCAAGCCGGTCTGAACTTCGTCAGCGATGAACAGGACATTGTGCTTCTTACACAGGTCATATGCGCCTTTCAGATAGCCATCGTGAGGAACATAGACACCGCGCTCGCCCTGGATAGGCTCGAGCAGGAATCCACAGGTCTCTTCGCCGATTTCATCAAGTGTCTTCTCAAGAGCATCTAGATCATCATAAGGAATCTTGACGACGCCGGGCAGGAAAGGTCCGTAATTTCCATAAGCCTCGGGATCGGTAGAGAAAGAAACCATCGCCAGAGTACGGCCATGGAAGTTCTCCTCACAAACGATAATCTTAGCTTTGTTCTCGGGAATACCCTTTACTTCGTAGCCCCATTTGCGAGCCAGTTTCAGTGCTGTTTCATCAGCCTCTGCGCCGGTGTTCATCGGCAGGACCTTGTCATAGCCGAAGTAATCCGTCATGAACTTGCAGAACTCACCCATCTGATCATTGTGGAAAGCTCTGGATGTCAGGGCAATACGATTGACCTGCTCTTCCATCGCTGCAACAATCTTCGGGTGGCAATGTCCCTGGTTCACGGCAGAGTACGCGGACAGGAAGTCATAATATTCTTTCCCCTCTACGTCCCAAACCTTGGCTCCTCTTCCCTTTGACAGCACTACAGGCAGCGGATGGTAGTTGTGCGCACCATGCTTCGCTTCTAAATCCATGTGATACTGTGGGCTCATCTTTTTGGTCATTAGTTATTCCTCCTTATTTTTGGTCGACCGGAAAGAAGCCGGCCGGCTTTTTTCCCTTTCTGATGTCCTCAAGCGGACTTTAAAAACTACGCTCTTTAATATATAAGCGGCACTTACAGAATAACCCTTTACACAAAAAGCGTCAATGATATTGGCAACGTAAGTCAGCAAAAAGACCTAAAATAAGATCTAAATTCCGGCTATTACAAAAAGCAGAAGTTCTTAGATAGAGATCAAAACGACTCGTGACATCATTTTGTCCGACAATTAAGGCAATATATTGTTTTTCTCATTGAGTCGGATAAGGGACAAATATCTGCTAAATTAGCTGGCAGAGCAGGACGGGGCATATTGATAAACTTTATGTTTGGATATATGTCATAATATAGGCGACAAAAGCGATTATCCAATTGCAGGTCGGAACGGACAAGATCTGCCAGCTGCATATTGGCAATAAAACACCAAAAATTATTGTGGGAGGATTAGATGACAACTAACGAAAAACTTAAGAAACTGCGCGAGCTAATGAGTCAACACAATCTGGATGCATTTTATGTGAATACCGCTGACTCACACCAGTCTGAGTATATTTCAGACCACTTTAAAACCAGAGCTTGGTTGACAGGTTTTGATGGCTCTGCCGGCTATGCACTGGTAACGAAGGACGCCGCATTATTATGGGCAGACGGACGCTATTTTATCCAGGCTGCTAAACAGATCGAGGGTTCCGAATTTGAGCTGATGAAAATCGACATTGAGGGTTTCCCCACTCTGAAAGAATATCTGCTGGACAATTTGCCTCAGGGTGGCAGGCTTGGCCTCGATGGCCGTATAGTATCCCAGGCTGCTTTTGAGGAGATTGCCGGCTATTTGAAGAAAAAAGACATTGAACTCGTCAGCAATCTGGATCTGGTCGGAGATATCTGGACTGATCGGCCGGCACTGCCTAAAGCTAAGGCCTGGTTGCACGATCTCAAATTCACCGGACTGACAGCTGCTGAAAAATTGGCTAACGTAAGGGCCAAGATGACCAAGGGAGCCTATGACTACGCTCTATATGCCGGCTTGGATGATATTTGCTGGCTGTTCAATTTCCGCGGCGGTGACGTACCCTATAACCCCGTTGTTCTCTCCTACGCTCTGATTTCACAGGATGAAGCCCGCCTCTTTATCGATCTGGATAAGGTCGATCAGAAACTGCGCAGCTATATGGAGGAAAATGGGGTGACTCTAGTAGCGTATGAGGATCTTATTTCCCATCTGAAGCAACTTCCCGCCGGAGCCATGGTCTTAAATCGCGATCGCATTGGTACAGCTTTCTACACCGCTATTCCCGCACATATGGAGATTAGCTCCGAACTCGATTATCCCCATATGCTGAAAGCGGAGCTGAATGAGGTGGAACTGGCCAATGTTAGAAACTCCAGCCTAAGAGATAGTGTCGCTCTGACACGCTTTATTTTCTGGGTTAAAGATCAAGCTGCCCAGGGTGCCGATCTTAATGAGTTGAATGTACTGGATAAGCTTTATGATCTCCGCAAACAGGGTGAGTATTTTGTTGATATCAGCTTTAATCCGATTTCCGCCTATGGCTCTAATGCTGCTATGATGCATTATTCGCCTACTCCGGACAATCATGCCAAACTCAAGCCAGGCAAACTCTACCTGATCGACTCCGGCGGCCAGTATCTCGATGGAACAACCGATATTACCCGCACCTTGTCGCTGGGAGAAGTGACCAAAGCT
Organism: Clostridiaceae bacterium; assembly: GCA_012519085.1. Taxonomy (GTDB): domain Bacteria; phylum Bacillota; class Clostridia; order Saccharofermentanales; family DTU023; genus UBA1046. The sequence continues at coordinate 16,588 of JAAYQX010000025.1, forward strand.
GAAAAATATGATTATACGCTGACTCTGAAAGCCTTAATAAATCTGGCTTCTCAGCCCTTCCTGACCGGAACCAGCGGTCATTATCTGGATGTCTTGGCCAGAAGCGTAATGTGGCAACACGGACTGGATTACAAATGCGGCACAGGCCATCCCTTTGGCTATCTACTCGGTGTGCACGAGGGACCGGGGCGTTTTGCCCGTGTTGTCATCAATCTGACCGAGCTAAAACCGGGTATGCTGATGACCATCGAGCCCGGTGTTTACCGCGAAGGTGTGTCCGGAGTCAGAATTGAAAATGATTTCGTGGTAATGCTGGGAGAGAAATATGACATCGACCAGTATCTATATTTTGACAATCTGACTTTTGTGCCACTGGATCGCGAATTGATTGATCCCGATATGCTGAGTGCTAAAGAGCTGAAATGGACCAACGATTTCCATGCCCAAGTCTTGGAAAAAGTAGAGCCATTGCTAAAAGATGAAAGAGAAAAAGAGTGGTTGCGCCAGACCTGCGCTCCTCTGAGTTAATCAGCGCTTATCAATTGATCTGGGGATATCCGGTCTGACCGGGTATCCCCTATTCTTTAAATATCAATTTAGCAGTTTATAAGCAGCCCGAGCCGGAGGTTATTTGATGCCTGAATTACCGGAAGTAGAGACTATCCGACGCAGCCTTCTGCCCTTGATTCAAGGGCGGGAGATCATCAATATTGAGATCTTGCACCCTGATATTCTAATCAATCATGACCAGCGACCGCTGCATGGTTGGGAAATCACCGGTCTGAGACGCCGCGGCAAATATCTGCTGATCGATTTGGTACAAGCTTCCGATCCGGCAGAGGGAGCTCTTTTGATGGTTCATCTGCGCATGACAGGCAAACTTCTATACCGAACTGAGGAGATTGAGCCCACTAAACACACTCATCTGCGTTTCAGCCTCAAAGGTGAAAATATTGCCTGGCTAGATTTTGAAGATGTCCGGCGTTTTGGTCGAGTTTGGCTGCTGCCGGCTTTCGGTGAATTGGAAAACCCCGGATTGGCCAGTCTTGGTCCTGAACCGCTTTCAGCCGAATGGAGTCTCGAATCTTTCCGGGACATCTTGCAGAGACGACGCACCTCGATTAAAGCTGTCTTGTTGGATCAGACAGTAGTGGCAGGGATCGGTAATATATATTGTGACGAGGCGCTGTTTCGCGCCGGCATCTCGCCGGACAGACCTTCCAACAGCTTAAGCACAGAGGAAACAGCTCGTCTGCAGGAAGCAGTCCGTTATGTAATTAAAGAGGGGATCGGTCACCGCGGTACATCTTTCCGCGACTATGTAGACGGTTTAGGCGGCAAAGGCCATTTTCAGCAGCATTTGCAAGTCTACCGCCGCAACGGCCAAAAATGCACCGTTTGTGGGGAGACTATTGTCAAGCGCAAGATTGCAGGCAGAGGAACTCATATTTGTCCACAATGTCAGAAATAGCATTGCCGGTCAGACCACAGTCCTGCCGATAACAATAACATATGTTAATATAATGACAAAAACACGTCGCCTGTCGGTCAGGAGTGAACTTATGAAATTACAAGAATCTATGGAAAATTATCTGGAAAATATTTTCATTCTCTCCAGGCAACAAGACTTGGTTCGTTCCGTTGATCTTGCCAATAGTATGAAATTTTCAAAACCAAGCGTCAGCCGTGCTGTTCATAAATTGTCAGATCAGGGCTTGCTGAAAATTGAGCCTAGCGGCAATCTGAAACTGACTGCGGCAGGATTGGAGAAAGCCAGATCCGTATATGAGCGCCATCTGTTTCTGACGCAGTACTTCATGTCACTGGGAGTCGATGAAACCACAGCTGTCAATGATGCCTGTCGTGTTGAGCATGCTCTGTCGGCTCAAACTTTTGAACTGATGAAAAAACATATCGTGCATTGTGCCAGCGATTGCAATATTGCCACAGAAGATCGCCCCTTTGATTTTTCCGCTGTAAATATAGAAGCAATTAAACGGGAACTTGATGCTTGAAGATTACCGGTTTTTACCAGAAATCAACAAGTATCGACTTTAACGCTCCCGACCTATTTGCTATCATAGGTCCATGAAAAAAATAATTTACTTTGATATTGATGGCACCTTGCTTGATGTTAACCGAAATTACAGCGTCTCCGCTAAAACGCAGCAATCGCTCAGGCGGCTACAGGCCGATGGCAATTTAACGATTATCAATACAGGTCGTTCTTTAGCCTGTATACCACAAGAAATTTTAGATTTGAATTTCGATGGCATCATTGCCGGTTGTGGTACCTATGTCGAATTTAAGGGCCAGGAACTACTGAATCGCGTTCTCGATCCGGAGCTGGTCGACCGCATTATTGAAACTTTTTCCAGAGAAAAGACTGATCTCCTCTTGGAAGGACCTGACTTTGTCTATACACTTGATACCGTGTTTGACCCGGTAGTTGCCAGAGCGGCCATTGACTTGTTTAATATTGAGGGACGGAGGCGAAGCATAAGTGAAGTTCCGGTTCAGATCAATAAAATTAGCTATTTAATCAGGGATCTCCACAGTGACCGGGCAATTATAAAGGCCTTGGAAGATAAACTGCATTTCATCGTTTATCCAACGGATGTCCGAGAAGGTATTCCTCCCGGTTGCAATAAGATGACCGGCATGATCCTGCTTGAAGAATGGCTACAGCGGGAATTTGACTTTCAATTCGCTGAAACTTTCGCTTTCGGTGACAGCATAAATGATATGGACATGCTTAAACATGTCACCCATGCCATTGCCATGGGTAATTCTGATCCGGGCATTCATCATTTGACTGATTTCGTAACTTTAGATGTTATTAATGATGGCATAGAATATGCACTTAAGCATTATAATCTGATCTGATTTTTTCTTGTCCTGAAAATTTTCCGGAGCAGAATTTTTATCCACAGGAAAAATATTTTTTGTTGATAACATTTGCGGTCTTTGCTTATTCTCAGGAAGTTCTTAACATAATTACCATTGGAGACGGAAAGTTATTAACATTATTAACTAAGAAAAATGTTAATAGAATCCAGTAATGCACTATTTGCAACGTCTTTGGGCTTTTAATATTTTCCGGTTTCTGATACGATAATGTGACTAGATAGGAAAGAGATGGTGTTAGCATGCAAGTTTCTGACGCAAGAAAGATCTGGGATTCAGCTTGCGACCAATATTTGGTAAATGAAGTATCTCCCCTGACATATAATACATGGTTTAGAAAAGTGGAACCGTTTTCTCCTGATGAGCGAACATTTGTGTTGGCTGTTCCCAATGATGTCACCAGAGAATATATGTCAAAGTACACCGATCTCATTTCTAATGTGCTGGTGCTGTTAACAAATAAAAATTACCAAATTGAAGTTAAAGTGTATGAAAACGGTATCTCGGAAATAGAGGACAGCTTGGCAGTCAGCCGCAAAAACAGATTTAGAAATAATCGGGATGAGCGCCGTCACCAGGGCAGTAGCTTAAATCCCAAGTATACCTTTGACAATTTTATTGTCGGCAGTAGCAATGGCTTTGCTCATGCCGCCTGTGTTGCCGTAGCAACCATGAAAGGATCGCAGAATTATAATCCTCTCTTTCTCTATGGTGGCTCCGGTCTAGGCAAAACCCACCTCATGCATGCTATCGGTAATCAGGTACTGCTTGAGCATCCCAATCGCAATGTGGTATACATCCAGACTGAGCAATTTGTTAATGAATTTATTTCCTGTATTCAGCGCAACGATTACGACGACTTCCGCCAATCATACCGCCGTGCTGATATGCTCTTAATTGACGACATCCAGTTCATCGAAGGCAAAGAACAAATGCAAGTAGAATTTTTCCATACTTTCAATTGGTTGTTCGAATCGGGTAAAAATATTGTTCTCTCCTGCGATAAACCGCCGCAAAGCCTTGCTACTTTAGAAGAGAGACTAAAAACCCGATTTATTAGCGGCTTGACGATTGACATTACCCCTCCGGATTACGAAACCAGGATTGCTATCTTAAATAATTTAGCCGAAAATGCACATCTAATTTTACCACCGGATGTGATTAATTATATTGCCAATTCTTTTACCACTAATGTTCGTGAACTGGAAGGTGCTTTTAAGACCATCAAGGCTTCTGCGGATATCGGTCATCCGATTAACCTAGAAACTACCAAGAATCTGCTCAAAAATATGATTCATCCGGGAACAGTAAGACCTTTAGACCCGCTTTTGATCATGGAAGTAGTGGCAAATTATTTTTCTGTAACTGTAAATGATCTTAAATCAAGACTGAGAAGCCAAGAAGTTGTAATACCGAGACATATTGCCATGTATCTTTGCCGTACTAAATTGGGTATGACCAATACCGAGATTGGACTCCTCTTTGGGGGCAAGAACCATGCTACCGTAATTAATGCTTGTGCTAATATAAAGAATAAATTAGAAACCGACCCTAGGATAAAAGAACAGTTGGAGAATATAGAAGAGCGATTGATGTAGTAATTCACATTTTTATTCACATTTTGTGATTATTAACATTGATTTAACCTTAATATAATGTGAATAAAAAGAATATGTTAATAAATGCAAGTTTTTACAGGCTATTAACAAATAACCAACAAGTTATTATCTATTGAAAACGCAGATGGGAGAGGCTTGTTGAGAGTTAATAACAGGATTTACAGACCATAATATGAGTAATAATAAGTCCTTTATTGACTATGAAGATGGCAATGCCATCACATATAACGAAAACAATATTTGCATAATGTTGATTTTTAAATTTTGAAACCAGCATTATCGGAAGATAAGGAGAAAGACATGAGGTTTGAATGTTCCCGTACCAATCTAGTTGAGGCAATCAACACAGTACAGAAAGCAGTATCTTCCCGCTCAACGATACCTATCTTGGACGGAATTCTTTTAGAAGTAACCGACCGGATCAAACTTACAGGATATGATTTGGAAACCGGTATCGAAAGTAAGTTAGATGCTGAAATCTATAAAGCCGGGAGTGTAGTTATAAAATCCCGTTTACTGGGAGATATTGTTCGCCGCCTACCGGAAGAAGCGGTCCATTTTGATAAAGATGAAAACAATATTATTACGATTGAGAGTGGCTCATCTTCTTTCCAGCTAAGAGGATTACCGGCGGAGGATTATCCGAAAATTCCTATTGTTGAAGATGCCAGGCAAATGATAGTTCCGCAGAAAACCTTGAAAGAGATGATAATGCAGACTAGTTTTGCCGCATCTATTGATGAAAGCCGACCAATTTTAAATGGTATTAATATCATATCTGAACAAGGAACCTTGTCTTTAGTGGCAATAGACGGTTTCAGATTAGCGGTGAGAAAAGAAATGATAGCGGGAGATCTGCCGGATTCTCAGTTTATTGTACCTGCCAGAACTCTAAATGAGGTAGCCAGAGTTCTGGAAGATGAAGGAGATGTAAATATCTTTACTTCTCACAACCATATTTTATTTGATATGGGTAGTGTACTGGTGGTTTCACGCTTAATCCAGGGGGAGTTCATGAATTACAATAGCATTCTCCCGCGCAATCATGAAACCAGCATGACGATCTCAACCAGAAATTTACTGAGCGCTTTCGAGCGAGCTTCTCTGGTTATTAGAGCCGAAGACAGACGCTTTTCAGTTACTTTGCAGACGAATAGCGATGATATCCTCAGTATCAGTGCCAAGACGGATATAGGTACTTCTCATGAAGAATTAAACATTGCTATGTCGGGTAAGCTATTTGATATTGACTTTAATCCCAAGTATTTTATTGAAGCCCTGAAAGTGATTCCGGATGAAGAGGTCTTGATAACTTTTAACGGCAGCCTGGGTCCCTGTGTGATTAACCCCGTTGAAGAGGATGCCTTCAGTTATCTGGTACTACCTCTCAGACGATAGGATGCGGATTACAGCAATTGAATTAAAGAATTTTAGAAATTATGAGCATCTGGAACAGGATTTTTTCCCAGGTGCTCAAATTTTATATGGCAATAATGCCCAAGGTAAAACGAATATTCTGGAAGCGATATTTCTCTGTACCTGTGCTCGTTCACATCGTACCGGGCGTGACAGCGAATTGGTAAGACAAGGCTGCGATGATTATGATGTCAGATTGGAATTTTTAACGGATAAGGATAGATCTGAGGAAATAAGGATTCATTATCTAGCCCCGGTGAGTAACGATCCCCTCAGATTGAAACCGATCCGGCATATATATTACAACGGAGTCAGGCTTGAACGCATCAGTGATATGATGGGCATCTTCAATGCTGTGATCTTTGCCCCGGAGGATTTACAGATTATTAAGGACGGCCCGGCAGCCAGGAGGAGATTTCTGGATCTTTTACTTTCCCAGATTTATCCGGCGTATTTCCGTGATCTGATTCAATATCAACATTTATTGACGCAAAGGAATAATCTGCTGAAGAAACTACGGGACCTTCCCTATATTGCAGATTCTGACAGTGATTATAATTTACATCTGGAAATTTGGGACGAGCAGCTGTCTAATTGCTCCGCACGTATAATTTCACGCCGTCAAGAAGTCATAAATGAGATTGCTTTACTTGCTAATGAGTCAATTTCACAAATTACCGGACTTAAAGAAGAATTGAGCATGAGATATCGCTCATCAGTACCTTCAGCCAAAGATCTGAACAGAGAAGAAATGCGGGAGATTTTGTTGGGAAAACTGCGGGAGCAAGCAGCTGATGATATCCTGCGCGGCAGTACCGGCCTAGGTCCTCATCGCGACGATCTGATCTTAAGTCTCAACGGAATAGAAGTGCGGCCATATGCCTCACAGGGACAGCAAAGATCTGTGGTTCTTGCTTTAAAACTGGCTGAACTGCTCTTATTACGACAGAAGACCGGGGAGAGCCCCGTACTATTACTTGATGATGTCATGTCTGAATTAGATGGTGATCGCCGCTATCGTCTATTACAGACGATCGAAGATCATCAGTCATTTCTGACCTGTACAGATTTATCTCAGGTCTTGATTGGTTGTAACGACCGAAACCTGGCAGATTTTATTGAGGAATATACCCTATTTAATGTACATCAAGCTAAACTGACGCAGGTAATTTTGTAACTAATCTGTAACTAATATAGTACTTTATGATTATATACTCGCGCGCGAATTTCTTTAAGTATGTTATAATTAGGAGTGGCAAATAGATGAATTTTCTCTGAGGCAGGAAGGGTAGTAAATGTATATTCATGTCGGCGCAGATGTATCTTTACCTGCTGAATGGATAGTTGGTATATTTGATCTCGACAATTCTACGGGAGGCTCTACGAATACTGTAAAATTTTTAGCTCGGGCAGAAAAAAATCAGTTAATAGATATTTTGACACCGGATCTGCCACGATCTTTGATTGTCACTATTAACAGGGTGATTCTCTCTCCCGTCTCTTCTGCTACTTTGCGTTTGCGCTGGGAGCAGGGGCTGGGACAAAACCGATTTAGATCGCATATAAACACTTATAAGGATAAAAATGGATAATTTTAATTTGCAGAATGAACAGGAAAATTCAGCATTTGATCAAATGCTGAAACGCGCTGAGGCTGACTCAGCACAGCAGGGGCACAGTACTGAAGATGAACTTCATAACCTAGCGGATAATCCGCGCGCCCTAGTTGAAGATTTTGAAGAGTCTTTAACTGACAATAGACCGGATGCAACTGCTTTTGACACACATAGTGATTCAGAATACTCGGACGAAGATATCCAAGTTCTGGAGGGATTGGAAGCTGTGCGTAAGCGCCCTGGCATGTACATCGGAGATACAACACCAAGGGGCCTCCACCATCTGATATATGAGATTGTGGCTAACTCTGTGGATGAAGCGCTGGCTGGACGCGCCGATACAATTATTGTTTCGGTCTATCCTGACCAATCGGTTGAGGTAGAAGACAACGGGATCGGCATACCGGTAGGGATGCATCCGCAGATGGGCATTCCGACTGTTGAAGTAGTGCATACCATATTACATGCGGGAGGAAAATTTGGCAGCGGTGCCTATTCTGTTTCAGGCGGATTGCACGGGGTAGGAGCTTCTGTTGTCAATGCACTTTCTTCTTGGATGGAAGTGATAGTCAATCGCGATGGTCAATCGCACCAAATTCGGTTTGAACGTGGAGTTACGACAGAACCGCTGACTGTTACGGGAAATACGAATAAAACCGGCACTATCACCAGATTTAAACCTGACCCGCAGATCTTCCCTGACGATGTTATTGATTTTGATCTGATGATCACCCGTTATCGAGAGATGGCTTTCCTTAACCGCAATGTCAAAATTGTTCTGATCGATAAGCGCGTGGAGCCGCAAGTTGAAAAGACGCTATTCTATGAGGGTGGCATAATCTCTTTTGTCGAATATTTAAACAGACATAAGAATGCGCTGCACAAGGAGCCGATTTATTTCTGTGGCACGGAAGAGGATACATTCGTAGAGGTGGCAATCCAATACAATGACGGCTATTCAGAAAATGTTTACTCTTATGCCAATAATATTGCCACTATTGAAGGCGGTACTCATTTGACCGGATTTAGATCTGCAGCCACCAAGACTATCAATGAATATGCCCGTAAATACAATTTCTTGAAAGATAATGATAAGAACTTGGCCGGGGAAGATATTCGTGAGGGAATGGCAGCAATAATTAGCATCAAATTATCTGAGCCGCAATTTGAAGGTCAAACCAAGTCCAGATTGGGCAATGCGGAAGTCAGAACGATAGTCGAATCAACGGTTAATGAAAAGCTGGCGACTTATTTAGAGGAAAATCCGCAGATTGCCAGAATCATTGTTGAAAAGGCTCTGTCAGCCGCCAGAGCCAATGAAGCTGCCCGTAAAGCGCGTAGTCTGACCAGAAGAGCAAGTGCTTTAGAATCTAATGTGTTGCCGGGTAAGTTGGCAGATTGCTCAGAGAAAGATCCGGCTTTTTGCGAGGTCTTTATTGTCGAGGGTGACTCGGCTGGCGGAACGGCAAAAAATGGCCGCGAGAGAAAATATCAGGCGATCTTGCCACTCTGGGGAAAAATGTTAAATGTGGAAAAAGCTCGTGTTGATAAAGTACTAGACAATGAAAAACTAATGCCCATAGTTATGTCTTTGGGTGCTGGCATCGGCAATGAATTTGATCTGGAGAAGCTTCGTTATCATAAGGTTGTGTTGATGGCTGATGCTGATGTTGATGGAGCACATATCAGAACTTTACTCCTAACTTTTTTTTACCGCTATATGAGACCTTTAGTAGAAGCGGGACATGTTTATATAGCGGTTCCTCCTCTGTACAGGATTTATAATGGCAATGAGAGCTATTATGCCTATGAGGAGGGCGATGTTGAAGAGATTAAGGCGAAAACAGGCTGGACCAGCTTCAAACTGCAACGCTTTAAGGGATTGGGAGAAATGAACCCGGATCAACTATGGGAAACAACTATGAATCCGGAGACTCGCTATCTCAAACAAGTGACGATAGGAGATGCACAAGCTGCGGATGAAATTGTAACTCTCCTGATGGGTGACAAAGTAGAGCCGCGCAGAGAATTTATTCGCGCCAATGCGGTATATGCCAGCACGGATGTCTAAACAATCGTTAAGCAACGACGAAAATATTTGTTGTAAAGTCAAGATTCTTTAGAAGTTGCAACCGGAATGTTTCACGTGAAACATTCCGGTTTTTAGATGTTCTGATACGGGGAAATGGCCTTGAGCCGGTATTTTCAGGGGTTGGGATGATCTGTAAAGATTGTATGCCTTTGATACCTCTGGTTGTTTATTTAATAGAGTTGTCATAAGAATGGGAAGCGTGCTGTGTTAAGATATTTATAATTAGCAGGAGGATGTTATGGGAACTGTTATTTCCGTAGTGAACCAAAAGGGTGGTGTCGGCAAAACGACGACTGCTGTTAACTTGGCAGCATATTTAGGTAAACGGTCACAGAAAACATTGCTGATTGATGCTGACCCCCAAGGTAATGCCACGTCCGGCCTGGGATTTGCTAAGAAGGATCAGGAAAAGACAACATATGACGTAATGATTAATGAATTGCCCTTGATGGAGGCAGTACAAAGTACGGAATATCGCAACCTTTCCTTATGTCCCGCAAATATTGAATTAACCGGTGCTGAAATTGAGTTAATTTCAGTGCCGGAGCGTGAAAAAGTGCTTGCTAAGGCAGTATCTCCCATTAGAAATCAATTCGATTATATTCTGATTGATTGCCCGCCTTCTCTGGGCTTAATGACGATCAATGCACTAACAGCCTCAGACAGTATTCTGATCCCTATCCAAGCTGAATATTATGCCTTAGAGGGGTTGGAGCAGCTAATCGGAACATATAGCCTTGTGAAGAACAGCAGCAATCCGGAGTTGGAGGTTTTGGGCATAGTCATAACTATGTTCGATACGAGAACACAATTGGCGCATCAGGTGGAAGCGGAAGTCAGGGAGCATTTTCCGGAACAGGTCTTTAAAACAGTGATCCCTCGCAATGTCCGTCTCAGCGAAGCGCCCAGTTACGGCAAACCAATTCTAGCTTATGATAAATGGTCGCGCGGTGCTAGAGCTTATGATTCTTTAGCTAAAGAAATCATCCGTCAGAAATAACTCCTAGGAGATAGTAAATGTCACAGAGTAAAAATAGATCTAATCAGTCAAAAGCAGAAAACAAGAAAACAACCGGCAGGGGCTTAGGGAGAGGCCTGAATGCCTTGCTGGGCACAGAAACGCTGCCAGTATCTACTGGTACGGGGGTTGAGCAAGTAAAGAAAGTTAAGCTCAATGACCTTAGTCCCAATCAAGATCAGCCGCGACAGACTTTTGATCCGGAACGTTTGCAAGAGCTTGCAGATTCCATCAAGAAAAACGGCATTGTCCAGCCACTGCTGGTCATACCTGCAAGAACCGGCGGAGGCTATACCATTGTTGCGGGCGAAAGACGCTGGCGTGCAGCTAGATTGGCAGGTTTAAAAGAGGTTCCGGTGATCGTCCGTGCCTTGGATGACAAAGAGGTACAGCGGATTGCCCTGATCGAGAACATCAATCGTGAAGATCTCAATCAGATTGAAGAAGCTCAGGCATTGCAGCGACTGCTGACAGAGCATGCGATGACTCAGGAAGAGCTGGCAGTTGACATTGGGCGCAGCCGATCGGCTATTGCTAATACTTTACGCCTACTGAATCTTCCTGAAGCAATTCAGGACCAGGTGCGTACCGGCTCAATATCGGCCGGACACGCTAGAGCGCTGCTGGCACTGAAGACTGAAGCAGAGCAAGTCGCGTTGTCTGAACGCATTATCAATGAAGGATTCTCAGTGCGAGAGACGGAAAGGGCAGTTCAGCGCGCTTTGCGCCCTAAAACTAAAAAAGTTGAGCCAAACGAGGCACAAAGGCTTAGCATCAAAACAACTGAGCTGAGCATCTCCAAAGCATTGGGAACAAAAGTTCGTTTTGCCTATAAAGGAGGAAGAGGATCAATTCTTATCCATTATAAGAATTTAGACGAATTGCAAAGATTGCTAAAGCTGTTCGGGGCTGACGAAATATCTTGACTTAAGCTTGATTTTAATGGCTGTATCGTTGGTGCCGCCAGTGGTGTAATCGACAATTATTTTGTGTTAGGGCCGGGTCTAACGAACCCGGTTCTTATTTGTGGTACGTATTTCCTGATCTGAGAAAAGAGCAACCAATTTTATAGCGCCTTCGACCCTGCTTTTGTAATATGAGCTGCGTATCCTCTAATAGAAGTAATAAATCAGCTTGTACAGAATTTTAGAAAGGAAAAGCAGAGTTTGAAATATCTGGTAATGGAAACGCATGACGCTTACTGTATTGTTTTGGATCAAGCGGGGCGTTTTATCAAAGCAGATAATGAAGGCTATCTGGTAGGTCAGAGATTAGATCAGATCTCAGAGTATAGGTCTCCAAGGAGTCGTTTAGCTTGGCGCCGGACCATTATGCTGGCCGCCAGCATGGCGGCTGCAGTTCTAATTATCTTTGCTTTGCAAATTTATCAGGAGTATTTCAAACCTTTTGCTTCCGTGTATTTTAAAATCAATCCGGAAATAAGAATTGATGTTAACCGCCATGATCGAGTGATCGAACTTGAGGCTTTGAATGATGAAGCCGAGACGCTGCTGCAGGGCTATGATGCCAGACGACAGGATCTGGAGATCGTAACAGATGAGCTGATCGAGCGAGCGATCAAAGTCGGTTTCCTTGTGGATGGCGGCACAGTTACATTAGCACTTACCGGCCCCGAGGATTGGTTTCGTGATAAAGGTGTTGATTTACGCAAAACGCTTAGTCAGAAATTGGAAACAAAAGCGTCAGTCTCAATTCAGATTGTGAGGTTTATGCCGGATCATTCCTTCCGGTCTCCCGGATTAAGTAAACAGACTGCTTCCCCGCCAGACATAACCGGGCCTGATCCGACGGCGATCGCAAGCCCTGAGGTGACAGCTGATCACACAAGACGAAACGATGTTAGCAAAAGTAAAGACAACACAAGAACTGAGCAGCAAATGGTGCCCGTTGACAATGATGACAGCGATTATACTGTCAAGCCCACAGCTGCACCTACTGCCAAACCTACTGCTGAGCCGACCGCCACACAGAGAGATGATAGTGGATATGATGATAGCGAATACGATGACAACGAATATGATGATAGTGATTACGATTATGTAGAAGATAGTGATGATAGCAGATACGATGACAGCGAATATGATGATTAGAAACTTTTGCCGGCGACCCCACTTTCGGCAAACATGATCCGTATCCTATGGATGTACAGACGAAAATCTGCAACAAATAAACGCGATAAGCATTCTGCAAAGGAGTAAATTATGAAAAAGTCAAGACAAATAATCACTTTGATTGTTTCCATCCTTTTTGTCGCAGCAACCCTATTTGGCTGCGCTAAAGGAACAGCATCGGAAGATGCCTCTCTGGACGAGATAGGCACAATTCATTTAAAAGTTAATCCCGAGATCATGATTCAGTATGACAAAGATGGTTTAGTTACACTTATCAAAGGGGAAAATGATGACGGCGAAAAGATTGTCGCGGACTACAAGGACTTTGTCGGCAAAGATGCCCGTGTAGTTGTCAAGGAACTCATAACCAAAATTCATGAGGCAGGATACTTTGTTTCTGAAATTGATGGCAGTGACCGCAATCTTACCATCGAAATCGAAGACGGTTCAGTTTTGCCGCAGCCTGATTTTGAAAAAATGATTGCCAAAGATGTGCGTTCAACACTGCGTTCTTTGAACCTGAATGTTCAACTGCAAGGCATTGATGCTTCAGATTATGATGATATCGCTGATCCGACTGCAGAGAGTGGAGAATATATCACTCTGGCCAGAGCCAAGGAGATCGCACTTGCTCATGCTAATGTGAAGGCAGCAGATGCAGTATTTGATGATAAAGACTTCGACCTTGATGATGGGAAAGCAGTCTATGAGCTGGAGTTCAAGGCGAATGGGATCGAATACGAATATGATATCGATGCCAAAACAGGGAATATCCTGAAGTATGAGCACGACGACAAAAATATTAGCACTGAACCGAGTCAAACCGATGATGACAGCGACTATGACGATGACGACAGTGACGATGACGACAGTGACTATGATGATGACAGCGATTATGACACCAAATCTACAACCAGATCTACGACTAAATCTACAACTAGGCGGACTACCGCTAAGACAGACGACAGCGACTACGATGATGACGACAACGACGATGATGACGACGATGACAGCGATTATAAGGCCAAGCCCACAGCTAAACCTACGGCCAAACCTACTGCTAAGCCGACTACCGCTCAGACAGATGATAGCGATTATGATGACGTCTCCGACCATGATGACGATAATGATGATGACGATAGCGACTACGACGACGATTAAGTTGTAGATTAACCGGGAGGAGAGAGCATGGTACTTAGACACGAATTGAAGCGCGAGATTAATTATGAGGCCTATCTTCTCTTAACAAAACGCTTAAAAGACATGTCGAGAAAAGATGATGATAGAAGCCATGATGATGTCTCCGACAATGACGATGATAATGACGATAGCGACTACAACGATTAAACTGTAGATTAACCGGGAGGAGAGCATGATACTTAGGCACGAATTGAAGCATGAGATTAATTATGCAGACTACCTTCTCTTAAAAAAACGCTTAAAAGACATGTTGAGGCCTGATCCTCATGCTGGCGCACACGGTGAATACCGTGTGCGCAGTTTATATTTTGACGATCCTTTTGACCGAGCATTGACGGAAAAGATCGGCGGAGTTAACAAACGTGAGAAATTCCGTATCCGCTGTTATAATGCGAACTTTGACTTTATCAGGCTGGAGAAAAAGACCAAGAGATCGGGACTCAGTCGCAAACAAAGTGCCAGGCTTTGTTCAGCGGAGGTAGAAAATATATTGCAGGGCGAATATGATTTTTTGCTGAGCCGGGACGAAGAACTGTTGCAAGAACTCTATGTCAAAATCAAAAGTAATCTGTTAAGACCGCGCACCATTGTGGAATATATACGGGAACCATTTTTGTATACTGCAGGCAATGTGCGCATTACGCTTGATCGTGACATCCGAACCGGGATGCGCAGCTTGGACTTTTTTACAGTTGATCCACTATTAGTGCCGGTGGATGAAGCATTTGCCGTTTTGGAAGTTAAATTTGATCAGTTCATTCCTGATTTTATTGTACAGTTAGTACAGCTCGGATCCCGTCGCTCTGCCGCCTTCTCAAAATATGCTCATAGCCGCAAATACGATTAAGGAGGACCGTATGACTTTTCGAGATATCTTTAAATCCAAATACCTGGAGAATGTTACCAGCATCCCTATCTTTGATATGGCACTGGGTATGTTGTTGGCCTTTCTGGTTGGCCTGTTCATTTTTTGGATCTACAAAAAAACTTATCGCGGTGTGATGTATTCCGCAAGTTTCGGCGTCACTCTGATTGGCCTGACCATGATTTCCACACTGGTGATTATGGCCGTGACCAGCAATGTCGTATTGTCGCTGGGCATGGTGGGCGCTCTGTCCATTGTCAGATTTCGCACGGCGATTAAAGAACCTCTTGATATCGCCTTTCTCTTTTGGTGTATAGCAGCTGGTATTGTTCTGGCGGCCGGACTGATACCTCTTGCTGTTTTTGGCAGTCTATTTATAGGATTGATTTTATTTATCTTCGCAAACTGGAAATCCTATGATGACCCTTACATACTTGTTTTGCGTTGTGACAATCAGAATACGGAAAAGATAACAAGGGAAATGCTAGCTGCCAGCAGCAAGAAACTGGTCCTAAAAAGCAAAAGTGTCCGACCGGGTGCGGTTGAGCTTCACTATGAGCTACGGCTAAAGGATGATGACACATCCTTTGTCAGCCTGCTGGCTCATACAGAGGGTGTTTCAGATGTAGTGCTGGTAAGTTATCGCGGAGATTATGTAGGATAATCTATATGCTGAAGCACCGTCACACTGACAAGCTGGGTATTGCCGCCATTATTCTGGCGGTGATCATTACCCTGTTATTTATGACAGGTGAGTCTCTGGGCCTGAAGACTCTACAGAGCTCCCCTGGCTATGCGAGCCGATTATTTGATACCAGCATTGTCCATGAGATAGATCTTGAACTGAAAGAAGCTGATTGGCATTCCATTCTGGGGGATCCCAGAGCTAAAGAATATGTACCTGCTGATGCTTTAATCGATGGCGAGAGGATTTCGAATGTCGGCTTGCGTGTCAAGGGCAGTAATTCTTTGAATCAGATTCTTAAATACGGTTCAAAGCGTTTCAGCCTGAAGATTGAGTTTGATCATTATGAGAAGGGACAATCCTATCATGGTCTGGATAAGTTGTCCTTGAATTCATCTTTCCAGGATAATGCCTATCTAAAAGATGTCATGACTTTTGATATGATGGCAAGCATGGGAGTTCCCGCTCCTCTGACAAGCTATGCTTTTATACGGATCAACGGTGAGGACTGGGGTCTGTTTGTGGCAATTGAGGAGATTGAGGATGCTTTTGTGTTGCGCAATTACGGCACCAATCATGGAGAATTGTATAAACCCTCATATCGCCGGCTTGATGATGATAATAGCGATATTGGGCTGATCTACACAGGAGATGAGTTCTGGCGCTATGACAATATCTTCAGGGAGTCTGTATTTAAGGCCAATGATGCGGATAAGAAGCGTTTGATCAAAGCGCTGCAAATTCTGTCTGAAGGTCAGGACTTGGAACAGGCGGTCGATATTGAGGCAGTTCTGCGCTATTTTGTGGTACAGACTTTTGTTGTCAATCTGGACAGCTACCTAGGGCGGACTGGACATAATTATTTTCTCTACGAAAAAGATGGCAGGATTTCCATGTTGCCCTGGGACTATAATTTGGCCTTCGCAACCTATGCGCTGGGCATGACAGATCCGATTGATGATTCGACACTATTCGTCAATTATCCGATCGATACGCCGGCTCCATTTGAAGTTATGGTACGCAGACCATTATTTTTTGTGCTGATGCAAGATAGGGATAATCTGGTTCGTTATCATCAGCTATATGATGAATTTCTGGTCGATTATCTGGAGAGCGGTTACTTTGAGGACAAGGTCGATACTATCGCCGAACTGATCTCGCCCTATGTTGAGCGTGACCCGACAAAGTTTGCCTCCCATGACCGATTTTTGCTGGCAGTTGATACTTTCAAGTCATTCAATTTGCTCCGCACCCAGAGTGTGAGGGGTCAGCTGGACGGCACAATCCCGGCAACTTTTCGCGGACAGGCGGAAAATCCTGATGCCAGAATAGATGCATCTGCGATCAGTGTGCCGGATATGGGCTGTTTTGCCGATATGCGTAATCTGGTCAATGGTTTACTGCCTGAAGAATAGGCCACAAAAATGCCAGATTTGCAGTATAGTAGGAGAGCACAAGTAAAATAATTTACCGGCATAATAAGCTGATTTAGGAGGTTGAATATGCCCTATTTTTATGATGCGACTTATATTTTAGTTCTCATCGGTGCGATGCTAAGTGTGTTAGCCTCGCTAAATGTCAGGCGAACATTTAATAAATATTCCCTGATACGCTCAAGAAGCGGCTTAACAGGCTCCCAGACGGCAAAACTGATCTTGCAGAAATCAGGCATTAATGACGTTTCTGTGAAAGCGGTAGGGGGGAATCTTACGGATCACTACAAGCCCTCAACCAAAACACTGAAACTGTCACAGCCGGTGATGAATGTGGATTCAATAGCTGCTGTCGGTGTGGCAGCCCATGAAGCAGGCCACGCACTGCAACATGCTAAGCAATATGCTCCACTTCAGATCCGCTCCGCCTTGGTTCCTGTAGTTAATATTGGCAGCCGCTTGGCCTGGCCGATTATTTTGGTCGGCTTGATCGTGCAGGAATCATGGAGTAAGACCGTTCTCAATATTGGCGTTCTGCTGTTTGCCCTCACCACAGTTTTTGCCCTGATTACTTTGCCGGTAGAATTCAATGCTTCTAAACGGGCACTAAGGGCTTTGAAGGAGACACAGGTTCTTAATAAGGAAGAATTGCGAGGAACGCGCAAGGTTTTAAGGGCTGCCGCCATGACCTATGTGGCAGCAGCTGCAGCTTCGATCCTGTCTTTGTTGAGGATACTTCTCTTAACCCGTTCCAGACGGCGCGACTAATAATTATTAATAACAATTTCCTATTTAATAAGGCCACCAAGCGGTGCCCTTATTAATAGCAACTCTTGTCTGAATAATTGTTTCTACAGACATTATTGTTTAAGCAGTTACTAGAGCCAGAGCCTCCGGATACTATAACCCAGAAAGATTATAATGGTTCCGAGCAAAGATAAGATTATTCCGATCCTGGAAGCCGGACGCTCGCCTGTTGTCGGCAAAGGCGTGGCAACGATTTCCGGCTCTTTCTCATTACGGATTTCTACAAAATTGATATAAGCCATACTGCCATCAACGGTAAACTCTACGGGCTTGGCAGTTTGATAACCTGTCGGCGCCGCGTCTTCCGTCAGGACATAAGTTTTGTCCTGGTGCAGACCCCTGATCATATGAGGCGTGTCGGTTGAGACCCAGGTTTCGATTATATCTCCGGACTCTTTTTCTTTCAAAGTGAGAGTTGCTCCGGGCAGCTCTTCCCCGGTGGTAG
>JAAYQX010000026.1 GCA_012519085.1 Clostridiaceae bacterium
TATACCCTGACAGAGGCGGCAAAGTTACGAAAAACCGGCGAACAAAAGAAAATTTCCGAGCTGACGCCAAGTTATTTCAAAAACCTCAGCTAGATGCGGTAGAAACGCGGCTAGGTTTGACGCTTACGTTTTTAAGGCTAGGGGCTGGCTACCCAGCCCTAGTCAAACTTTTCTTGCTGAACTGATTATACACAGCCTGTAACTTGACTAATGAAGTGCATAGAGCGCTATTGTTCCAAGTTCTGGGTTATGAGCAATCAGCATTGTAGTCAGCATAGGCGGATAGGTTAAATGTGATGGGGTAAAAATGAGAGTGCGACAGAATATTCTGTCGCACTAACGGAAACAAGGAATTAAGAAATTGTTTGGGGTTTTAAATTTCTTTGCGCAGTTTAGGATCCAGCATATCTCTGACACCGTCACCGATAAAATTAGCGCCCAGTGACATAGTGAGAATTGCAATGCCGGGGAATGTTGCCATCCACCAGTGATTAAGGTAGGCAGAGCCGCCGGAAACCATGGCACCCCATTCCGGTGTCGGCGGTGGAGAACCGAGGCCCAAATATGAGAGCCCGGAGAACAATAAGATGGCATTGCCAAAGTCAACTGTTGCCAGAACGATAATCGCTCCTATACTATTAGGGAGTATTTCCTTAATGAAAATACGGACATTGGATGCACCCAGGGATCTGGAAGCTTTGATATATTCATTCGTCTTGACTTGGATAACCATAGATCGCATCACGCGAGCGTAGTTTGGCCACCAAACGACGACCATTGCCAGCAGAGTGTTAAACAGATTGGGACCCAAGGCGGAAGTAATAACCATCGCTAGGATAATCGTGGGGAAAGATTGTACCAGCTCGGAGAGACGCATCAAGATATCATCAAAGATACCGCCGATATATCCGGAAATTCCCCCGAAGAAACAGCCCACAATTCCTGCCAGAATTATTGTTGCCAGACCGGCGCCAATCGATGTCCTGCTACCGGCGATGACACGACTGAATACATCCCGACCCAGCTCATCAGTTCCAAACCAATGCTCGGAACTAGGCGGTGAGAACTTCATACCGGTATCGCCGAACAATGGATCCTGAGGAGTATAAACCAAAGAAATTATAGCGATCAAAAACCAAAACAGGCAAATGACCAATCCGACTGCGAACAGGCGGTTATTCTTCATTAAACGTTTTAAGTTTTGCTTCTTATTCATAATCAATACCTCACTCTGGGATCAAGTACCCCATATAAGATATCGATGATGAGATTAATCACGACATAGTTGAGGGCAATAACCAGTGATACGCCGACAATTGCAGGAAAGTCGAGATTTTGCGCCGACTGGAAAGCATAGCGGCCAATCCCGGGCCAGGCAAAAATGGATTCGACGAAGACCATGCCACCCAACAAATTGCCAAAACCCACGCCGATTACCGTGATGACCGGTATCAAGGCATTGCCGAGAGCATGCTTGGTGATCACTAATTTCTCACGCAAGCCCTTAGCTCTGGAAGTACGGATATAATCCAGTGACAATACTTCGAGCAGGCTGGCACGGGTGGTCCTTGTGATCAGCCCCATTGTAAACAGGCCCAGACAAATTCCCGGCAGCAATAGATGAGAGAGTGCGTCCCAAAAAGCTGGGAAATTACCGTCGAGCAAGGAATCTATCAGTAAGAGATTAGTTCGCAAAGTAGGCGGGGTCATTTTGGGCGATAATCTGCCCGGGCCGGGAAACCAACCTAAACGCAAATAAAAGATATTGAGCAAGATTAATGCCAGCCAGAAACTTGGTACTGAGACTCCGAAGACTGAGACACTCCTCAAAACCTGATCAGTAAGCTTATTGCGTTTTATTGCTGATAGAATTCCAAATAATAGACCAAATACTACTGCAAAAACAATCCCAACGAAGGCTAATTCAAAAGTAGCCGGATAATATAATTTGAGATCATCGAGCACCGGCCGTGAGGTACGGATGGATACTCCCATATCTCCTCGCAAAAGATTCTTTAGATAGGTAAAGTACTGTTGATGCAAGGGCAGATCCAAACCCCATTTTTCCTTATAAGCCGCCACCATTTCCGGATTGTTCAAATTTCTAGTGCTTAAATTGGCCACAACAGGATCACTGGGTACGGCATTGGCAATCAGAAATACAAATAGTGAGATGCCAATCAACAAGAATACCATCAAAAGAAGTCTTCTACCGATATACTTTAGAATATTCACGTGGTTCTCCTTGAATCCGAATTCCGGAGAGAGGAAAATTTCCTCTCTCCGGAGCTAATTACAAAACTTGTCTATTCTGACACATTCAGCAGATCGATTTTATAGCGATCGTTGTATTCGGTACCTTTGATATTATCTCTGGTGGCGTATTGACTCTTAAATTGCAAGAGCATGATAAATGGTGCATCCTCGGACATTTTAGCGTGAATCTTATTATAGATTTCTACACGTTTCTCGTCATTGGTTTCAGATCCGGCATCCAGACCGAGCTGGACCAGTTCAGGATCCATTTCAGCTGTCCAGTTAGCTCTCAGGCCAACAGGATTGCCGGGCAGGAAAGCAAGGTTAGAGGTATTATCAGGATAATCGGGGCTCCAGTACCAGAGGCTGAGCGGCTGTTCACCGTTACGATATGTCTCGAGTGAAACCATAACGTCTTCGGCGATAATCTTGGTTTCGATACCAATAGCCGTGAGATCCTGCTGGATTTTCTGGGCCAACACAACCAGGTCAATACCTTCGACATTTTGAGAGGGTACGTAGAAGTCGACAGTGAAGCCATCAGCATAACCGGCTTCGGCCATCAGCTTCTTAGCCTCCTCGACATTTTGAGCCTTTGTTACATCCAGCGGGTCTGCCGAGGCAAATAGACCGTTCGGGAAAGGTGAGACCGGAGTTGTTGATCCTTCTCCGCCCAAATCCTGAATACCGGCATAATCTACAGCCAGGCGGATTGCCTTTTGCACTTTCGGATCGGCAATCGGACCATAGGCAGGATCTCTGTTCATAAGCAGGAAGCTCATAGTCAGAGTTTGACAATAGATAACATTGACTCCCTCAGCACCGTCAAGTGTCTTGGCCTGTTCAGCCTCAACGTTCATGGCAATATCAACATCACCGGTTTGAACCATCATAACTTGAGAAGCACTTTCACTGATGTGCTGAACAGTGATCTTGTCATAATAGGCTTCCTTACCCCAATAATTGGCATTCTTTTCCAAGACCAGGTCTACTTTGGGGGTGTAAGAAGTTAGGACAAAGGGACCTGAACCGGCTGTGGTCGTATTCAGATATTCGGATGCTGCGTCTGAACTGTCATTCGTACCGCCCTGGCTTTCCAGAACTGCCTTATCAACTACAGCAAAGAAAGGATAGGTCAGTTTGGTCGGGAAAGAGGGGTCGACTTCTTTCAAAGTAAAGACAATAGTTTCGTCATCAGGTGCCTCCAGCTTATCGATACCGTCTGCCAGGAAGGCGCCGTTGCCGCCCTTGGCGATAGCGCGTTCGATACTCCAGACCCAGTCACCGGCAGTTACGGGACTACCAGAGGCAAATGTCATGCCGTCCTTTAGAGTAAAGGTGTAGGCTAGCTGATCTTCAGAGATATCATATTTCTCTGCTGCGCCCGGTTCCACCAAACCTTCGCTCGTATAGACAGTCAAAGTATCATAACAAGCATGTAGTACCATGCTGGCATAGACTTCGTAAGCTAGTGCCGGATCGAAGCTTTCGTAGTCGGGATTGACAGCTATGATCAAATGCTTTTCACCGCTAGGCGTCTCTGCTGCTTCTCCGCTAGTTTCTTCGGGTGGTGCATCAGAGCCGGCAGGTGTTGCTGGCTGATCATCTTTTTTCGGTGAGCATGCTATGGTGAATAACATGGCTACCAACAATAGAATGGCTAGAGCTTTTTTTCTCATACTATTCCTCCTTAAATAGTTTTGTGCTTTATCTGGTAAAAACCGCTTATTTGTACAAGTGGCAGGCGACAAAATGTCCGTCATCGTATTCGAGAAATTCCGGAATATCTGTTTTGCAGATTTCCATACATTCACTACAGCGGACATGGAAGCGACAACCACTTGGCGGCTTAACCGGTGAAGGAAGGTCACCTTTGAGAATGATTCTCTCTTTGGCTTGGGATGGATCTACCTGTGGTATGGCGGAGATGAGTGCTCTGGAATAGGGATGCAAAGTATTATCAAAAATAGCATCACGTGTACCGAGCTCAATCACTTTGCCGAGGTACATTACTGCTACACGATCACTAATATAGTAAACAACACTTAGATCATGAGAGATAAACAGATAAGTCAGATCAAATTCCTCCTGCAGATCTTGCAGTAAATCAATGACTTGCGCTTGAATTGAAACATCAAGGGCTGAAAAGCCTCATCACAGATAATTATTTCAGGATTCAGAGTTAAAGCTCTGGCTATACTCACGCGCTGCTTTTGGCCACCGGATAATTCGTGAGGATATCTGGACAAATGATATTCAGATAGCCCTACACGGTTGATCAGAAAATTGATGCGATCTTCACGCTCCTGGGGAGTGCCTATCTTATGAATGCGAAATGGCTCTAAGAGAGCATTTTTAATTGTTCGGCGCGGATTGAGAGAGGCGCTGGGATCCTGAAAGATCATCTGCATTTTCTGACGAAAAGATTTCATATCTCTGGAAGATAAATCCGCCAGATTCTGATCTTTGATGATTACGTTTCCCTCTGTCGGATCTAGTAAATGGAGAATTGTCGATCCCAAAGTACTTTTACCGCATCCGGATTCTCCCACGAGGCCTAGAACCTCGCCTTTGTGTATTTCCAAAGTGACATCGTCAACAGCACGAACATAATCTTTTCGGAAAGGATTTTCACCTGGGACAGGGAAATACATCTTTAGATTATTAACACTGACTAATACGTCATTGGCAGCATTCTTACAGTGCATAGCAGTCTCCTCGTTTATTTTGTTCTATCCCAAAAATGGCAACGGGCAAACCGACCTGGGCATACCTCCAGCAGCTCCGGATCCTCTTTCAAGCAGATTTCCTGTTGATACTGACAACGGGGGGCGAAACTGCAGCCGGAAATTTCTTCGAAAGGATTGGGAACTTGCCCCTTGATTGAAACAAGTTTTTCATCTTTAGTCATTTTAGGAATAGAGTGCAGTAAGCCCTCTGAGTAGGGATGTAGAGGGTCAGCAAATAGATCCCTATACAGACACATTTCAACAATTTGGCCATTATACATCACGATGATTCTTTCACAGAGTTCAGCAATAACTCCGATATCATGGGTAATCATGATAATCGAGCTATTGAACTGTTCCTTGAGATCATGGAGAAGCTTTAAAACCTGTGCTTGAATTGTTACATCAAGTGCCGTAGTTGGTTCATCAGCAATTAGAATTTCCGGGTCGTTGGCCAAGGCCATAGCGATCATTACACGTTGACGCATCCCACCCGACAGCTGATGGGGATATTCTTTCATCCTTTTCTCCGCGTTAGGAATTCCCACAATATTCATCAAATAAAGAGCCCTGTCATATGCCTCCTGCTTTGATTTCTCTGTGTGTATCAGAACGGATTCCATAATCTGCTTGCCACAGGTGTGAATAGGATTCAATGAAGTCATCGGCTCTTGAAAGATCATTGCTATTTGATTACCACGGATTTCATTGATTTCCTCTATCTTTTTCTCAAATAGATTCTCACCATGGAAGAGGACCCTGCCCGATTCAATTTTGCCGGGAGGACTGGGGATCAAGCCCATGATTGACAAAACGGTGACACTTTTGCCACTGCCACTTTCACCGACAATGCCAACAGATTCACCTTTACCAATGCTGAAAGAAACATTGCGTACGGCATTCATTTTCCCTTCAGCAGTGTGAAAAGAAACACTAAGATTCTCAACTTCTAAAATTGGAACTGCCTCCATTTAACTCCCTCCGGAATGAATTGGTAAATAAGTAGAATATATTGGTGTATTTTATCTTGTTGTGATTTTATCCGATTTACGTAGATGGTGTCAATAATATTTCATAACAGTAAATTAATATACTACTTTAAAGTAAATTTACTTTATTACATAAATCTTCTTAAAATATCTATATATTTTATAAACTTTATAAAAAAACATAAATTTACAACAAATCCGCTATCTCTGTGGTTAATCGTTGCTTTGGAGGGATAATAGCTTTTCAGTTACCTAATAATCTATTTTGCATTTGGCTAATTAGTGCGTTAAGATGATCTTGACAACTGAACAGATAATGTCTTCGGGGCAGGGTGCAATTCCCGATCGGCGGTGATAGTCCGCGAGCGCAGATGCAGGATCCGGCTGAGGCCGGATCAGGATTTGGTGAAATTCCAAAACCGACAGTTATAGTCTGGATGGGAGAAGATGGTTATTCATCGGTAGTGGCCTGACTTCCCGGAGCAAGGAAGTTACCGATACACGTGGATGACACCTGGAGGACATTGAAGTGCTTCAGGTGTTAGTTTTATGTGGAGGTTGTTATGAACACAAAGACAAAGAAGACAGCTGCTCTGGGTATGTTGGCAGCAGTGGCATATGTGGCGATGTTGGTCGGGCGTTTTTCTTTGATTCCGGCAGTGCCTTTTCTACTGTATGACCCCAAAGATGTAATTATTGTGATTGGCGGCTTTATCTGGGGCCCGTTCTCGGCCTTTATTATCTCCCTTGTGGTATCGCTGGTGGAGATGGTGACTGTAAGTGATACCGGCCTGATCGGTTGCGCCATGAATATAATTTCGACATGTTCCTTTGCCTGTACTGCAGCATATATTTACAAAAAAAGACGCACTATTGACGGAGCGATTATCAGTCTGTTTGCGGGTGTCATCTTTATGGTGGCGGTTATGGTTTTGTGGAACTATGTCCTGACACCGATTTATATGAAGATCCCTCGAGCGGAGGTGGTTAAGCTCCTATTACCGGCTATTTTGCCCTTTAATTTAATTAAGGGCTCACTAAATGCCGGGCTAACTATCCTGCTCTACAAGCCAATTGTATCAGGGCTGCGCAAGACCCGGTTTTTGCCACAGCCGCAGAGTACGAAGGGCAATAGGATTAATGCCGGCATGGTGATTTTGGGAGTCTTTATCCTAGTGAGCTGTATCTTGATTATATTGGCCTTAAAGGGAATATTGTAATTAATTGATATGAATGGCAAGGAACCAAATATCAAGCCGCTTTGCACTATGGAAGGAAGAGTAGTCAGAGGAGCGGGAAGAGGCAAAAAGTTCGGTATGCCGACTGCTAATCTGGCTTTAGCACCGGGAACCAAATTGCCTCAACTCGGAGTTTATGCTGCACTGGTTTTTTGTGATGGGATTTGGTATGAGGGCGTTACTAATGTTGGCTTTCAACCTTCAGTTGGCGGTCTGGAACAGATTACAGTTGAGACCCATATTCTTGGCCTAAATCGGGATATTTATGGTCAGGAAATCAGACTGGAGCTGTATTATTTTTTGAGAGATACCAAATCATTTAATTCCTTGCGTGAGGTAAAGATTCAAATCGATCAGGATAGTCAGCGTGTTGTTGAATTACTTGCCGATATATTCCTGATGAGGAGAAGTGACTGGATGAAATTTTCTGCTAATGGCACCTGTTCTACGGAACAAGGAGATAAATAATTGTTTTTTACAGTAAAGGCAATGTTAAAAAACAGGGTGCAGCGCACCCTGTTTTTGTGGCGAGAACATGTGAGAATCGAACTCACCGGAGAGGCTCTTAACCCCTCGCAACGGTTTTGAAGACCGCGGGGCACACCAGCACCCATATGCTCCCGTTTGATTATCTTATACTATACCTTGCTTTAGCTTCGCTGTCCAAATTACGCATAATATTATTATGAATGAGTTAATGCTAATATATTGTTAGTGGCATATTTTTGCCTCAATAATAAAGATTAAGTATAAAGTGAATAAAGATTATGGTGACAAAAGATATACGAGAGTTGCGTGAGTTTCTGACCGCAAATTCCTGGTTAGAAATGGACCTGACGCTAAGTGATGAGAGCAAGAATTTCCCAAGGCCACCCGTGCAGAAAGCTCCTCTACCTGGTCAGGAATTGATACATTTGCCAGAGTTTAATCGAGATATACTTCAAAAAGAAGATATTATTTCCCTAATTCAGAGCAGAAGAAGTCGACGTCTCTATAGCAGCTGTGCACTTAGTTTACCAGAACTTTCTTTTTTGCTTTGGGCTACTCAAGGTGTGCGAAAAATTACTAAAAATTGCACTGTGCGTAATGTAGCATCCGCTGGTAATAGCCACACTTTTGAAACTTATCTTGCTGTATTTCATGTTGAAGAACTCAAAGAGGGTATTTATCGCTATCTGCCCTTAGAGCATGCCTTGATTTTTGAATTCTCTGTACCTGATTTATCTGAAAAAATGATTGAGATCGGCAGGAATTATCACTACGTAGGACAATCAGCGGTTACCTTTATCTGGACAACAATTCCTTATCGTATGGAATGGCGTTATATGGAATCGTCAGCTAGATTAATTGCCATCGATGCCGGTCACGTCTGCCAAAATTTATATTTAGCCTGCGAAGCTATTGGCTGCGGAACTTGTGCCATTGGAGCTTTTATCCAAACGAAAGCGGATGAACTACTCCGATTGGATGGTAAAGAAGAGTTTGTCTTTTATATGGCTCCGGTTGGGAAACAACTGGAGAAATAGTTTTGAATATTTCTTGTTAATGTAGTTACTCCATTGTGTATATTTCAGTTGTCAATGGAACAAAAGTGTCAAACGACAAGATCCAGGTAGCTGCTGTTTACTTGCCTGCAAGTTGAAGCTCATTCTGCTCATTCGGCATCCAATACGTCAAATAAATTGGGATTTGGTCGGTTGATGGCGGGTATCAAAGATATGATATTAAGATGTATTAAAATATAGATATAAAATAGACTTCATATACTAAATCTAGTATAATTAACTATATAATGGCGACAGAAGCAAACACAGCGTCCAGTGTCATTGTGGTGACCAATAATGAGCTTGTCCATGAAGCCTTTTCAATTTGCTGCCAAGTGTTTTTTATCGCTGACGGCTATTTGGAGGTATTGCTAAAAACTCGTGACTTGATTCATAAGGGACATTGCTTGTTGACACATCCTCTGGCTGGGAGTGTTAAACCGGGAGAAACCCCGTACCGTACTATCCTGCTTACAGGTGAAAGGGAAGAGCTGGAAATGATGTCGCTCCAACTGATTGAGGATGCTATTGTTATATCGAGAAGGATGATCGAACAGGGGCGCTTTGACTGCAGAATGCTGTCAGATCAGCATAAAAAGGATTTTCAGCTGATCGACTATACAGTAGTAGAGAGTGCTTGTGCTTCGGTTAAAACCGGTACGATAAGATAAGCATTGCAATTTGTTCTACAGACCAGAAATGTGAAAGGAGAGGCGAACAGTTATGAAATTAGTCTTAGGTTACTTTAGTATCGAAGATATTCAGTTCGCAGAGGAGCCTAGACTTGAAGACGGCGTGCTTTTTGTCGATGAGGCTGCTCTAAGTGCAGAGGTACTGGCTGATGAACGCCTGCGGGCAGCGCATTTTGAAATAGCGCGGCCCGGAGAAAGTGTGCGCATCATTCCAGTAAAGGATGTGATCCAGCCGCGCGTGAAAGTAGAAGGCGGCGGCGAGATGTTTCCCGGTATGGCTTCTAATGTTGATGTTGTTGGTTCAGGGACTACTTATGTTTTGGAAGGGATGTCGGTAGTCACAGTAGGCCCCATTGTTGGTTTTCAGGAAGGGGTTATTGATATGTCAGGACCGGGAGAGGTTTATTCGCCTTTTTCCCAGCTCAATAATCTGGTTCTGGTCGTTGAACCTGCTGAGGGAGTAACGCCACAGGAATATGAGCAGGCAGTACGATTGGCCGGTTTGAAAACAGCGATGAATGTAGCCGAATTGGTTCGTGAACTGACACCTGAACGTATTGAGGAATTTGAGCATCTCAATATTGTTGAAAGCAGCCGAAAGTATCCGGATCTACCCCGTGTTGCTTATGTCCAGATGCTACAGAGCCAGGGATTACTGCATGACACTTATGTCTACGGAGTTGATGCCAAGCGTATTCTCCCCACTTTGATCAGTCCGACTGAAACCATGGATGGGGCGATTGTGTCGGGCAATTGTGTGTCTGCCTGTGACAAGAATACCACCTATCATCACCTCAATAATCCCGTAATAGCCGATCTTTATAAGGCGCACGGGGAAACACTTAATTTTGTCGGTATGGTTATAACTAATGAAAATGTTTATCTGGCTGACAAAATACGTTCATCCAATCACACAGCCGAATTGTGTAGCTATCTGGGTCTGGACGGCGTCATCATATCTCAAGAGGGATTTGGCAACCCGGATACGGACCTGATTATGAACTGCACCAAAATCGAAGACAAGGGCATCAAGACCGTTATTATCACAGATGAGTATGCCGGCCGGGATGGCAAGAGCCAATCCTTGGCTGATGCCAGCCCCAAAGCCAATGCGGTTGTAACCGGCGGCAATGCCAATATGTTGGTGGAAATCCCCCCTCTGGACAAAGTTATAGGCTCGAGCGGTTATATCAATGTCATTGCCGGCGGCAGCGCAGGAAGCCTTAAGGCCGATGGTGCCATTGAAGCTGAAATTCAGGTGTATACCGGTGCTACCAATGAGCTCGGGTTCAATAAAATGAGTGCGCGTTAGGAGGCCAGAAAATGGAGAAATTTAAAGTTGTCCACTATATCAATCAATTCTTTGGCCAGATAGGTGGAGAGGAAATGGCCACTCATCCGCCGGAGAAACGTTCCGGCCCGGTTGGCCCCGGTTTAGGATTGACGGCACAGTTTAAAGGCGAAGCAGAAATTGTGGCAACCATTATCTGCGGCGATGGCTATTACAATGAGAATATGGACTCTGCCGCCGCTGCTATTGTCGAGATGGTCCGAGAAGAGCAGCCTGATGTTTTCGTTGCCGGACCGGCATTTAATGCCGGGCGCTATGGTGTTGCCTGTGGTGCAATCTGTAAAGCCGTCAAAGATGCCCTTCAGATACCGGTTCTAACCGGGATGTATGAAGAAAATCCCGGTGTAGACATGTATGGCAAAGAGATTTACATTGTCTCAACCAGAGATAGTGCTGCCGGCATGAGATCAGCCTTGCCTGTCATAGGTAAACTTTTGTTAAAGCTCGCCCGCGGAGAGCGCATAGGTGCTTCTGTTGAAGAGGGCTATTTTTCACAGGGAATCAGAGTAAACTTCTTTGAGGAAAAGCGAGGCAGTACACGTGCTGTCGAAATGCTGGTCAAAAAATTAGCAGATGAGCCATTTGTGACAGAATATCCCATGCCATCCTTTGATCGTGTCGATCCGATGCCGGCCATCAAGGATCTGTCAACAGCCAATATTGCTATTGTCACCTCCGGCGGCATTGTCCCGCATGGAAATCCGGATCGCATTGAGAGTTCTTCTGCTTCCAAATATGGTGAGTATAGTATTGAAGGTGTTGCTGATTTGGTGGTTGGAGAGTGGGAAACTGCCCATGGCGGCTACGATCCTACGGCTGCCAATCATGACGCTGATTGTGTTGTACCTGTTGATGTCCTGCGCGATATGGAGCAGGAGGGCATTATTGGCAAGTTGAATCCTTATTTCTATTCAACAGTTGGTAACGGAACTGCCGTTGCTTCTTCCAAGCAATTTGCAGCAGAGATGGCACAGAAATTAATTGAGCAAAATGTCTCGGCGGTTATTCTGACATCTACCTGAGGAACCTGTACACGTTGCGGTGCAACGATGGCAAAAGAAATTGAACGTGCAGGTTTTCCTGTTGCTCATATCTGTACAGTAACGCCGATTTCTAAAACAGTCGGTGCCAACAGAATTATTCCGGCGATAGCTATTCCCCATCCATTAGGCGATCCAAGCCTAGATCCCGCAAATGATAAAAAGTTGAGAAGAGAAATAGTGGAGAATGCTTTGCATGCTCTGACAACTGATGTCACAGAGCAGACAATTTTTGAAGAATAGGACAAAATTAGGAAGTGAATAGTGAATATGGATACTATATATGATGTTCTTATAATAGGTGGTGGTCCGGCTGGGCTGACAGCAGGTCTGTATGCCGGCAGAGCCAAGCTGACTGCTGCCATTATCGAAAAAGGTCAGGACGGAGGACAGATAGCCCTTACCAATGATGTCGAGAATTATCCTGGCTGCAATCCGGAGGGAGAATCCGGCGTAGAGCTGATTAAGCGGTTCTCACGGCAGGCTGAACGCTTTGGTGTGGTCAGATATGCCGATACTGCTGTTTCGGTAGATCTTGGCGATGAAATCAAGATTGTTAATGGCCATAATGGTCAATACAGAGCACGCACAGTGGTAATTGCCAATGGCGCCTATCCTCGAAAGCTGGGTTGTCCCGGTGAGAAAGAGTTTTCGGGCAAGGGTGTAAGTTATTGTGCCACTTGTGATGGCAACTTCTTTGAGGATCTGGAAGTTTATGTAGTCGGCGGCGGTGACTCAGCGGTAGAAGAGGCGATGTATCTGACCAATTTTGCCCGTAAGGTTACCATCATCCAGCAGTTTCCGTACTTGACCGCGGCCAAATCGATTCAGGAACGCGCTAAACGAAATAGTAAGATTGAATATCTGTTGGGATACGAGGTTCAGAGTCTGGAAGGCGATGGCTTGTTGCAGAAACTGACTGTGAAGAATATGGAAACCGGCGAGCTGACTACACTAGAAGCAGACGAAGATGATGGGATGTTTGGCTGTTTTGTTTTCATCGGCTCAGTCCCGGAAACTGAAATCTATAAAGGACAGATTACTCTTACTGAAAGAGGCTATATCCCGACCGACGAGGATATGAGGACTAATCTACCCGGAGTATTTGCTGCCGGAGATTTGCGTGACAAGTCTGTCAGGCAGGTAGTCACCGCGGCTGCGGATGGCTGTATTGCAGCGATGCAGGCAGAAAAATATCTGGCTGAATTATCTTAATGGTATTAGTAATTGAGTTAGGCGCGGTCTGCCGTTCAGGCTGTGCCTAAACTGAGAAGGAGAGTCTTATATGTTAATTGAAGCAGATCGACGCACATTTGAAGCAGAAGTATTGCAGG
Organism: Clostridiaceae bacterium; assembly: GCA_012519085.1. Classification (GTDB taxonomy): domain Bacteria; phylum Bacillota; class Clostridia; order Saccharofermentanales; family DTU023; genus UBA1046. The sequence continues at coordinate 13,174 of JAAYQX010000026.1, forward strand.
CAGAAGGAACAGTTATTGTTGATTATTTCAGCGAGAGCTGTGTGCCCTGCATGGCCTTGAAACCGCATGTTGAGGAATTGGCCAAACAGTATGGTGACAAATTGAAATTTGTTGCTCTCGATACTGCAAAGGCGCGCCGTGTAGCGATTGGGCAGAAGATTTTGGGTATTCCTGTTGTTGCGGTTTACCAAAATGGAGAGAAAGTTGAAGAACTGGTACAAGATGATTGTACTGTCGAAGCTGTAGAGGCACTGATAAAAAAATACTATTGACTCGATAGTTTTTATTTGACACTTGTTGCTTTAGACAGGAAAGATGTGGTTGTGAGCTTGTCATAACAGCGCTTTCGTGTTAAAAAGATATTGGAAATTCATTTTTCCAGAGAGGAACAGGGGAAACCCGGAAAGGAGAATAACATGGCCATTCTTAAAGATCGCAAGATTATAGTGATTGGTGACCGTGATGGCATCCCCGGCCAGGCAATAGCACTTTGTGCTGAATCCGCCGGTGGTGATGTTGTTTTCTCCTCTACCGAATGCTTCGTCTGAACCGCCGCAGGTGCAATGGACCTGGAAAACCAGAAGCGAGTTCTGGAACTCAGTGAAGAGCATGGCCCGGAGAATATTGTAGTTCTCTTAGGTGCTGCCGACGCTGAGGGTGCCGGATTAGCGGCTGAAACCGTTTTAGCCGGTGATCCGACTTATGCCGGTCCATTGACTGGAGTCTCGTTGGGACTCAGGGTATATCATGTGTGCGAGGAAGAAGTCAAACAGGAGTTTGATGAGGCAGTCTATGAGGAGCAGGTCAGTATGATGGAAATGGTTCTTGACGTGGATGACATTCACGAAGAGATGCAGAGTTTCCGTGATGAGTATATGAAATTCTGACCGGCTGCACATACTTAAGGCCTCCGAAGCTTGTGTAGTACATAGGCATGCTTCGGAGGTCTTTTCTATGTTTGGAAATCTGTGCCAGGAAAGCAAAGAAATATCTGGCATTCCGAAGCAGAAATTTAGAGATTTTTATTTGGAGGATTATTTATGAACAGTGTGATTAAGGGGACAAGTTATATCTTGGCGCATACGCCGGAAATGGTTTTATATAATGGCACAACGCAGACTACAGAAAGAACAGTTAATCCGGATAGTGAATATCTGAAGGAACTGCCTAAGCATCTGCGTTCTTATGAGGAGGCAGTTGCTTACTATCCCAATCAGGTTTATATCGGGAATGTTACTCCCGAAGAGCTGGCGCAGATTGAAATGCCATGGTATGACAAGCCGGTTGAGGGAGCAGAGCGCTTTGGACCTTTCGGCGAGATCATGCCCAATGATGAATTTCTGCTCCTGATACAGATTTCAGATGAATTTGACCTGGTCAAATTGGAGGCGGATTTTGTTGAAAAAGTTAGACCTGCCCTTGCTGAAAATCCGGTGGTTACTCCGGCAATGCTTGACCGTATTAAACCCGGTGTAGAGCTGGCGGAAATCGATAAATTTGTCACGGAAGAAGCTGCCGAGCCTTTGTATTTTGGCGGTGAATTAGTCGGTTGTGTCAAACGTGCCCATAATATTGATCTCAATCTCAGTGCTCATGTTTTGCATGAAAATCTAGTAACTAAGGCTTCCGGTGTTCTGTCCGTCTTGCATGCTCTGCGCAGCAGTGATGTTAAGGCTGAAGAGATCGAGTATCTGATTGAGTGCAGCGAGGCAGCCGTTGGTGACCAAAATCAGCGCGGCGGTGGCAATATTGCTAAATCGATTGCTGAAATTGCCGGACTTCAGAATGCTACCGGCTCGGATACCAGAGGCTTTTGTGCCGCTCCTGCCCATGCTTTGCTGGAGGCGGCTGCTCTGGTAAAGTCTGGCGTCTTTAAATGTGTTGCTGTGGCCGGCGGCGGCTGTACGGCAAAATTAGGTATGAACGGAAAAGATCATATCAAGAAAGGTGTACCGGTTCTGGAAGATATGATCGGCGGTTTCTGTGTCATTATCGGTGAAAATGATGGTGTCAATCCCGAACTGATAACCGACTATGTCGGGCGCCACAGAGTGGGAACAGGATCTGCTCCGCAGGCTGTTATCTCCTCTTTGGTTACAGATCCGCTGGAGCAGGCCGGGTTAGGTATTCTTGATGTTGATAGATTTTCTACGGAGATGCAAAATCCTGATATCACCAGGCCTGCCGGGGCAGGCAATGTTCCTGAAGCTAATTACAAAATGATTGCAGCCTTGGCTGTTATGCGCGGCGAATTAGAACGTCCCCAGATGAAAGACTTCATTGCCAAGCATGGAGTAACCGGCTTTGCGCCTACTCAGGGACATATCCCTTCCGGTGTACCCTATATGGGCTTTGCCCGTCTGGGGTTAATGAATGGTGACTTTAAGCGTGTCATGATTGTGGGTAAGGGAAGCCTGTTCCTAGGTCGTTTGACTAATCTTTTCGATGGAGTGTCCTTCTTGATGGAGCCTAATCGGGGTGTAAAGAAAGAGGATGACAAGGCGGCCGATACAGATGAGATCCGTCGCTTGATTGCCGAATCAATGCGCGATTTTGCTCATAGTCTTATGCTCAAAGCTGAGCAAGAAGTGTAGGTGACATATGGCAGACAAAAACTATTTAAAGATTGCTGAGGTTTTTCAGGATATAGCTGACGGCCTGGAAACTGGCTCCTTTGGTAAAAGGCCTACGATTGCCGTAACCGGACATGGTTCCGAGCATGGTGAAGAAAATGTCATGGCCGGCGCTGTTGCAGCGGCTGCTAAAGGTATAGATGTAGTCTATTTGGGCACGCTGCCGGCCCCGGAGGGATCAGGAGTTAAATCAATTAGCACAACATCGGCTGATAAAGATCTGGAAGTGATGGAGGAGCTCCTTACATCCGGTCAGGCGGATGCCGCGGTTGCTATGCATTATTCTTTCCCGATCGGTGTATCTACGATCGGTTTAGTTGATACGCCGGCCAGAGGCAGAAAAATGTTTCTGGCCTCGACAACGGGTACCAGTAGCTCCGATCGTGTTTCCGGCATGGTGTTAAATGCTATTGCCGGTGTGGCTGTGGCTAAGGCGGAGGGCAAGAGTGATCCGTCCGTTGGTATTCTCAATTTGGACGGAGCCAGACAGGTGGAGAGGATCTTGAAGCAGCTGACAGACAAAGGTTATAAGCTGACTTTGGCGGAATCGGCTCGCGCGGATGGCGGCTGTGTACTGAGGGGCAATGATGTGCTACTGGGTACCCCCGACGTGATGGTTACAGATTCATTGACGGGCAATGTGCTGATGAAACTGCTTTCGGCCGGCTCTAGCGGTGGTGTATATGAAACTTCCGGTCATGGTTATGGTCCGGGGGTGGGTGATGGTTACGAGCAGATTGTTCTGATTGTATCGCGGGCATCCGGAGCACCACTAATTGCACGGGCGATCGAATATGCCGCTGATATGGTAAGGGGAGATCTGCCGGGTAGAGTGGCCGAGGAATTTGCTGCGGCAAAAAAAGCCGGCTTAGAGCAGATACTCTCTGAACAGCGAGCTAAATCTGCGCCACAAGCAAAACCGGAGGATGATTTCGTCAAGCCGGAGAAAGAGATCGTCACCGGTGAGATTGCCGGCGTTGATGTAATGGATTTAGAGGCTGCCGTGACCGCTCTGATGCGGGCAGGTTATTATGCTGAAAGCGGTATGGGTTGTACAGGACCTATTATCCGGGTGGCAGAAGATAAGCTGGAGGCAGCATATAAAGTATTGCTTGAAGCGGATTTTGTGAGTGAGTAAAGAGCTGTCCGGAAACAGCTGCATACTGCGATAGAGAAGCGGTATGCAGGCGGACAGCCTTCGTAAAAGCCTTAAAAGGGCGGAAAGGAAATTGACATGTCGGATTTTTGCAAATTGACAACTCTGACTGAAGCTGGTGGCTGAGGAGCGAAAATAGGACCGGGCGTCCTGTCAGATCTTCTGGCCGGTTTAGACCAGATTGCCGATCCCAATTTGCTGGTAGGATTTGATACCAGCGATGATGCGGCAGTTTATCAGATCAGTCCGGAGATTTGCCTGATTCATACACTCGATTTTTTTCCGCCCTTAGTGGATGATCCGTATGAATTCGGGCAGATTGCAGCAGCTAATGCGCTCAGTGATATTTATGCGATGGGAGGGAAACCAGTCAGTGCTTTGAATATTGTCTGTTTGCCCTCAGATCTGGATCTGCCAAGTGCCAAGGCAATATTGGCCGGCGGCAACGACAAGGTCCTGGAGGCAGGTATTAATATCTCTGGCGGACATAGTCTGGCGGACAAGGAACCTAAGTATGGTTTGTCTGTCACCGGGGTTGTTCATCCGAAAGAGCTGATTCTGAATCGAGGTGCCAAGACGGGTGACCGGTTGGTGCTGACCAAGCCGATCGGATCCGGTGTATTGTCCACGGTTGACAAGGCTGGGCTTTTGAGTGCAGAGGGTCATCAGACATTGGTGGCTACGATGTCGTTGCTTAACAAGAGAGCCTGTGAGATCGCAAAGAAGTATCAAGTTTCGGCAGGTACTGATGTGACAGGTTTTGGTCTGATAGGACATGCGCTGGAAATTGCGGAAGCATCGGATAAGGCGCTGGTGATTAAGGCGGAAGAGGTTCCCCTATTACCAGAGGCACTGAAATGGGCAGAAGAAGGTTTTCTACCCGGTGGTGCCTACCGCAATAGGGAGTATGTTGCCGGACGCTGCTTAGCTGAGACTGATGTGGAGCGTGGCCGGGAGGATCTGTTCTATGATCCACAAACCTCAGGCGGGCTACTCCTTTGTGTCGCAGCAGAAAAGGCCGCAGATTTCCTGCAGGATCTCAACACAGCGGGATTGACAGCAGCAATTATTGGTTCAGTAGAAGAGTTTTCAGATTGCAGGATCCGAGTCATTTCCTAATGACTTAGGAGGATCCTATCGTTGTACCAGGTCTTTGATCGCAGAGACGGCATAATCAATCTCGTCTCTGGTGTTCGACCAACCGAAAGAAAAGCGCACGGTTCCCTGCGGATAAGTGCCGAGTGTTTTGTGCGCCCGCGGTGCGCAATGGAGTCCGCAGCGAGTCATGATGCCGTAGTTGTCAAACAGCCGGGCGGCGATGTCGGCATTATCTTCAGCTGGGAAATCGAGAGATACCGCAGCGATTCGGCCGGGCCGGTCCGGATTACAATAAGTGGCATCTCTGCCGATCAATCTAACTTGTTTGATTTCCGCGATAGTATTAATAAAATGCCTGGTCAGTTCAAGTTCGTGGGCCAGGATTTCTCCTTCTTTACCCTTCAACCATTTGTCCGCAGCAGACAGGCCGATCAGACCCGGCAGATTTTGCGTGCCGGCTTCAAAGCGATCCGGCAATGCTGTCGGTACCTCCTCAGAGTGGGATGTGCTTCCCGTACCGCCAGTGACCAAGGGTTTGCATTCGTTGAATTCGGTGCTGATGGCAAGACCGCCGATACCCTGAGGACCAAGCAGGCTCTTATGCCCTGTAAAGCAGATGGCATCTGCCTTGAGATCATCCAGCGTGAGTGGCAGGATGCCCGCCACCTGGGCACTGTCGACAATCAGATACAGACCTCTGGCACGGGCAATCTGACCGATTTCTCGCAATGGCATCACAGTGCCGCAAACGTTAGAAGCGGCAGTCATGACGATGGCTCTGGTCTGGGGAAGAATTGCTGCTTCGACTTTCTCCGGAGCAATATAACCGTCTTGGTCTGCAGTTACAGCGGTGAAATTAACCCCTTGTTTGGCTACTTCCTGCAGCGGCCGCATGACGGAATTGTGCTCCATGGAAGACACGATCAGGTGCTGTCCGGGTTGAAACAGGCCCTTAAGCAGCATATTTACCGACATAGTAACATTCTGCGTAAAAATAATCTGACGCGGCGAAGGCGCTCCAAACCGCTCCGCCAAGCTTTTTCTGAGCTCGAATATAGCCAGTCCGGTGGCACTGGCGCCTGTATATTGTCCTCGGCTGGGGTTGAAGCTTCCCTGTTCGATAAAAGAGTGGATGGCAGAAGCAACTCCGGGTGCTTTGGGATGAGATGTGCTGGCATTATCAAAATAAACAGTTTTCATAACAAAAGCCTCCTTGGCTCATTTGTTCAGTATAATTTCTGTATTTTTATTCTAATACAGATTTATAAAAATATCTTTATCAGTAAAGGAGAGTATCTATGAAGAAAAAACAATCGCTTATCCTACTCGTCGTTGGACTGATTTGCGGCGTGGGGGCAATTGTATTGATGTTGCAGGGCAATCCTAAGAACATGGGTCTATGTATTGCCTGTTTCATCAGAGACACGGCCGGCGGATTGCATCTGCATGGCGCAGGTGTAGTAAAGTACGTCCGTCCGGAAATTATCGGGCTGATCTTAGGCTCATTCATTATTTCACTGGCGACGCGTGAATTCAAAACTCGCGGTGGCTCATCACCCATGACCAGACTGGCTATCGGTTTCCTGGTTATGGTCGGTGCTTTGGTATTCTTGGGTTGCCCAATGCGAATGGTGCTGAGGATGGCGGCAGGAGATCTTAACGCTTGGATCGGCTTCGTCGGTTTCGTAGCTGGTGTTTTTGTGGGAACATTGTTCCTCAGAAAGGGCTTCAGCTTGAGAAGAACCTATGATTTGCCTGTCCTGGGCGGATATATAATGCCTGCGGTACAAGTGGTGTTTTTTGCTTTGCTGGTTGGAGCGCCCGGATTGCTGGCATTCTCAGAAGAAGGGCCTGGTGCAGCTAAGGCTCCGATCTGGCTCGCCCTGGTGATCACCTTGTTGCTGGGCATGATGGTTCAGAAAACTCGCCTTTGCATGGCCGGCGGCGTCAGAGATGTACTGATGTTTAACGACTGGACTCTAATGCTCGGTACCATTGGCATTTTTGTATCAGCCCTGATCGTAAATCTGGTCACCGGCAATTTCAATTTTGGTATGGAGGGCCAGCCGGTCGCGCATACCGAGAGTTTATGGAATATGATCGGCCTCTTTGTTGTCGGTCTGGGTTCAATCATGGCCGGCGGCTGTCCGATGCGCCAACTAATCTTAACCGGAACCGGCAATGTCGATTCGGCACTCAATGTGATTGGCATGGGTATTGGGGCCGCATTTTGCCATAACTTTAAGCTGGCTTCAAGTGGTGAAGGTACAACGCCAAATGGCCGGATAGCTGTTTTAGTAGCTGCAGTATTACTTCTGCTGCTGGGTTTTGCCAATTCGCGCCGCAAAGCGGATGTTTGATCTGAAATAGTCACAAGGAGTAAATGATATCTGAAAGGAAGATTAAAATGAAACAATTAAATGCATGTGGGCTTAGCTGTCCGGAACCGGTCTTAATGGTTAGGAATGCTGTCGCCTCAGGGGCGGAAACCATTGAAGTGAAAGTTGATGATCCGACTCCCCGGGAGAATATTATCAGATTTGCAGAAAATAAAGGCTTTAAAGTATCGGAAACTCAGGAAGACGGAGTATTCGTTCTGATGCTGACCCGCTAGATTTTACTGTCCGGGCGGAGCATCTTCCGCCCGGATCTTAAAGGATGAGATATGAGCTGCGATAATGACAAACAATATGTGGCAACTTTTGCTACTCATCTAGGGGCGCTAGAGTTCTATGAAACCTTGCAAGCACTTGGTGACAAAAAAGCTAAGATGTCTCCTGTGCCAAGGACAATCAGCATTTCCTGTGGCACGGGGGTCTATTTCTTTCAAGATTTTGATCCGTCTACTATGAGCAATCCGGATCTGGAACGCGTGTTTCTGATTCAGGATCAGGACTATCTGGAACTTTGGGCCAATCCTAATCCGTAATGATCTGCTTATTTTGGATATCTGGCAGTATCCGCAATTCGATAGTATATCTATGAGCTTTTAGTGCCGGTTTCAGTTTTATCGGTCTCCTGTATTATACTTAATATAAGATGAGGAATCTGCCGGAGGGAATTATGGATAAACAGTTTTTGTTGCGTCGGATCCCGCAATTAGATGCATTGCTAAGCGAGGATTTATTTTGCTTCTTGATTGATAAATACGGAGCAGGTCCTGTGCGAGAAGCTGCACGCGCGCTTCTGGCCAGCAAGAGGCAAGCTATACTTGATCATGAAGAGACAGTACCGGAGACAATTAATCTGGAGATCACTGATCTTGCCCGTGAAACAGAGAGTTTAATTGAAGTCGACTGCAGGCATGACCTGCAGCCGGTACTGAATGCTACCGGTATCATCCTGCATACTAATCTAGGGCGGGCGCCGCTATCTAATTCTGCCATCACAGCCATCATTGAAACCAGTCACGGGTACAATAATCTGGAATTTGATCTGGAGATAGGCAGCAGGGGTAACCGCTGCGATAATGTTAGTTATCTTCTGAATAAGCTAACCGGCGCGGAAGAATCTCTAGTTGTAAACAATAATGCCGGAGCGCTGCTTTTGTTACTGGATACTTTGGCCAAAGGTAAGGAAGTGATTGTTTCACGTGGCGAGCTGGTTGAGATCGGGGGTTCGTTTCGCATCCCGGAAATTATGACTCAGAGCGGTGCTCTGCTTAAAGAAGTCGGAACTACCAACCGAACCCGCCTCTCGGATTATGCGGCGGCTGTTACGGAAAATACCGCTGCTCTACTGAAAGTCCACAGATCGAATTTCCGGATTGAAGGATTTACCTCAGAGGTCGGCTTAGCCGAGCTATCTGATCTGGCCAAGGAAACCGGTCTGCCTTTAATTTATGATCTGGGTTCCGGTCTGCTGCATCCGCAGCCGCCGGCCATTCTAGCTGCTGAGCCGCAACTGACACCTTCTGTTCTGGGATTGGTAGATGCAGTCTGCTTCAGTGGCGATAAACTGCTGGGTGGACCACAGGCCGGCATAATTCTGAGCCGATCTGACATTGTACAAAAACTGCACAAAAACCCACTGCTGAGAGTGCTCCGTGTTGATAAGCTAGTACTGGCGGCCTTGACATCAACGCTAAGAAGCTACCAAGATCCTGACTCACTATCTGAAGATATACCTTTCTACCGTCTATTGACTGTTTCCGAGGACAAGATCAAAGAACGTGCCCAGAATTTGCTTGATTTATTGCTATCAAAAAATGTAAAAGCACAGCTAATTCCATGCTGTGGTGAAATCGGCGCCGGTTCGGCTCCCGGCGTTACTCTTGCTTCTTGGGCTGTGGCTATTCCTGCTGAGTCCACAGTCTGCTCACTAACTGATATTGAGCAAAGGTTGAGATTAGGGATTCCACCTGTTGTCGCCTATATTAATGATGGTAAGTTGATCTTTGATCTGCGCTGTATCGATGACGATGATCTATATGTACTGGCAGAAGCTATTAAAATAGCAAGCTTGAATATTATGAAATAGCGAATACATGTGAACATGCTCTTGAAGGTCTCTTGACAATATTTTGGCAGATAGGGGAGACAATGAAACACAGTATAATTGGAACAGCAGGTCATGTTGACCATGGCAAATCACTTTTAATCAAGGCTCTGACCGGAATTGATACTGATCGTCTCAAGGAAGAGAAGAAGCGGGGAATCACGATTGATTTAGGCTTTGCTTGGCTGGATCTTCCCGACGGCGGCAAAGCCGGTATTGTTGATGTTCCGGGACATGAAAAATTTATTAGCAATATGCTGGCTGGTGCAGGTGGCATTGATCTGGTACTTCTTATTGTAGCTGCCGATGAAGGTGTAATGCCTCAGACAAGGGAGCATCTGGATATTTTGCAGTTGTTGGGTATCCCCCAGGGTATAATCGTCCTGACAAAAAAAGATCTTGTCAGCTCGGAATGGCTGGAACTGGTGCAGGATGATATTCGCTCCGTTTGTACCGGTACTTTTCTGGAGAAGGCTCCTCTGTGTGCAGTTTCAGCCTATACAGGCGATGGTATTACTGAGTTGCGTGAATTGATCATATCCATCCTGACCAAGCTTGACAGTACAAAGTCATTACTACCGTTTCGCCAACCTATTGACCGGGTGTTTAGTATGGAGGGTTTTGGTACTGTTGTTACCGGTACCATAATCGAAGGACAAGTGAAAGTTGGCGAAACAGTCATGCTGTATCCTTCAGAGACTGAAGTTAGAGTTCGTAACATTCAAATCCATGGTCAAGACCAGATCTGCGGTTTTGCAGGGCAAAGGGCTGCTATAAACTTGGCCTCTATTTCCCGTGCTGATGTATTACGTGGCGAAGTCTTGGCCCAATCTCACAGTTTAATACCGTCCCGGATACTGGATGTTAAGATCAAAATTCTCTCTAATTCACCATATACCGTTAAGTCCGGTTCATATTTACATTTACATCATGGTGCTAGTGAGACAATAGCGCGCCTACGCTTATTTGACTGCAATGAGCTGTGGCCCGGACAGATTGGCTGGGGGAGATTGTCTGTCGATGATAATATTGTTGCATCGTATGGCGACCGTTTTATCTTGCGCTTCTTTTCGCCCTTACACACTGTCGGTGGCGGGATTGTCCTTGATCCAGCACCGGTTACTATCAAGGTTAATTCCCAGCAATGGACAGAGCGCCTACAATCTTTAGCTACAGATAATATAAGACAAAGATTGATACTAGCTATTGATTCTGCCAGCCCCCACTTTGGTGATCTGAAATCGGCTCTAAAAAGAGCCGGTGCAGATCGGTTGCCGTCTGAGAAGGTCAAAGCAACCCTGGAACAATTAGAGAGCGACAAAATGGTTTTCATCTTGCGTGATCAGACCGTTCTGAGTTCGAAATTTATTGAAGATTTGCAGAAAATTGTGATTAATGTATTGACATTGCATCATGAAGAGAGCCCGCTCAGTTCTGGAATTAAAAGGGAAGAACTGCGAACACGGATTTTACCGGAAGCTAAATTAAATCATAGCGACAGCATAATCTCACTACTGCTTGACCGGGGAGTAATTGTGGAAACTGCGGGCGTAATTTCGTTGCCTGATTTCCGCATTGTTCTGACACCGGCTCAAGAACGTGCCGAGCAGGAGCTGTTAGACATTTATCTTGAACAGGGCTTTAGTCCTGATGATACGGAACAGATATTGGCTAAAATTGATCACAAGTTAGATCCCAACAGTCTCTTATCTGGCCTGCTCAGCAGGGGGCTGCTGATCAGACTTAATGCGCAAATCGTTATGCACAGAGACAATATCGAGAAAGCCAGAGAGCTCGCGCTTAGCATTTTGCGTGAAACTGGTGAGCTAAGGCTGGGTGATTTCCGTGATCAAATTGGCTCTTCCCGAAAATATGCGGTTGCCATACTGGATTATTTTGACAGAATTAATCTAACTAGACTTAGTGGTGATGTCAGAAAACTAATAAGTCATTAATTGACAGGAAATGGAGTTGGCAAAATTAGGGATCTGCACTAATATTTGTGGAGTCAAAAGTAACTACAATGTATTAATTTAAGAGTATAATTATCAGAGGGTAGCCTGCAAGAATTTTTAAAGCTGCCCAAAACGATCTTGGGAGTTAATTATGGCAGATGCTCAAACAATAAAATGCCCTGCTTGCGCAGGGCCGATGGTTTTTGACCCAGGTGCTAGTCAGATCCATTGTGAATACTGTGGCAGTGTTTTTGACCAGGACGAACTGATTAGACAGTATCAGGAGGAGCAGGCCAGTCAACCTGACGTCGCCGCTGCGGAGATGCCGCAGGAGCCATTGTATGGCTATAGTTGCGGCAGTTGCGGTGCCAATGTCTGGACGGATGATACGACGCTGGCAACTTATTGTTTTTATTGCCACAATCCGGTTGTTCTGGCACCGCGAATAGCTCAAGGATTCGCTCCGGATGGTGTTGTTCCCTTTGCTGTGGATAAAGAAGAAGTTGTAAAAGCTTTTCTGAGCTGGTCGAAAGGGAAGAAGTTCACACCACGCGATTTCGGCACTCCGGAGCATCTGGAGAAACTACATGGAGTTTATCTGCCTTTTTGGCAGGCTGACGGCAAAGCTAACTATCGCATCACAGGTGAAGGCATTGATACCAGTGAAAGCCGGAGCGGAGAGTATATTACCACGACTAAGAGAATTTATGAGATCCACCGGGAAGGCCTCTTTGAGTCCAATGACATTACCGCGCTGGCCAATGACAAAGCCGCAGAGCAATTGGTAATTGGTGCCCAGCCATTCTCGGCAGGTGAGGTTAAAACTTTTCACCCCGCTTTTTTGCAGGGTTTCTTCGCAGAAATGAAGAATGTAGAGCGCGAACAGGCCGAAGCGGAATTTAGCACTAAGATCCATGCGGGCGCTCCCAGAGCGCTGGAAAACAGCATCAATATGGACTTTGATAGCACAAACCCGCGGATAGAATTTACTCCCCTGGAGCTCAGCAATTGGAGATTGCTGATGTACCCTTTCTGGCTGCTGACCTACAGGAGAAATGATATAACTTATCTGTTCTGCATGAATGGTGTTACAGGTCAGACTTTCGGCGGATTGCCTGTCAGCAATAAACGTCTGCTGCTAGCTACGGTGATCCTAGGCGCAGTGCTGACTACTATATTGTTAATCTTGGGGTATTTCATATGACACAGTCTAATTGGGAAGGTGGCAAAATTGCCAGTGCAGATCAGCAGCGCAATATTGTATCTGACTTTAAAGATAGTGTACCTAGTTTTGACAAGAGCAGATGGAATAAGATCCTCTTGATTGGATTGGCTATTCTCGTAGGGCTATGGTTTCTCTTGCCGGCTTCGAATCATCCTTTAAGCCCAAGACCTGCTAAAAGCAACTATCAGCCTCAGCAGTCACAAAAGTCACTCACACCTTTTGTGGCCCAATCACATGATGAAGCAGGTGCAGAGGCCAGAAAAGAGGCTGCTAAGGATGTTCCCGGGCAACCTAGGTCGCCTCTGGTAGTTGATCAGGCTGATTTATTTTCAGAGAAAGATGAATTAAAGCTGACCCGAAAGGCAGAGGCAGTTTCTGACAAATATGAGATGAGCGTGGTAATTGTTACTGCCGACTCTTCGCGCTTATCGGAAGATACCAGGGATAAGTCAGATCAGATCTGGGCCAGGGATTATGCAGATGATTTTTTTGATTATCATCAATACGGAGAAGACGGAGTCCTGCTTCTGATTTCTCTCGATCCCCGGCAGGTTTGGATTTCGACGACCGGCAGGATGATACCTCTATTTACTGATGCCAGAATTGAGCATTTGCTGGATGAGATCTTCAAATATGCTAATCTATCCAAAGGCGACTACAGTATGGCACCTTATATCTTTCTAGACCAGGTTGAATTGAATCTGAAAAAAGGCTGGGATGCCAGTGGCACTGCCGGATCGACTAAATTGCTGACAAAGAAGTATCTGACCGGGATCGAGCTGAAGCGGGCGCTGTTAATTTCCGCGGCAATTGCGCTGGTTTTCTATGTTAGAACCAGAATCCGCTATGCCTCACAGACAGTACCTGATATCTATGATGTCAAAACTAGATCTCAGATAAATGAGATGTTGAAGCAGGATCAATATATTCGTACAGATACTGATGTACGTCGCGTTTCCACCAGTTCAAGCAGTAGCGGCGGTGGCGGCGGTAGCGGTGGTGGAGGAAGCTCAAGCAGTCACTCAGGTTCCAGTGGCAGTTCGCATGGCGGGGGTGGCCGAGGATTCTAACTTTATTTATTGCTCTATTAGTGTGATCATTGCTTTTTAGAGTTAAGATGTATTTTAGTTTAGAAGATGAATTGAGAGGAATTATGGAAAAACAGAATAAAATTTATAATTATCCCTTATATGAAGTGCGTGAGATCCGTGATCTTAAAGATATGGTGAGGCAAAGCAGAGTGCTTTATTCGTATAAAAATGCTTACCTGACCAAGGATCCGGTGGCGGCAGGGAAAATAAGTCCGCATGATCCTGAACTCAAGCAAAAGCGCAAGGACGAGAAAGAATATCTGCCCATTGGTTTTGCCAAAGCGGCAGAAGATTTTGAGGCCTTCGGCAGCTATTTACATCAAGAATTTCCTGCAGGTGTACGCGTTGGAGTAATTGGTGAAACCAGATATGAATGGTATATCACATATTTGGCAACAGTATGTGGAACGGGAATCATTATTCCATTGGACAAAGAACTCCCGGCAGCGGAGCTCAAAATGATGATCGAACGTTCTAAGATCGATGTTTTGGTCTATTCTGATGTTGCTTATACTAATCTGGGAGCAGTCAAAGATGATTTGCCTCCTGTGACGATTGCTATGGATCCGCCTGCTGATGGGACGGGTAGTCTGTATTTTTGGGATCTGCTGGAACGCGGCTATGAGATTAGGAATGAAGGCAATCTCAGCTATGACGAAATTGAGATCGATCCTGATGAGATGAGAATTATTCTCTTTACTTCAGGAACTACGGCTAATGCCAAAGCAGTCATGCTCAGTCATCGCAATATCTGTACCAATTTGATGGGAATGTGTTCGATGGTCTATATCGGGCCGGAATATACATGTCTTTCTATCCTGCCGATTCACCATACCTATGAATGTACTTGCGGCTTTTTGTGTGAATACTATCGGGGTACTACAGTTGCTATTTGTCCCGGTTTACGTTATATACTGCCCAGCTTGAAAGAAGTTCAGCCGAGCTATGTCCTGATGGTGCCGCTGATCGTGGAGAGTATTTATAATGGCATCATGCGCAAGATAGATTCTGATCCTAAAGTCAAGAGAAAATTCCAATTTGGCCTTAAGCTATCACGGTTTTTAATGAAAATCGGGATTGATATCCGCAAAAAAATATTTAAAGACATCCATGCCTTGCTCGGACCGAACTTACAATTTTTGATTGTCGGCGGCGCTGCTGTTTCGGCCGATTTACTTAGCAATTTGCGAGATCTCGGAATTCACTGTTTCCAGGGCTATGGGCTGACAGAATGTGCTCCGATCCTGGCTCTGAATAGAGATAAATATTATAATGACAGTTCAGCTGGTCTTCCGCTGCCCGGGGTGGAAGTGAAAATTGTCAATCCGGACGAAAACGGCTATGGCGAGATCGTCGGCAGAGGCCACAATGTAATGCTGGGATATTATGAGAATCCTGAGCTGACAGCCGAAGCGATTGATAAGGAAGGTTTCTTCCACACTGGTGATATTGGCTACATTGATGAAGATTCCTTTGTCATTATTACCGGGCGCAAGCAGAATGTGATTGTAGCCAGTAATGGCAAGAATATATTCCCGGAGGAGATTGAATTTCTACTGCTGGAAAATCCCTTGATCAAGGAAGTTGTTGTTCATGCTATAGAAGAAGATGGCCATATGCTGCTTAGGGCCATTATTTTCCCGGACAGGGAACAGATAGATCAGATCGAGGAGCTAAAAGGCAAGGAGCTGGATTCACCTGAAGTAAAAGCTCGTTTGGAAGATGTTGTCAAAGAAGTTAACCAGAATATGGTTGCCTATAAAGCAGTGCGCAGAATCGAGATACGCACCGAAGAATTTGAAAAGAACACATCCAAAAAAATAAAACGCGCTCAACATTACTAGAACCTGTTTTTTGCAGGTTCTCCGAGTATGCACAGAAATTTCTTGGCATATCCTATTGATGCGCTCATTTGACTTGATACGAGGAGATTCAGATGTCAAAATCAAAAACTGTTCGCACCCGCTTCGCTCCAAGTCCGACCGGCTTTATGCATATTGGTAATTTGCGTTCCGCTTTATATGCGTATCTGATTGCCAGATCAAACTCCGGTCAGTTTATCCTGCGTATAGAAGATACTGATCAAGAGAGAATAGTTGAGGGATCAGTCGAAGTAATCTATCAGACGCTTGCGGCATGCGGTCTAAATCATGATGAGGGACCTGATTTGGGGGGACCCTATGCTCCCTATGTGCAGTCAGAACGCAAGTCAGGTTATCTGCCCTATGCCGAGCAACTATTACGTGAGGGCAAGGCTTATTATTGTTTTTGTGACAAAGAAAGGACTTCTGGTCAAGAGTTTGCCGGCTATGACCGAAAATGTCGTGATCTGCCGCAGGAGATAATCACAGCTCGCCTGGCAGCAGGTGAGCCCTATGTAATACGTCAAAAAATGCCTCTGACCGGTTTTACAACTTTCATTGATGAGGTTTTCGGTGAAATTTCAGTTGCCAATGAGGAGCTCGAAGATCAGATTCTCATTAAGTCTGACGGTTTTCCGACTTATAATTTTGCCAATGTAATTGATGATTATACTATGGGAATCACACATGTGGTTCGTGGTTCCGAGTATCTCTCATCAACTCCGAAGTATAATCTGCTCTACGAAGCCCTGGGTTGGGAGATTCCGGTCTATGTTCATTTGCCCTTAATTTTAGGTGAAGACGGCAGTAAATTGTCCAAGCGTCATGGCGCCACCAGCTTTGCCGAACTGATTGATTACGGCTATTTGTCTGCTGCAATTATCAATTATATCGCGTTCTTAGGCTGGTCACCCGGAGACGATACCCGTGAGATATATTCACTTCAGGATCTGGAACAAGTCTTTTCCATTTCCGGCATTAGTAAGTCCCCGGCAGTATTCTCCATGGCCAAGCTTGACTGGTTCAACGAGCAATATCTGCGTGCTATGCAGCCGCAAGACTTTGCCAATCTGATCAAGCCGCTGACTGATCAGGTGTTCGGCAATCAGGACTATAATCTCCCGCTTCTGGCTGAACTACTGCAGCCTCGCCTGACTCGCTTATCCGATATTTCAGAGCAAATAGACTTTTTTGTTGTTGCCGATCCGCTCAATCTGGATCTGTATAGACAAAAGCGGTCTAAATTACAACCAGAGACGGCTGCGATTATATTGACTGACCTCATTCCAAGACTCAGTCAGGTCACCACTTGGGAACATGATGAGATATTAGCAGTTATTCAAACATATGTTACGGACAGCGGGTATAAACTTGGTCAGGTAATGGGAGCTATACGGCCCAGTCTGTCCGGTCGCTCAGTGACTCCCGGGGGTGCCGTAGAACTGATGTTAATTTTAGATCAGGCTGAATCTCTACAGCGATTAAAACAGGCGTTAGTGTTTCTGCAGCAAAACAGTTAAGCAAAAAAATTTATTATGGAGTATTATTTCGGAAATACTCTGCTATAATTATCCAATCCAATATTGGAATGAATATTCATGCAAAGGAAAAAACAGATGACAGAAGATCTAATAAATGAAACAGAGGACACAACTGAACTGATGGGCAGGAATTTTATCCACGATATTATCGATCAGGATCTTGCTCCCGACGGGAGACACCATGGACTTAAAATCCATACCCGTTTTCCCCCCGAGCCGAATGGTTATCTTCATATTGGTCACTCTAAAGCAATCTATATTGATTTCGGCACAGCTGAGAAATATGGCGGCCTATGTAATCTAAGAATGGATGATACCAATCCCAGTAAAGAATGCGTGAGCTATGTAGAAGCTATTAAGGAAGATGTCAGGTGGCTAGGCTATGACTGGGATGACCGCTTTTTCTATGCATCGGATTTTTTTGAGGAGACCTATCGCCAGGCGGAACGCCTTATAAAAATCAATCTGGCCTATGTTTGTGAGCAGACAGCTGACGAGATGCGTGAGAACCGTGGCACACTGACCAGCCCAGGTAAACCTTCGCCCTGGCGTGATCGCGACCCGGAGGAGAGTCTGGATCTGTTTCGCAGAATGCGGGCAGGAGAGTTTCCTGATGGAGCCATGACACTACGGGCCAAAATTGATATGAGTTCAGGGAATATGAATTTACGCGATCCCGTGCTATATCGCATCATGAGGGAAACACATCACCGCACCGGCGATGATTGGCTTATTTATCCGATGTATGACTTCTCTCATCCGATATCCGACGCCATGGAAGGGATCACCCATTCGCTTTGTTCCTTAGAATTCGTAGACCATCGCCCACTCTATGATTGGGTTATAAGTAATTGTGATCTGCCAGGCAGACCGCGGCAGGTAGAATTTGCCAGATTGGGTATCAATTACACTGTCATGAGCAAGCGCAAGCTGCGGATCCTGGTTGAAGAGGAAATAGTTGATGGTTGGGATGACCCTCGCTTGCCGACGTTGTGTGGCATGAGAAGAAGGGGGTATACTCCGGAAGCTATCCTTAAATTCAATGAACGCAATGGAGTATCCAATGTTCCGTCAACTGTAGAATTTGACTTTTTGGAATTTTGTGTCCGCGAGGATTTGAACGAGAGATCTCAGCGAGTGATGGCAGTGCTGGATCCCATCAAGCTAACCATAGAAAACTATCCGGCCGACAAAGAAGAGAATTTTACTGTTGAGAACCATCCCTTTAACCCTGAGCATGGCAGTCATGATATTACTTTCTCCCGCGATTTATGGATCGAACGCGATGATTTTATGATTGAACCTGCTCGTAAATATTTCCGCCTGTATCCCGGCAATCTAGTCAGATTGCGGGCCGCCTATGTAATTCGCTGTACCGGATATAAATTAGATGACTCCGGTCAAGTCAGCGAAGTGACAGCAGAATACCTGCCTGAAAGCAGGGGAGGAGTTGCGCCGGACGGTACTAAAGTAAGAGGTACTATTCATTGGGTCAATCAGAGAGACTGTCTGGATGCAGAAATCCATCTCTACGACAAATTATTCACAGTACCCGATCCTGATGCGCATGACGCTGATTACAAAGACCTGATAAACCCGGATTCTATAACTATCATTTCACATGCCAAATTAGAACCGGCTATTAGAACTATGGATAGTCCAACCGGCTTCCAATTCATGCGGCTGGGCTATTTCAAGGAGGATTCAAAACTGAGCACTGCTGCAGAACCTGTCTACAACAGAGTAGTGACGCTCAAGGAAACATACAGACCGGATTAAGCGGATAATTAAATGTTCGGATATATCAGACCAGACAAACCGGAACTGCTGATGAGGGAATTTGCCCGCTTTAGAGCTTGTTATTGCGGCATATGCAAAACTATATCTGAACGCCACGGACAGATCCCCCGTCTGGCAGTGTCCTACGATCTGACTTTTTTGGCCCTGTTATTGCTGGCTTTATCTGCTGATGATGCAGTAGTTGCGCCTGAGACATGTATCCTTAATCCTTTTAAGAAGAAGCCCATCCTCAGGGATCATATTGCTTTAAGTTTCTCTGCTGATATGGCTGTACTTTTAACCTGGTTGAAAGCGCAGGATGATGCTGCTGATGAAAAGAAAATCAGAGGCAGAGTGCTTTCCCTTGGTCTGGCTTCAGCAGGAAAACGGGTACTAACAGTCTATCCCGAACTTGGCGAAACAATTTCTTGCGGTATCAAGGAGCTGACAGCAGCTGAAACAGGTATCCCTGATCCAGCCGTAGCAGAAAAATTCAGCTCTATTTTAGCCGAAATTTTTGCCGAAGGCGCACAGCAGGTAATACCGGTTCTCTCAGATGAAATAGTACAAGCACTTACTATTGCTGGTGCCCGCCTAGGCTGCTGGGCTTATCTGATTGATGCGATTGACGATCTGGAGAAAGATCTACATAATAATGAATGGAATCCGTTTGCAGGCTTGTCTGTTGAAGCTGCCAGGGAACAGGCGGATTCAATGTTAATTATTGAAGAAGTCGAGTTGGATCGAATTTTTGCTCTACTGCCATATGAAAGAGACGGGACAATTATTTACAATGTGATTGTGAGAGGATTGCCCGCAGTAAGACAGACTGTAATGAGGGGGGAGAAGCTGCTTAAGCTTTGATCTATCTGGACTGGAGATGGAGAATTAAATGGCTGCAAGAAGAAAGAATCCATATGATGTATTAGGAGTTCGTCCCGGTGCCAGCGAGGACGAAATTAAACGTGCCTATCGTGAATTAGTCAAGAAATACCATCCGGATCATTACAAAAATCATCCTCTGGAGCATCTGGCACAAGAGAAAATGCAGGAAATTAATGAGGCATATGATGAACTGACATCCGGCAATCAGCAAGCTGGCCACCAATCACAACAGCAGCAAGGAGGCTACAATCCCTGGTATGGTCAGCAACAGGGACAGCCGCACAATCCCTTTGGCCGGACCTATTATGGATCTGGTCAATCCAGTTGCTGTAACGATCTTGCCTGTCTGTGCTGTGCTGACAGCTGCTGTGAATGTATGGGCGGAGATCTCTGTGCCTGCATGTAAAGACAGAATTTTCTGTTGACAGAATTATGGTTAGCACTAAGACAAATCTTTCCAAGCGGATAGCTATGAACGGTATGCTGACTGCGCTGGCCTGGGGTATGATTATTTTATCGGCCTATTTGCCCACGGGGCGTTTTTTTATTTTAGCAATTAGTTCCTTATGTATCGTTATTTCTTGGTTGGAATGGGGCAAGAGAGCTGCTTTTACCGTCTATCTCGCTGTCGCTGTCCTGGCTTTGTTATGGCCCGGTGTTATCAAAAGTCTCACTTTCCTGACCTTTTTTGGTCTGTTTCCACTTTTGTTCCTATTCCTGCAATCTAAGCTGCCGCGCATCACTGCTCTATTGCTCCTGCACTTGATAATGACTATATTAATAATCGCAGTTCTTTGGATCGTAGGAATAGACAGACTACTAATTGATACTAAAGGTCTTGATGGTTTGGCATTATGGGCAGTTATTATTGTTCTACTGCAAATTATTTTTTTGGTGTTTTCATATCTACTGGGCAGACTTACTCAGATTTGGCTGGAGCGGATTAAAAAGCACAGCTAATTGCGGCGTTTAGAGCTCCGAATCGCCTGCCAATAATAAAATATGCGCAATAGATTACGTAGCAAAACAAAGCTCAGCAATAAAATCAAAAGTATTACTAGGAACAGGAGGAGCCGGGCCAGATTCGGATTTGCATTAAGATTCTGCAGAAAATAAGCTACCTGCGACCGCGAAGATAGAATATCTCTATCCGGCCCGACATTAGCGGAAATTTTCATACCGTTTTTCAGGGAAAATACTGCCTTGCCAGTGATTGTACCGGCAGTCAACGGCAGTAAATAAGGCGGATTGCCCTGATACTCGATATCCTGAGTCAGAAACAGATCGTCCTCCGGATGAAGATAATTAATTGTTTCCAGAAAAACCAGATTGAATACATCGCCATTTTCCGCCCGCTCCTTTAGGCCTGCCATTTTTTCACCTTTGCTGACCAGAGGCGTTTCTTCATAATAATTATCGATCACACTGTATAATCGGATTACATCCTGTATCATGTTTGACTTGTCCGCAGCGATAGAAGCAGTAATGATATTATGTCCCTCTTTAGTTGTGCCTGAAGTTAAAGTTAGGCTGGTACTATCTTGTGCATTGTATGCCTGATTCACTTGTCCTTCACTTAGACTCCAAAGACGATAGATGGGGGACCGCAAAGACACTAAGCGCTGGCCATCAAAATCAACTGTCAGGAAAGTTTCATAAGTACTGAGCCAAGTTTGAGCTTTAGGTGTATTGCGATAACTAAGCATGATCTTGATCAGATCAGAGATAGTTGATGTATTCTGTGCCAGACTGATATCAGCAATATCATTGTTATACGAATGCGATCTGATCGAAGATATTTTAGTCTTCGTCAATCCAATGATCTCTGCTTGTTGATTGAGTAGGCGGATTCCCTCCTCGGTATTTGTTGCCAAGGCTTCCAGCAGAGCGACTGCAGCACCGTCAGAGTGATAATAAAGCATGCGATAAACCAAATATTCGACTGAGAATTGTTGACCTCCCGATAACGAAATATTGTCCGGTGACTGTGCGGTCAGATTGCGGTCAGCAACTGCCGCACTGCTACTGATAGTGATCAAATCATCCTGGTTAAAGCGTTCAGCAACCAGGCCAAGCAATATCAATCTGGAAACGCTAGGTACTGGCAGCACTGTTTCGAGCTGATCACCATATAGAAACTGTTCCCATTTTGTGTCGTAGACACCCACTCCTAGGAGCTGGTGTTCGAACTTAAGATTACGGTAAATTAGAGACTGATTAAAGGCTTCCTCAGAAAGAGCCGGCAACTGCGCAGCCAGAATGGCAGAACTGGGGGCAGCAATTGATAATCCGAATAACAGCAACGCTAGACCGAGTGAGCAAACTCGCTTTCGATCCAGGAATAATTTTGACTTCTTAATTTTATACAAAGCCCTCATTAGTTTTCCCCGCATGCATAATTTATTATAGCTTGAAAGATGCTTTAAGTGCACTGTCAAATTAGTTAGGTTTGCAGTAACAAAAACTTACAAGTAAAATTAAAATTATTATAAAGGCAAGACAAAATAAACTTACGAGGCTTCTTACATATGTTCTATTGTTCGACACTGAATAAGAAATATTGTAGATTTCTATTTGTCATGCTTCTTTTCCTATTAGCTGTGTCAATTGTTGGTTGCAGCTTGGGCGAGGATAAGATAATTAGATATGCTGATTACGGTACGGTAGGCTCTGATTTTGCTCTGGAATTAGCACGGAGCTATCCTTATCGGAGTCCCGGATCAGATCAGGAAAAAGCGGCAGCCTTGATGATCGCTTCCGCCTTTGAGGAGCTTGGTTTCCAAGTGCAGATGCAGGAGTTTGATTATAGGAGTGATAGTGGTCAGATCCGGCATTCGCAAAATATCATCTGCCGTCTTGAAGGCAGTGGGTTTATTAAGCTTGATGCGGATGGGAAAGAGACTTCAGAATGTCTGGATAACAAATGGAGCATTGTAGGAGCTCATTATGATGTATTGGTAACTGGTCCGGATTTCAGAACTAATCAGGACATTGCAGAGCAATCCGATGAGGAAAGCGGCGAGTCTTCCGGTGGACAGGAAGCACCGGAAGAAGCAATCAGTACTACTACAACGGAGGAAGATATCTCTGTAGAGATGACAGAGGAAGATAATCTTATTGACAAACCAGGCTGGCAGATGGAGCGGGAAATACCCATACCTGTGGGCTATAGAACCTATGATGGGATCAATAATAATGCCTCGGGCGTTGCCTGTGTTCTATCTGTAGCCGGAGCAATGCGCGATGATCCGCCCGGTTTTGACACTGTTTTTGTTTTATTTGGTGCCGGAACTGATAATCAGGCTGGAGCCAAAGCCTATTTATCCAGCCTTAATTCTGAAGAAAGAGCAACTCTTGAGGCGATGTACAATGTTGAAGCAATTTTTGCCGGCGATAAAGTCTATGCCCACGCCGGGACAAATTCCGTCAGAACTGGCAATCAGAAAGATTACCATATGAGACGAAAATTATATGAGGCAACTGACGTTTTTTACCATTACCGTTTAAATACTAATAACGGCTATTCCTTGTATACCAATCAATCGGCTTTGCGGGTTAATGCCGGTTTAGGCGGAATAAGCATTTTTTCGGAATGGACCTCGAAAGTTTCAGATCATACGCCATTTGACTTGGCAAATATACCAATTGTTTATTTTGAATCCGGTGAATACAATATTAATGATCTAGCAGAATTGGGACTGGAAAGTCGCAACCCCAGCTTCAGCAGCACTGAGGGCAGGATTTCCGGCACTCCCTTCGATTCTTCAACTTATCTTACAGCACTCTTTATGGATATGGCCCAAAGCGAGGCCAGAGACGATTTCTTCCTTACGCCTTCGCCTCAGCCCTCTCAGGCGCCGTCTGAAAATGGAAATAGTACTATCAATGCGGACAATAGTGATACTGCAAGTACAACTGTGGCTATGCGTGATTTGCCCAGATTAGAACAGCGTATTAACAATACCGCTTTTATTATTGTGAAAGCCATGCAAAGGGAACCGGCCGGCTTCAAATTGAACAGAAAGTGAGAGGATATTCATTATGAATACTCCCGATTCGGAGAGTGAGATGTAATTGCAGAATACCTTTGCAGCCAAACAGAAAGTAACAGCACTTTATATCCATGTTCCTTTCTGCCTGCATAAATGTCATTACTGTGATTTTTATTCTGTACCCTTTGCAGAATCAAGTCTGCAGCAATGGCATCAAGGCATCTTGAAAGAAATAGAATTATCCTACATGGCTGCTACAGCCGGAGCCTTTTCTAAAAGTCCTTTGCAGACCATTTATTACGGAGGCGGTACACCTTCATTGGTACCGCTTTCACTGCTGTCAGAGCAGCTAAGTCTTATCAGTAATACTTTCGGTATTTGCACAGAGGCAGAAATTACTTTGGAAGCTAATCCCGGCATTAAAGACATTCCTTCTCTACGTTCTTTGGGGGTCAGTCGCCTCAGTTTCGGTTTGCAATCCACGTCTGATCGCCTGCTGCGAATGCTGGGTCGCCGAACTACTGTAGATTCTTGTATTGAAGATGTGCTTCGAGCGGAGAGAGCCGGATTTGATAGAATTGCTGTTGATCTGATGATTGGCCTGCCGGGACAAACACTGGCTGATCTGCAGGAAACGCTGTCTGTTATTACCAAACTGCCAATAGGTCATATTTCATACTATAGCCTGACCATTGCCGCAGGAACACCATTTGAAAAGTGGTATGGAGATCGCCCCGACTTGTTGCCTTCTGAAGAGCTGGAACGTGAGATGTATTATCTGGTTTTATCTAGCTTGGAGGATGCGGGTGTTTTCCCCTATGAGATCAGCAATGCTTCTCGCTGCGGCGAGGAGAGTCGACACAATTTGGTCTATTGGCAGGCTGACAGTTATCTAGGATTAGGTCCTGCGGCGCATAGTTATCTGGGGGGTGTCAGGCGTGGCAATATCGCTTCCTTGGCCAAATGGTCGGAAAACGTAAATATTCATTATCAGACTGCTTCGAGCGGCACAGACAAGGGGAAATGGCAGCCAGAACAATTCTTGCCTGGAACTGTTGAAGAGATTATTGATGAAGCAGCAGCCAGGAAAGAAACAGTCCTGTTAGGTTTGCGACTTTTGTCCGGAGTCAGCCGGCATAACTTTCGAAAAAGGCATTGCAGGGAACTTACAGAGGAGTTTGCTGAACAAATCTCAAAATTGCAAAATAGAGAATTGTTGCAGTTGGAAGTTGACTCGATCAAGCTTACAAGGCTGGGTTTGGATTTAGCAAATCAAGTTTTTCTTGAATTCGTCTAATGGCAATTATTCAATAATTTTGCAGGCAGTGATGTTTGCAGCTGTGAAAACGGGCTGATTTTGTAACTACTGTATCTCTAATATTGACAGTCATTTAAGCAGATGATAAGATCAATTTAGCACTCGGGAGCAGCGAGTGCTAAATTATGGATGAAGGAGGAGCCGATCATGATGGACGAACGCAAGAAATGGCTGCTGAAGACTATTATTGAAGACTATGTTGAGACTGCCGAGCCGGTTGGCTCCAAAGTCCTGACTACAAGACATAAACTCGATATTAGCCCGGCCACTGTCCGCAATGACATGGCTGATTTGGAGGAAATGGGTTATTTGGAAAAAACCCATGCCTCTTCAGGGCGAGTGCCATCTGATAAAGGCTACCGGGCTTATATTGACAATCTGATTGTGCTCGAACCATTATCCAAAGAAATTAAAGATTATATTATCAGTTTCCTCTCTGATGCCATGATGGAGGCGAAAAGCCTAATTGAGCAAGCTGCGGCTGTATTGTCTGAACAGTCAAACTACATATCACTGGTTTTAACACCACGCTACGGTTCCTCATCTCTGCGACAGATCAAAATCTTGCAGATTGAACCGGGTCGTGCTCTTATAGTTGTTGTATTGTCAGAAGGAATTGTTAAAGATAGAGTTGTCAGGATCCCCAATATTATTTCTGACCAACAGCTAGTTGAACTTGCTTCAGCTATAGAACGCGGGTTGCAGGGGAAACGTCTGGATGATATTACTCTGGTTACTGTGACTGCGGCTGCTGACGGCAGTACTATTCCTGAGCCGCTGCTGAATCAGGTTTTATATGAAGCCTATGTTTCTATAAAGCAGGCGGGACATCTGGATATGTATTTGCAAGGTATTCATACGCTATTAGACCATCCAGAATTCCATGATATAGAAAAGGCGCAACGCTTTTTAACCACTTTACATAAAGAACATGTCGTGGCTGCTTATCTTGATGAATGGCAGGCACAAGAAAGGGAAAACTACCAGGACAATGTTGCGATAAATTTTTCAGATGATAATAGAACTGAAAGTAAACATACTGCCGACAGGCCGGCCTTCATGGTTCGGATTGGTCAGGAAATTGATTTGGACGGTATGGATGACTGTTCCTTTATCACAACCACTTATCGCATTGGCGGAGAACTTTCCGGACAAATCTGCCTGATTGGCCCGCGCAGAATGCCCTATACAAGAACGATCTCGCAGATTAATTTTGTCAACCGTGCTCTGACTGAGCAAATGAAAGCGCGCGCCAGGTACTGTAAAACCGACGAATGATAACAAATATAGACTAGGTACAGATGACAAAAATTCTGATGGAGGATATATGGATAAAAAAAAGAATAAACAGGCAAGCAGTGATCAAGAGCAGCCATCATTAGAAGAAATAGAGAAACAGAAGACAGCAGTTTGTGAAGAAACTCCTGAGCAGGCAGATGCTACTGCAGAGACTGAAACTGATGCAGGAGAAAATGAGCAGGAACAGTACCGGGAATTAGAAGATAAATACCTGCGCTTGGCAGCAGAATACGATAATTTTAGACGACGTTCCCGAAAAGAGAAAGAAGCCTTGTATTCTGATTCCATCTCCGATGTTGTCAGCAAATTTTTACCGGTTTTGGATAATGTTGATCGAGCTCTTGAACTGGCTGAGGACTGCACTAATCCTGAGACATTGGCTTTTGCTGAGGGTGTTCAGTTGATTCGCAAACAGCTGGAGGACATATTTGCCGGCTTGGATATTCAGGAGATTAAAGCTTTAGGCGAGACTTTTGATCCTAATCTCCACCATGCAGTATCACATATCGAGGATGAAACGAAAGATATACAAGAAATAACAGAAGTTTTTATGGCAGGATACATCAGGAATGATCGGGTGCTTAGACATTCAGTAGTACAGGTAGCTAATTAATATAGAACCGCAAGACGGTATATAAATATAAAATAGATAACTCGTAAACGAGCAGAAAGAGGATAAATTATGGCAAGAGTAATTGGAATTGATTTAGGAACAACAAATTCTGTAGTGGCCGTTCTCGAAGGCGGCGATCAAGTGGTAATCCCGAATGCTGAGGGCAACAGAACAACACCATCGATAGTTGCTTTTACAAAAGAAGGTGAGCGATTGGTGGGTCAGGTTGCCAAACGCCAGGCCATTACCAATCCGGACCGCACGATCCAGTCCATTAAGCGTGAGATGGGTACATCCTGGAAAACAACCATAGACGGTACTACTTACACGCCACCGGAGATTTCAGCTATGGTCCTACAGAAGCTTAAAACAGATGCTGAAGCATATCTGGGTGAAAAAGTTACTCAGGCCGTCATCACAGTCCCTGCATACTTTAGTGATGCCCAGCGTCAAGCAACCAAAGATGCAGGCAGAATAGCCGGCCTGGATGTACTGCGTATTATTAATGAACCTACGGCAGCAGCTTTAGCCTATGGTTTGGATAAAGAAGCTGAGCAGAAAATCATGGTATTTGACCTCGGTGGCGGAACCTTTGATGTTTCTCTATTGGAAATAGGTGACGGTGTTTTTGAGGTGCTGGCTACTTCCGGCAATAACCGGCTCGGCGGTGACGATTTTGATATGAAGATTGTCGACTGGATGGTTGATGAGATGAAGAAAGATCAGGGGATTGATCTTTCACTGGATAAGATGGCGATGCAAAGATTGCGTGAAGCTGCTGAGAAAGCTAAAGTTGAACTATCTGCAGTAACTACAACGAATATCAATCTACCTTATATCACAGCTGATCAAAGTGGTCCTAAACATCTGGAACTAACACTCAGCAGAGCAAAATTTGACGCTATGACCTCTGATTTGGTAGAAGCTACAATGAATCCTGTGCGTAATACTATGAAGGATGCCGGGTTGAAACCGTCGGATATTCATAAGATACTTCTGGTCGGCGGCTCCAGTAGAATTCCTGCAGTACAGAATGCAGTAAAGAATTATTTCAACCAGGAGCCGTTTAAAGGTATTAATCCGGATGAATGCGTTGCCATTGGCGCTGCAATCCAAGCCGGTGTTCTGTCCGGTGATATTAAGGGAATGGTTCTATTGGATGTAACGCCTCTCTCCTTAGGGATTGAAACTCTGGGAGGCGTGATGACCAGAATTATTGACAGAAATACGACTATTCCAACCAAAAAAAGCCAGATCTTCTCAACCGCAGCGGACGGACAGACATCTGTTGAAGTTCATGTCCTGCAAGGTGAAAGAGAATTTGCTCAGCACAATAAGACTCTAGGTCGATTTAACTTAGATGGCATTGCCCCAGCTCCGCGCGGGATTCCTCAGATTGAGGTAACATTTGATATTGATGCCAATGGCATCGTCAATGTTTCTGCAGTAGATAAGGGGACTAATCGTGAACAACATATCACGATCACCGCTTCTTCTAATTTGAGTGAAGATGAGATCAATAAGGCAGTCAAGGATGCGGAAAAATTTGCAGCCGAAGATAAGAAGAAAAAAGAAGAAGTCGATACCCGCAATCATGCAGATTCCGCTGTTTATCAGGCTGAAAAGCTACTAAAGGATGATGGCGATAAATTTGAAGCAGCGGACCGCACGGATATTGAGCAGGCAATTGCAAAATTGAAGGACAGCATCTCGACAGGTAATCTGGACGCTATGAAAACCGATACGGAAGCTCTGCAGCAATCAATATTTAAGGCTAGTGAGAAACTATATAAGCAGTCACAACAGAATCAGGCCGATTTCGAACAGTCTGGGCCTCAAGATTCAGCCCCTGGTGGAACTTACGAAGCAGATTTTAAAGAAGCCGGTTCTGACCCTCAGTAAATTACAGTAAGAGAACAATTTATGGTATGATTTTGGAAATGATACCCGCCGCATATAAGGCGGCGGGTATCGGCATGTAAGCTTGGAGGAGCAAGTGGCAGAAAAACGTGATTATTACGAAATTTTGGGCGTCGAAAAATCAGCGGACGAAAATCAGATTAAGAAAGCTTATTGGAAGTTGGCTAAAAAATATCACCCGGACGTAAATCCCGGTGATCAGGAAGCCGAAGAAAAGTTTAAAGAAGCAAATGAAGCATATGAAGTCCTGAGCGATAAGGAAAAACGCAGCCGCTATGATCAGTTCGGTCACGCCGGTGTCGATCCCAACAGTTTCTCAGGCCAGGGTTTCAGCCATTTTGATTTGAACGATATTTTCAGCTCAATTTTCGGTGGCTTCGGAGGTTTTGGCGGCTTTGGCGGTTTTGGCAGCCAGCAGAGTGCCGGGCGGAGCCCATTACGAGGGGCGAATTTACGTTACCGTATGAATCTGGATTTCTTAGAGGCTGCTTTTGGTGTTGAAAGGGAAATCTCAATTAATAAAGACGATATCTGCGAAACTTGTTCCGGTAGCAAGACTAGTGACGGATCTAAACCCAGAACTTGTCCGACTTGTCATGGTACCGGTCAGGTACAGATGGTTAGAGAGACCATGTTCGGACAGATGGTGACGAGCAGGACCTGTGATGCCTGTCGTGGCAGTGGCGAAATTATTGATAATCCTTGTCCGGACTGTAGAGGACGTGGTGTTCGGAGCAAGAATAAAAGGCTTCAAGTTAAAGTGCCGGCCGGTATTAACGAAGGTGAAATGCTGACACTGCGTGGAGAAGGGGAGCCGGGCAAAGATGGCGGATCTTACGGGGATCTTTATATTGAAATAAGGATCAGGCCCCACCCGGTCTTTACCAGAGAAGGCGTCCAAACATATTGTGAAATTCCTGTGACCTTTACTCAGGCGGCATTAGGAGCAGAAATTGATGTTCCTACTATAGATGGTACTGTCAAGTACAGATTGAAAGAAGGGACTCAGCCCGGCGATGTCTTTACAATAAGAGGCAAAGGGATCCCCTATATTAATCGTCCTGATGTGCGTGGTGACCACAAATTCCGTGTTAATTTAGAAGTACCCAAAAATTTAAATCAAAAGCAACAAGCACTATTGCAGAGCTTTGAAGAAAGTATGAGTGACGGGAATTATAAAGAAAGGAAGAGCTTCTTAGATAAAATAAAAGAACTCTTTAACTAATTTCTTGCGTGGCTAGAAATACGGAGTACATAGTCTTTGACTTGGAATGGAATATTGTCGGCATTAAGAATGACGTTCCCCCTGAGGAACAAAAAAAATTGCCGTTTGAAATAATTGAAATCGGCGCTGTAAAACTGGACCGGCAGTTGCAAGAAATCGGTTGCTTCAGCACCTATGTCAAACCAGTTCTATATCCCATTATGTCGCAATATGTATCTCGTGTTACTAATAGAAAACAAGAGAGCCTCAGTCAGGGGCTTACTTTCCCCATTGCGGCAAAGCACTTTCGAGCTTTTGCTAATAATGTTTCCAGCGTCTATTGCAGTTGGTCAAAAGCGGATCCTAATGTTCTGATGGACAACTTCCGCTATTATAACTTAGCTTTTATCGATCCGTTTCGCTGCATAGACATACAATCTCTTTTTTCTGTGGTAGCTGAAAAAGTATCTAGTTCTACTCAGCGATCAATTGAGTACGCCCTTAATTATCTACAAATCCCTTGCGATAAGCCTCTACATACAGCACTTAACGATGCTTATTATACAGGCTTGATTTTGAGCAGAATTTGGCAGGGTATGGAAGGTAGTGCCCGGTCAAAAAATAGAATCCTCAAGTCATTTCAATATCAACCTTCTGTGAAGAAAAGACGGTAGTACTTTTTCTTGCCTCTGCGGACGATGACCGCATTATCGACCAGGTCAGAATCAGAAATAATATAATCAACACTTTCCACAGGCTGATTATTGATATAGAGGCCCCCCTGGGCGATTAAACGCCTTCCTTCACTGCGTGAGGGAATAATCCCGGTTTCAGTTAATAACTCGAGCAAAGGCGCTTGTCGGGCTGCTGACGGCATTGTAAATTCCGGCATTCTATCGGCAGCACCGGCACCGGAAAATATTGCTTTGGCGGTTAGGTTAACTTCCTGCGCAATGCTTTCACCATGAATGGTCTTGGTTAATTCGAATGCCAGAAGCTCTTTGACCGGATTCAACTTCTCTCCTTCTAAATGCTCATATTCTCTGATTTCTGCCAGCGGCAAGAATGTCAATAGCTTGAGACAGCGAATTACATCTGCATCATCAATATTGCGCCAATACTGATAAAAATCATATGGTTTGAATTTTTTAGGATCAAGCCAGACAGCGCCACCAACAGTTTTCCCCATTTTTTCTCCGGCGGAATTGGTCAGAAGTGTTAATGTCATGCCCCAGGCCTGGCCGCGCTCTTTGCGGCGAATTAAGTCGGCACCGGCAATAATATTAGACCATTGATCGTCGCCGCCGATTTGCAGTTGACAATCATAGCGGCGATACAATTCAAGGAAATCATAAGCTTGAAGCAGCATATAATTAAATTCCAGAAAAGTCAGACCGCGTTCTAAGCGCTGCTTATATGCTTCTGCGGCTAACATGCGATTGACAGAAAACTGCGATCCGATCTCTCTGATGAATTCGATATAATTCAGAGGAGCCAGCCATTCAGCATTATCCACCATCAAAGCGCGCCCATCAGTAAAGTCAAGTAACATTCCCATTTGACTTTCAAATTTTGTCACATTGTGTCTGATCGTTTCCAGTGACATAATCTTTCTCATTTCGGTTCGATCTGACGGATCACCGATCATTCCGGTGCCACCACCTATAAGAGCAATTGGCCTGTGACCGGCACGCTGCAAATGGGCCATTGCCATCATTTGAACAAAATGACCGACATGGAGACTGTCCGCTGTGGGATCAAAACCAATATAAAATGTAGCACCAGGTTGTGAGAGATAATCCCGTACTTCCGCCTCATGGGTGACTTGAGCAATAAAGCCACGTTCTTGTAATTCATCATAAATTGATCCAGGCATAATTTGTACCTCAATGATAAAGTCTTCGTCTATTCTATTCTGAGCTGTAAGCTTCGTCAAAGCAGAACAGGTTTTTGTTCATAATAGCGATTAATGTTCTGATTTGTTGATTGTAACCAGAGTTTTGCCGCAGTCAGGGAAATCTCTGCTTGTTTCCGTGCTGGAATGCTGTCCAGTCTGGCATACTCGGAAGCAAGACTAATTATAGGCAACGAACTATGTTTTTGCATTAAGCGAAGTAGATAACGGCCGGTTTTGTTGAAACCGAGCACTTTGATGTAGTTGGGCTCTGACAACTCTTTTAAGTCGGAGTTAGTCAGTCCAAGTAATAATGATATTACTGCCCTACGGACTCTGGCTGCTGGATGGGACCTGGAGGCGGTAACCTGTATCAAGTGTGATAGATTTGCATCAATTATATCCGGCTGTGAGACAATATTTAGGAGCCTTGAGCCCAAACCCTGCTGCATATGCGCAATCTCAGCAATACTTTTATTTGTGTGCTGTTCAAGCGCAAAAAATACATCATATTTAAGCTGATCAAATAGCAATAGTCCGGAACTGTCTTGTATGGCTGCCAGAATTTTAGCCAAGGAATAGCTGGGCATTTTTTTCTCCAGTTCATGTGTAAGTTTACGCAAACGGGAAGGATCTAAAGTAAAACAGGTGGATTGATAATCCTCAAGCAGAAGAGCCGTTAATATCTGTCTTATTTCGCTAGACGATATATTGTTCGTACGAGAAATAGTTCGCAACTTAATATATGAACTTAGACCATTAACATCTAAAGCTTTCAGGTACTCAATTGCTAGTATATTGTTAGGTTTCTGGAGCAATGAGGCGAGTTTATGATCTCCGGTGATCTCTGCTACAGCGTGTTCTCTAGCAGACGGGAAGCCCATTCCGGCTTTTATTCCGACTTGCAGCAGCTTTTTGTACGTTGAACTTTCATTGCTCAGCAGAGCACTGATTTGCTGTAGTTCATTTAGATTGGGATTTTCTGCTCCGCATACTATTTGTTGTACTATGCCGGTGCTATGAAGGCATTTTATAGCTCCGGAGGCAAAACCTTCCGCACTTGATAAGGCATAGATTTCCGGCAAGGACAATATCAAATCTGCCCCCGCTTCCAATGCGGTTCTTGTCCGTGTCCAGGGAGGAAGCAGATTAGGAACACCCCGCTGACTAAAAAACTCCGGCAGGATAATAATGATGCCACATCTTTCCTGTGAGACTTTCCTGATCTGTTGTAATAACCAGGCATGTCCATGGTGTAAGGGATTAAATTCGGCAATTACTGCTATAGTCTTCACGGCATTTTCCTCTTCTAGAACATTCTATCAGAGAGTAGATTCTTATTAATATTTTTTGTCTTTAAGAGCGGAATTGGCTTAAAATGCAAATATGAAAGATTTCGTGCGAGAGAAAAAACGCTTTATACTTCCTCTTATCGCAAGCTTGCTACTTATAAGTGTTGCTCTTTATATATATTTTCATTTTATTGCTCGGCGCAATTTGGTCAAGTTACCCTTAAACGAATTGCCAGGCAATTCGGCCGATTTCGGTCAGACAGATCCCGATCTAATTGCTCCCGGGGTATTAAAGCAAATCGAAACGAATTTGCTTATCGATGTTGAGCTCAAATTAAGTCAGGAAGATGAAGTGCAGACAGCCACCGGTCTATTGATTGCATGGCGCAAACAACCTGATTTGGTCTTGGGAGATGATCCTGATATTGAAATTATAGCCGATCAGATATTGGCAATTGATCAACTATATTTTGGACAGGCTTTGTTGGAATCGGGTCGGAATAGACAATTCAAGCAATGGCGTCGTAATTTCAAACAAGCTTTCTTTGATGAGATTAGCGGATTGTTTGCAAATGCTCTAGAGCGGGAGAATAATAATATTTTCCGGCAAAAGGATCCAAACTGGATTACTACTCAAGATTATCTGCGTCTGCTCTTGCTGGCTTATCTAGATAAACCGACCAAAGATCTGAGCCGGGAAATTTCAGATCTGTCTGATACATTGCTGCCTTTGTTTCTATCCGGACCGCCGACAACAATTGAAGGTTATGGACCAAATCTCAATCATCCCTTGATTTCAAAAGCGGCTGATGATCCTGTGCCCCTTGAGCAACAGCCAATTCCTCTGGTATCCGTGGAAAGTATTGATTTCTGGACATTAGAACAATTGTCAGCTTTTGATCAGGGCTGGACTGAGATTGCCGCCAGCTGGAAATCCAGACTGGCTGAATACCCACACGAAGTCGGCATGCCTTTCCCGCCCGAAGGATGGAGCCCTTATGAGCAGGAACTTATGCCGCTGATTGAATCCGGTTTCCAAGCGGAAACCTGGCGTATGTTGCGCACTTCTATCCACCTGGCTGAAGTTGGAGTAAGCAATGCGGATTTTCTTGGTTTTATCTTGGGTGAATTGAACAATGGCCATCTTGCTGCTTCCTATCATCTTCTGAGTGGTTCCGGTTCAGATAAGGAAGCTGATCCTGCTCTTGCCGCCTGGGCTGCGAGATTGGGGCGCGTGTGCGATAACCGTTCTTTGTTTTCTGCGGCGGTAAAGCAGTTGAGCCGGAGTTATGTTTCCAGCCAGACTAATGACTTCTTTGGAGCTTTTGCTCGTCGTGATGAAGAGGGCAGATTGACAATTTTTGCACTGGATCAGGTTCTAGGCTTGTTGGCTCTGCAATAAGATGGCGTGCTGATGTGAAAAACTGGTGATAGAACTATCTGTAGTGCCAAGGTTACGTCTTCGTCAAAAAAACTTCGTCAAAAACTTGGCGCTTTTAATTGAATCTATCCGCAGGATAACTTATACTAACTGTTGGTGTTATTTTAACTATTAAATATAAACAATGTGGAGGAATAAGATGAGTTTTTTAGACAATGTCAAAGCTGAAGCTCGCAAGGTAAAGAAAAATATCGTTTTGCCGGAGAGCATGGACCCGCGCGTTGTTGAAGCGGCAGCCAAGATTTTACAGGATAACTTGGCTAATGTCATATTGATTGGCAAACAAGAGGAAATCCAGGCACAAGCACCTGATTGGGATGTCTCCGGTGCTACTTTTGTTGATCCGGCTTCATATGAAGGACTGGATGACTTTGCAGACACATTCTATGAAATGCGTAAAAAGAAAGGAATGACACCGGAAGCAGCTAGGGAGACTATGCTTGAACCAACACCATTTGGCGTCATGATGGTTAAGAAGGATCTTGCTGATGGTTTGGTGGCCGGTGCTGTAGGCAGTACGGCTGATACACTGAGACCGGCATTGCAGATTTTGCGCACTAAGGAGGGTACCAATCTAGTTTCATCATTTTTCCTGATGGTGGTTCCTGATTGCCCCTATGGGGATAACGGTACTTTTCTGTTTTCTGATTGTGGTCTGGTCGAAAATCCTGACGCTGCTCAGCTGGCAGAGATTGCGGTTTCTTCTGCGTCATCCTTCCGGGCGTTGACTGGTACTGAACCCAAAGTCGCACTTCTATCTTATTCCAGCTTTGGCTCCGCCAAAAGTGAATTGACCGAGAAGGTAGTCGAGGCGACAAAGTTGGCCAAAGAGAAGGCGCCTGATCTGACTCTGGATGGCGAACTTCAGGCCGATGCGGCGATCATTCCGGCAATTGGCAAATCAAAAGCGCCTAAGAGTAAAGTACAGGGTGATGCCAATTGTCTGATATTCCCGGACCTGAATGCCGGCAATATTGCTTATAAGTTAGTAGAACGGCTTGGCAAGGCTGAAGCATATGGTCCTATGTTGCAGGGAATTGCCAAACCGGTCAATGATCTGTCTCGTGGTTGCAGCGCTGACGACATTGTCGGTGTAGTTGCTTTAACTGTACTCCAGTGTACACAAAATTAATAATGGCTAAAGCCGGAGGATAAGGAATATTTTATGAAAATACTAATAATTAATTCTGGTAGTTCTTCTCTCAAGTATCAAGTAATCAATTATGAGGCACGCGAGGTCCTGTGTGTAGGTCTTTGTGAGCGTATCGGCATTGATGATCCCAGCATGACTCACAAGCTTAGTGATGGCAAAACTTTCAAAGGGAATATGGATTTCAAAACACATCGTGATGCTGTATTTGCGATGGTCGAAAAACTTACTTCTGAAGAATATGGAGTTATTAAAGAGCTTGACGAGATTTCAGCGGTTGGCCACCGTGTCCTGCATGGCGGTGAAGAGTTTACTGCTCCTGCCTTAGTTACTGACGAGGTTAAGCAGGCAATTCGTAAATGCTTTGCCTGGGGACCCCTGCATAATCCGGCCAATTTAACCGGTATTGAAGTCTGCGAAGAAATTATGCCTGGTATTCCGCAGGTGGCGATCTTTGATACTGCTTTCCATCAGACGATGCCTGCTGAAGCCTTTATCTATGCTTTGCCCTACCGCTATTATGAGGAGCTTGGAATCCGCCGTTACGGCTTCCATGGCACTTCGCATATGTATGTATCGCAGCAGGCAGTAGAACTCCTGGGGGGCGAAGCTGAAGGTACCAGAATCATCACTTGCCATCTTGGCAATGGTTCATCCTTTGCTGCGGTTAAAGATGGCAAATGCGTTGATACCAGCATGGGACTCACGCCATTGGCAGGAATAGCCATGGGCACCCGTTGCGGTGATATCGACCCAGCCATTGTACCTTATATTATGAAGGCGGAAAATTTGACTCCGGATGAGATTGATCACATCATGAATAAAGAATCAGGTGTGAGAGGAGTTTCAGGGGTTAGTTCGGATTTCCGAGATCTCGCTGCAACGGCCGCTGAGGGTAACGAAAGATCAAAGCTGGCATTAGATATGTTTGTGTATCAAGGCAGAAAGATTATCGCAAGTTACGCTGCTGCCTTGGGTGGAGTCGATGCTATAGTATTTACGGCCGGAATCGGTGAGAATGATACGGATACTCGCGCAAGAATGCTTGAAAATCTGGAGTTTATGGGCGTAGAGGTTGATCGCAGCAAGAATGATGGCCTTAGAGCTAAGGTTGCTGATATTTCTAAGGACGGATCGAAGGTTAGAGTATTTGTCATCCCGACAAATGAGGAACTCTCAATTGCAATTCAGACCGTCGAGCTGCTTGGACTGGATAAGTAGATTGTCCCGGAAATTGGTTCTGCAGTGAACTGTTATATACGGATCACTGCAGGATTAATTCTTGACAAGATAGTATTAGATAAGTGATAATACATTTCGCGTCTCAACGGGAGTAGCCGTTTATACCTACAACGGCTCGGAGACAAGTGTCCGAGAGGACAGCAAATGGATGGAGGTGTGACAAATGGCAGTCCCGAAACGCAAATGGTCAAAAGCGAGAAGCCGCAGAGCACGAGCTAACTGGAAAATCAGTGCACCCACTTTAGTGGAATGTCCGCGTTGCAAATCATTGGCAGCAGCCCATAGAGTCTGCAAGAGCTGCGGATATTACAAAGGTCGCGAGATTGTTGCTGTTGAAGAAAAATAATCTCTAACCGGATACTAATGACATAAAGCAACGGTGCCTGTAGGAGCCGTTGCTTTTTTCTAGAAAGGTAGATTTATGAATAAGCCGACAGTCGCAATTGTAGGCAGACCGAATGTAGGTAAGTCATCACTTTTTAATATGCTTGCCGGTATGCGTATATCGATTGTAGCCCCGACACCTGGCGTCACTAGGGATCGCGTTTTTGCTGATGCTGAATGGCAGGGAATCGGCTTTTCTATGATTGATACAGGCGGTATAGAGCCTGAATCAACAGATGACTTATTGTTGCAAATGCGGTTTCAAGCCGAGATTGCTATTGAAACAGCTGATGTCATTATCTTTATGACGGATATTCAAAGCGGTTTGACCGCTGCAGATCTGGAAATCGCTAGACAGTTGCGACGTAGTAACAAGCCGGTAATAGTTGCTGTAAATAAAATTGATCAACCCGGGGATCCACCGCCCGGTTTTTATGAATTTTATCAATTAGGTTTTTCTGAGGTGCATGCAGTTTCTGCCAGCCACAAATTAGGATTGGCGGAGATATTGGATGCTATTATTGCACATATTCCTACAGATTTTACCAACGATCTGCCTCATGATACTATCCGGGTAGCTGTGATAGGTAAACCGAATTCCGGCAAATCTTCCCTAATTAACCGCCTAACAGGAGAGAAGAGAGCTATCGTATCTTCAATAGCCGGAACTACCAGGGATGCAATAGATACCTTTGTCAGCAATGAATACGGCAATTTTATTTTAGTTGATACCGCTGGTTTGAGACGCAGGGGCAAGGTTTCTGAGCGAATAGAGAAATACAGTGTAATTAGAGCCAACCAGACAATAGAGAGGGCAGATTTATGCCTAATTTTGCTTGATGCAATAGAGGGTATCACGGAGCAAGATACTAAGGTTGCCGGTTTAGCATGGAATATGGGTAGAACCTGTGTATTTGCCGTTAATAAATGGGATCTGATTCAGGACAAGTCAGAAGCATACAAGGGCTTTAAGCGCGAGATCCAGCGCCGTTTCCATTTTATGCAATCTGCGCCGATTATTTTTGTCTCGGCATTGACCGGATCTAATTGTAGTAGGCTATGGTCTTTGCTCAAAGAAACCTATTTGGCGGGTGGCTTTCGAATTTCAACTTCGCAAATGAATGAGTTTATTAGTGACGCTGTAATCATGCACCCGCCCCCCCAAGACAAAGGCAGACATTTAAAGATTTATTACGGCACTCAAATTGGTAATTACCCGGTGCGGATCCTGTTCTTTGTCAATGATCCCAAATTGACTCATTTCTCCTATGACCGCTATTTAGAAAACCGCTTGCGCGAGATTTATGGCTTCGCCGGAAGTCCCATTCAAATTATCTGGCGTGGTCGCAATGAGATGGCATGATATAATAGATTAATTAATGTGCCGAAAGGGAAGCAGAATTGTCCAGAAAAATTAGCCGTACAATTATCATTCTTGCTTTAATCCTAACCCTTGTTGCGGTAGGTGTTTTTGGCTATTTTACTGGATATAATTACGTAACTGCTCAGAATGAACGTCTAAACAAATTGAATCGCTTGCTTGAAGAAGAGGGTAAATCGCCTATCACGGAGTTTACACCCGGTGCAGTAGAGATCTATATTCCCAGGAACTCTGATCTGGATGATATTACAGATATACTGCTTGTTAATAACTTAATAAAAAACAAATTCGCTTTCAAGATGCTATCGAAGATTAACGGTTTTGATGGCAAATATCGTTCAGGGACCCATTATCTTGTACCGGAGATGAGTTATGACGAGATGATGTTGATTCTAACTAGTAAACCCAAACCAGTGCAAATTACATTTCCCGAAGGGCTGACATATTCTGAGGTTAAGAAACGGATGCGTAAAGCCGGTCTCCGTTTTAATGAAGATATCATGGATGAGATGATGCGTAGACCAAATCTCTTTATTGATTATGATTTTATTCAGGAAATACACTCTGACCGGGATAGAAAATGGTTGATGCAAGGGTATCTATGGCCAGATACCTATGAATTTGATATCAATGAGTCAGAGGAATCAATCTTGAGAAAATTTTTCGATAATACTGAATCTAAACTCAGGGCCGGCAATTATTCTGAACGAGCTGCCAAAATCGGTTTAAGTCTTGACCAGGCTATAACACTCGCTTCTTTAGTGCAGAAGGAGGGACCGATAGCGGAAATGCCCAAAATAGGGCGGGTGTTTCTCAATCGCTTGAAATTGGATATGCCGCTGCAATCTTGTGCTACTATCAATTATTTGCGAGTTGAAGACGGCCTTAAACCAATTCTTTGGGTTACAAATGAAGATTTGGACCGATATTCAGACAATCCGTATAATACCTACAGTATTTCTGCTTTGCCTCCGGGACCGATTAATTCTCCTGGTACAGTGGCCTTGGAAGGTGTGCTGTGGCCTGCAACTGAACGAAGCTGGCCGGGGGCTAATTCTTATCTGTATTTTGTTGCCAAAGGTGATGGCACAAATGATTTTTCCGAAACTTATGAAGAACATCAGGAAAAAGTTGAGCAGTATCGCACTAACCGGGATTAGTATAATTAATCGTCCAAATCAGCTTGCCCTCTCTTTGTCATTAATTCAGCAAAAATATGCCTAATTTTCTGTTCCATTTCAAAAGCAACGAAGATTTCTCTAAGAATCACAAAAGCCAGAGGCCCTAAGAGTAATCCGGCCAGACCATAAATCATAATGCCGACTATCATACTAAGTAGTGTAACTATAGGATGCAGTTCCATGGCATTGCCTAATATGGTTGGTTCAATAAATCGCCGTATAATAATAATAGATACCATTAGAATCAATACTCCGATCGCTTGCCAAGGCGAAGATTGAATGAAAAAATACAATGACATCGGTATTAATGTTGTTGTGATTCCCAAAATTGGCAATAGATCGACAACTGCAGCTACAATTGCCCAGGTTACTGCATTAGGTACCCCGATAATTAAAAAACCTATTAGCGATACCAGAAATGTAAATGCCAGCAGAACAATATATCCTCCCAATATCCGAAATAAGGTTTTTGTTAACCTATTTGTAACGGAGAATATTTTGCGTACAAAGACGCGGTCAGGAATAAAACGCAATAACAAGGCGTAGAGTTTATTCGATTCGGTTATGAAATAATAACCGGCCATAACGGTAATAAGCAAAACCAAGATTGTCCTTGGCAGACCTGAGATCATTCTGCTTGCGGATTGCAACATTGTTGCTAGAACACCCGGTAAAGCTGCAATTATTTTTTGGGTGAAAGAGATTATGCTTTCCTCAATTTTAGCGCTGATGGCAGGATTCAATTCTATGCCAAAGAAACTCTTTGAATCATGAAAAATATCGGATATTTTATTTATAATGTCCGATTCGCGAATCAGATTAGGGAATTGATAATAGACATAGCGGAGGATGCTGACCAGATAATACATTAGACCTCCGATCAGTGCTAACAGAAGAAGCAAAATCACGATGTAAACAAAAACTGAAAGCTTTTTCTGAACTCGATGCGGGTGTTTAGTCAATGTTTGATCGGTACCTGTTTTCTGCCAATGTTTAAGGATGAATTTACTGATAGTTACTGCCGCCTGTGACAATACGAGAGCAAATAAAATAGGAGCCAGGACTACCAATGCGCGTGAACCTATAAATAGAAGGACGGCAATTAGAATTAAGAGCAGAAAGTGTTTAAAAAAAGAAAGAATAAAGGCTAAATCCATCTTAGCTCTATCGTCCATCATAATATATCCTCCTAAATTAAATCCTGTAATATCAGAATTGCGAACAGAATGATGTTGGCAACTAAGAAGAGGTAATCAATTTTGTGTTTTTTTGGACTGACATTTTCCTTGTCAGTTGAAATTTGCTGTAATAATTCTCTTTCTTCAGCTAGAGTACGGTTTCTGGTATTGGTAAAAAAAACTATAGCTGGCAGTATGAGCATGGCCGAGAAAAGCATTAAGGGTAAGGTCTGGGATATAATTTGCCCGGTTGAACCAGGAAGTTGTCCCCATAACAAATCTGCAGTAAATTGATATATAAATGGGTAGATTAACCAGCCGAGATTGATACCGAAATTAGCCAAGGCAGCAGGCAGGAGGCTATCGCTATCGCTCCTGATTTTACTAACAAAGCTGAATACAAGTAATAATAACGGCACTGATCTTAAATCCAGAGCCGTCACAGCCGCAAATAAACCGGTGCTGAGGATCGCTCGCTTTTGATATGATCCAGATGACAGGCCAGGTTGTATCAAGCCGTTAATAAGCAGTGTCAGGCCTAAAGCCGGAATTAAACATGCAATCAAGACGGTTAGAGCAATTTGTATACCTGATGATTGAAAGAGAAGTATACCTTGATTTAATAAATTCCAACCGGTAGTTCCAACCAATGTTTTATCAAACAAAAGCAAAGTAATTAATTGTTCTACTGTCAAAACAAAAAAGATCAAGGGAAAACCAGATAAAAACGCCAATAGGCAGGCGATAGGTGAAGGCTTCTCTCCACAGATGAATTTGGCTGCAGGTCGTTCCAGAAGAATGATCAGTACTGAAGTCAGAAATGGGATAATCCCCACTATGAGTAACATGAGTATTGCCTGTCCACGAAAGCTGTGGACGCCAATCAACTCACCAAATGGCGGGAAATATTGTTCAGCTAATTTGATAATAACGATGAATAGAGCAAATATAATAGCGGTACGACCGCTGATGCCGGACAGTCGTTCCTTTTCTTGTAAAATAGCATTGTTGCGACGTTTTTTAAATTCTATAACTGATAATTCAGTTTGAGTCAGGGAGCGATTCTCTGCCTGAACAGAATATGATGTCTTGGTCGCGTCTGTGATACTGTCATTACTATTTTTTTTCACATTTACTCCTGATGATTGATCAGCAATAGACAAAATAAGTATACCTTAAATTGTCACCGACGCCACTTACAATTATAATAGCTGTGGCAAAACAATATTCCATAAGGAGAAGCTAATGGATAAAACGATTCTTTCCGAGAGGATGCAGATACTATCACAGGCAAATTATGGCAAAGATTTATCATCTTTGACTGAAAGGGAATTCTGGCAAATTCTTTCCCGTACCATTATGTCCCTGCTGGCACCGGAATGGGAGACTACGCGGCGCTCTTATAATGATCAGCGGCAGGCTCATTACTTTTCCGCAGAGTTTTTGGTAGGGAGAAGTTTACTCAATAATCTGATCAATCTGAATCTCTATGATGTTGTGCAGGACTTTGCTAAAGAGCAAGGTCATGATTTACTGGATATCTTGGAGCATGAATCGGATCCGGGATTGGGCAATGGTGGTCTAGGGCGCTTATCTGCCTGTTTTCTCGACTCCAGTGCTACTCAGGATCTGCCAGTGACGGGATACGGTATATTATATCATTATGGCTTGTTTCGTCAGGAAATTGAGAATGGTTTCCAAAAGGAATATCCGGATAACTGGATAGATAACGATGGGTATCCTTTTCTAATACCGCGCCGTGAAGAGAAAGTCTTAATCCATTATGAAGATTTTAAAGTATATGCTGTTCCTTACGATCTTCCGGTAACCGGTTTTGGTACTGATAATATCAATACGATCAGACTATGGGATGCGGAACCGGCTCAGGAATTCGATTTTAACTTATTCAATTCACAAAGGTTTGATGATGCTGTCATTGAGCGTAACCGCGTTAAAGACATCTGCCGTGTTCTGTACCCGAATGACAGTTCATATGATGGAAAGGTGTTAAGACTTAGACAGCAGTATTTTTTCGTGTCTGCCTCACTGCAAAATGTCTTGGAAACATTCAAACGCACACATGGTACAGATTTTTCACAATTTCCGGAGTTTAACTGTATTCAGCTTAATGATACACATCCTGTCTTGGCGATCCCGGAGCTGATGCGTTTACTAATAGATGAAAACAGACAAAGTTGGGGCGAAGCTTGGGAAATAGTTCGTAAGACCTTTGCTTTTACAAATCATACTATGATGGAAGAGGCGCTGGAGAAATGGGATCTTAATATTTTCCAATTTCTTTTCCCACGCATCTTGAACATTATTAAAGAAATTGACCAAAGGTTTGAAGATGAGCTAACGGAGAAAAATTTGCCGGAGGATCTTATTCAGTCAATGTCTCCTATCCATGATGGCAAGATACATATGGCTTTACTGGCATGCTACAGCTGTTATTCAGTCAATGGCGTCGCCGCTATCCATAGCAATCTTTTAAAAAATGTTCTCTTTAAAGACTTTTATAGACAATGGCCGGGGAAATTCAATAATAAAACCAATGGGGTTACACCAAGACGTTGGCTCCTGATGTGCAATCCACTGCTGGCGGATCTGCTGACGACAAAAATAGGCAATCAAGATTGGGTAACGGATCTTAATCTGTTAAAATCCTTAGCTTCAGAGAAAGATGATCCCAAGCTGATTAGAAATTTGCTAGAGATTAAGTCCCAAAATAAGGAGAAACTAGTGAATTTTATTAAAGACTACGAGGGAATTGAACTGGACAGTAGTTTTTTGTTTGATGTTCAGATCAAAAGACTTCATGAATACAAGAGACAATTACTCAATGGTCTGCAAATTTTAGACCAGTATTTTAAACTTAAGGACAAAGGTACCTCTAACGGAATAACGCCTGTTGCCTATATCATTGGTGCTAAGGCGGCACCGGGATATTTTCGAGCTAAGGGAATAATAAAATTCTTAACTGAGTTAGCGGCTTTGATTAATGATGATTCTGATGTGAATGATCATATGAGGGTTGTCTTTCTTCATAATTATAATGTTTCATTAGCGGAAAGAATTTTCCCCGCTGCAGATATCTCAGAACAGATTTCCACTGTAGGTATGGAAGCATCCGGGACCGGCAATATGAAATTTATGATGAATGGCGCCTTGACATTAGGTACATATGACGGTGCCAATTTAGAAATTCTGGATCAGGTAGGAGAAGATAACTGTTTCATGTTCGGACCCAAAATAGCTGACTTCCCTGCGACAATGAGCTATTATAATTCCCAATGGCAATATCAAAATGTTGAGGGGTTAAAAAGAGTGGTTGATGCCTTGATTGATGGCACCATTTCCGATAATCGCACAGGAATGTTCCAAGA
Source organism: Clostridiaceae bacterium (assembly GCA_012519085.1). Lineage (GTDB taxonomy): Bacteria > Bacillota > Clostridia > Saccharofermentanales > DTU023 > UBA1046. The sequence continues at coordinate 57,771 of JAAYQX010000026.1, forward strand.
CCTTTATGATTCGCTGCTAACCGGCTCTCAGTGGCAGGCAGGTGATCCTTTCTATGTTTTGGGAGATTTTGATTCATATAGGAAAACACGCAACTATGCTCACCAATCATATCAAGATCAGATGCGATGGGGTCAGAAATGTTGGGTCAATATAGTCAACAGCGGGAGATTTAGCTCTGACAGAACAGTTAGTGAGTATGCTCAGGAGATTTGGAGGGTACAGAAATCATCTATTTGACGAGTTTGACACATTGTTGTCCGTTTGGCAAAATGCACTGTAAGTTAAAAATTGCGGAGGGAAAATAACATGGCCGAGTTTAAATACGAGATTAAGAAAAATATTGCAGTTTTGAGCACCAGCAGGTCAGGCTGGAATCGTGAGTTAAACCTTGTTAGCTGGAATGAGAGTAAAGCAAAGCTTGATCTGCGCGATTGGTCACCGGATCACGATAAAATGAGTAAGGGTATTACTCTGAGTAGGGAAGAGGCAGCTATTCTTCGTGAAGTATTAAATGAGATATCTTTAGATGAACTAATGCCCGAATAAGATGATTTTGCTGAAAGAAAGCCTGGCCAGTCGATGGCCGGGTTTTCTCTGTCTAATGCAGTAAGATATACAGATCTCTTGATCAGTTTTCCGTCAGGGATATTGTTTCTTTCAAATGCCCATAAAGCAAAAAGCGAAGTGATCCTCGTTTTTGGGTAGCGGTATTGCGCAATGGTGTGCAACTGACAATTATGATCCCTGCTTGATCTGTGCGTTCGTTAATTTTTTTCATCAATGATGATGGTTCAATTTCAATACTTCTGTCCATAATATATATATAGGCATTTTCGCTGCTGACAACGATTATTTCATCACCGGGTTTTATCTCATGGATATGATGCAGATAGTTACCGGGTCGATACCCACGGTGTCCAAATAAGACAAAGTATCCTTTTCCTCCCATTGGTGCTGAGGGTTTATAATGGCCAATGGCAACCCTTAGGGAATGTATGGTAGCATTGTCAGCGATGGGCATGGAGAAGTTTATTGAGGGTATATCTAGTCGGCCATAAGCCTTTACTTTGACAAATTTTCTAGTATTTGCCTCAGGTTCAGTAGAGGATGGTTTGGCAAAATCTTCCCATTCCTCACCATCAACTTTATAGGCATCTGGTGCAAAGCTCACTTCAATTTCTTTCACAGGCTCTATTTCGGATGTAGATTTCTGTCCGTCGGTCTGAGTAATCTTCATCTCCGCCAAAATATCATCAATTTTAGTTCTTTGGCGATAATTTTGATAATAGGGCCTGATTAACAGGTATATGCCTACCAGCATGAAAGTGGCAGCCAATATATTAAGAGAAACATAGAGAAATCTCTTTTTTTTCATCATGGCCTCCGGTCTAAGAATAGTTGAATTTCCTTTGCAACTATTTTATCAAAAGATATTTTACAACTATTTACAACTAAAAGTATTGAGAAAATTAAATAAGCACTGCGATGCATAAGTTACGATGACAAGACTGACAGCCTTTAGGTATTTCAGTATGACAGAGTAGGGGCGCGACTTAACACAGACCATTGTGTCTTTTTGTTATTATATAATTGGTCTAATCGATTATCGATTAGAATCTTATGCACACTCAATGCTTACGAAAGGATTTAATTATGAAGATCAAAAAGGGTCAGATACAGGTTAGCACAGAAAATATTTTCCCCATAATCAGACAGTGGCTGTACTCAAATCGCGACATTTTCCTACGGGAGTTAGTTTCTAACTCGGCAGACGCTTTATCCAAACTAAGGCAACTTGCCAATATGGGTGAAATAGAATTAGATCAGGAGGAGTTTAGGATTGAGATCCGTTTCGATACTGGAACCGGTAAGCTGATGATTGTAGATAATGGCATTGGTATGACAGAGGCGGAGCTTGATAAATATATCAATCAAATTGCCTACTCAGGAATGACTGACTTTGTCACATATTATCAAGAGCATGGCGGTGCTGAAGATGCCGGCTTTATTGGCCATTTTGGTCTGGGTTTTTACTCAGCATTTATGGTTGCCGAGAAAGTTGAGATAGACACCTTATCATGGCAGGAAGGCGCTACACCGGTACTCTGGCAAAGCGAGGAAGGTATTGAATATCAAATGAGTCCTGGGACCAGGAGCGAGCGAGGTACAACTATTACTCTTACACTAACGCCTGAAGATAGGGAATGGCTAACTTCTGCTGAGCTGAGACAAATTATCGATAAATATTGTCGTTTTATGTCCTGGCCCATCTATTACTTAACTGAGTCTGATACAGAAGCTGAATTATGGAATGATATTAATCTCATAACGGATAAAATCTCTGATCAAGAAGCTGTCAATATTGTGGAACCACTCTGGCTCAAGCCCCCTGCACAAATTTCCGATCAAGAATATATTACTTTCTATAAAGATACATTCAACAGTATCCAGGAGCCACTTTTCTGGGTCCATCTTAATATGGACTACCCGTTCAGGCTGAAGGGGATACTATATTTCCCTCAGATCAAAGATCATATTCAGACGTTAGAAGGAAGGATCTTACTTTTTTATAATCAGGTTTTTGTTTCCGATAATACCAAAGAGATTATTCCGGAATTTTTATTTCTACTGCAAGGGATGCTGGACTGTCCGGATTTACCGCTCAATGTTTCGCGTAGCTTTCTGCAGAACGATCCCTCGTTCAAAAGATTATCACAACATATTGTGCGCAAGGTGGCAGAACGTCTCAATAAGTTAAACACCGAAGAGAGAGAGTACTATGAGAGTGTATGGCCCAAGATTAGCCTTTTTGTTAAATACGGCATTCTCTCTGATCAAAAATTTTATGAATATGTTAAGCCCTCTTTGCTATTCGCTACTACAAAAGGCAAATATTTATCTGAACAGGAATTGCCTGCAGACAAGGTGCTCTATACCCCGGCTGCTGATCAATTGGCAGTTCATGTCAGGATTGCTGAAGAGCAGGAAATACCAGTGCTGATTATGGATCAAGAAATTGATACGCCACTGATGTCATTTATTGAATATCACAGCCAAGGGAAGAGACAATTCGTCAGAGCTGATTCTGACTATTCAGTAGAAGCAGATAATGACCTGAGTCATTTGATGGATCTGTTTCCCACTGCTACTGACTTTAAAATATCAGGTTTCAAATTATCGCCTTTAGGAATTAATGCACCTCCTGCCATTTTGCATGAGCCTGAAGAAATGCGTCGTATCAGAGAGTTTTCTCAACAAATGGCTCTTGATGCGCAAATGCCGGCCGACAAGAAGGAGGAGCTAACTAAACAGCAAATGGAGCTATTGCTAAATGAAGATTCTAAGCTAATAACCAGCCTGCTGCGAATGAATGAGTTACCTGAACGTAAAGAGTCAGCTAGGAGATTGGCATCATACATTTTTGATTTGACTAGGCTGGCTCAAGGCCTTTTGAGCGGTGAAGATCTGGCTGACTTTATCGATAGGTCTACCCGTCTGGCGGAACAAACACTGGAGTCGCAGTAATAATTTAATCGCAAGGAGAATAACGCCATGACTTACGGTTCAGAATATCTGCAGCGCATCTATTTCATGAATCGACCGGATTTGGATACGATGGAGCAGGCTCTATTGCTCGAGTTGAAAAATTTTTTAGGAGTAGACTCTTTGCAAGAGATGGTTGTTCTTTCTCGCGTCGATTTCTTTAGTACATCGAGACATGAAACTGAAATGATTGTTGATCTGATTGCTGACCCCACTTTAGGGATCGTAATATTTGCTCGCAAGGATGGCTCGCCGAATCTGCAGCAAGCAAATTTAAAAGAGCCGGACTATGAATTAATAGTCGAACCAATTGATGGTCAATATGATCAAGAATCTGATTTGATAGCACAATCCATACAGATATCACTGGGAAGAGCAGCCGGAACAGTCAAATCTGCCAGACATTATCTGTTTTACGGCGATCTTAGCCTAGCAGACAGACAGAAGATCAGAGCTTGGCTGGTTAATCCCGTTGAAAACCGGTCGGGTACTGCCAGTTTTATAGAATCTGACATTATTCATGAAGATGTGCCGCAGACGATTCCAGTATATAAAGGTTTTACTGAACTGAGCTCAGAAGGACTAAATGCTTTCTGTGTTGATCAGCAATTGGCCATGACTACGGCTGATTTGCGGCACATTCAGGCACATTTCCTGGAGATCGGGCGTGATCCCACTTTAACTGAGATTAGAGTCCTTGATACCTACTGGTCCGATCATTGTCGGCATACTACCTTCAATACCGAGCTGATACGAGTTGATTTCCCGGAGCAGTTTGACCAAGATTTGCGTGAACATATTAAGTCCAGTTGGCATCATTATCTCTCATGGCATCAGTTTTTTGATCAGCAAAAGGGAAGTAAGAGTCCTGTAACTCTAATGGATTTGGCCACTATCTGCACCAAAATACTCAAAACTAAATTTGATCTCAGTGATCTTGATGAGTCTGAAGAAATTAATGCTTGCAGTATCCGTGTGACAGTGAAACAGGATGGAATCGATAAAGATGTCCTCCTTATGTTCAAGAATGAAACGCATAATCACCCGACAGAAATAGAACCTTTCGGCGGTGCGGGCACTTGCCTGGGTGGTGCCATTCGCGACCCATTATCAGGCAGGGCATATGCTTTTCAGGCGATGAGAGTTTCAGGGGGAGCGGATCCCAGGCAGAATTATGAGAGCGTCCGGCCCGGTAAGCTGGCTCAGCGTTACATTGCTAAGCAAGCCAGCTTAGGTTACAGCAACTACGGCAATCAGATTGGCATAGCTGCGGGACATTTAGCTGAATTTTATCATCCACGCTTTGAAGCTAAGAGGCTTGAGGCCGGTGCAATTATGGCGGCAGTGCCAGCCGATCAGGTGAGGAGGGAGCGTCCCCTGGCCGGTGACATTGTTATCCTGGTTGGCGGCAGAACAGGAAGAGACGGTATTGGTGGCGCCACCGGATCGTCGCAAAGTCATCATAAGTCCTCGCATCGACTCAGTGCTGCCGAAGTGCAAAAGGGGAATCCCTATCTGGAGCGAAATTTGCAGCGCTTATTTCAAAGGCCGGAACTAGCAAAATTAATTAAGAGATGTAACGATTTTGGTGCTGGCGGTGTATCGGTAGCAATTGGCGAGTTAGCCGAGGGGCTGCTGATTAATCTGGATGCTGTTCCGTTGAAGTATGAAGGACTAGACGGTACTGAAATTGCTCTTTCTGAATCACAGGAAAGAATGGCTGTAGTGGTTTCAGCAGATGAGGCAACTTTATTTTGCCAGTATGCTGCGGAAGAAAATTTGGAAGCGACAGAAGTAGCGGTAGTGACAGAAGAACCTGTTCTTAAAATGATTTGGCAAGGTCAGACGATCGTCGAACTACAAAGAGATTTCTTGGCCACTAATGGTGCAAGGCAGCAGACCTCAGCATTATTTTCTCCGTCTCAAGCTCAGAGCTGGTTTACAGGGGCAGAATCTGCGCACGGTTTTGTTGCTAGATTGTCGGAGTTACTATCTGATATTTCGCAATGTTCGCGGCGGGGTTTGATTGAGTGTTTTGACCACACTGTTGGTGCCGGCACCGTTCTGTTGCCACTTGGCGGCAAAACGCAGTTGACACCGGAAATGGGTATGGCAGCGCAAATTCCAACCGGTCCGGGTGAATTGTCCGATTCAGTATCGCTTATGACCTGTGGCTACGATCCTTATCTTGCTGAAGCAAGCCCGTACCATGCCGGTTATTTTGCTGTCCTGTCAGCTTTAAGTAAAATTCTGGCTATGGGTGGAAATCCTTTTCAAGCCAGATTAAGTCTGCAGGAATACTTCGGGAAAACGGTTGATCCCCAGAGCTGGGGCCAACCACTGACTTCATTATTAGGCGCCTTCGACGCAATGCTGGGCTTTGGCGTACCCGCCATAGGCGGCAAAGACAGTATGTCCGGAACTTTTGAAAATTTGAGTGTACCGCCTTCACTGATTGCTTTTGCTGTTGGTCTTACCTCTGTCGATAAAGTTATTTCAGCAACTCTGAAAGCTGCAGGACAGAAAGTTTATGCTTTTATTGTGCCACTGGATGAAATCTGTATCGTTGATCTCGAGCCTTGGCTGAAAACCCTGTCGTTCATATATGAAAGCTGCCAGAGTAATCAAGTTCAAAATATAATTGCTGTTGACGGTGGAGGACTTGCGGTTGCTGTAACAAAAGCCTTAATGGGTGAGGCCCTGGGCTTCAAATTTTCATGCAATAATAATTTGGATCTATTTAAGCCTGCACCCGGCAGTCTAATCGTAAGTTTTGACGAAAGTGTAGCAGAAGCTGATATAGTTGCCGCAGGGGGGATTTTTCTGGGTGCAACTACTGGTGATGGTCAGCTCTCATATGATAACGAAAATATTGGCCTTGCAGAGTTGTTAAGGATTTGGCTGGAACCGCTGGCAGAGATATATCCCGCATCAGTGTATCCAATTGAGGCAGAAAATCTGTTGTCTGACGCCAAACTCATGCCAAATTTCTATAAAACAGGGCCGGCTGTCGTTCTCAAAAAAGCAAAACCTAGAGTTTTAATACCGATTTTACCCGGAACTAATAGTGAAAACGACATGGCATCCGCCTTTAAACGAGCTGGCGCCGAAGTCGAGCTCCCGGTGTTTCGCAATCGTTGTCAGGAGGAAATCGCAGACAGCATATGCGAACTTAAAGCTAGCTTGAATCGGGCACATATATTGACATTCCCCGGCTCTGCGGAGGGTATTGCCTATTCAGTATTCAGCCAGCCTTCAGTTGCTGAAAATCTGATGAATTGGCTGGAAGATAAGAATCATTTGATACTCGGTGTAGGCAGAGGCTTTGCTGAATTGCTGGAATTAGGCTTGTTGCCATATGGGAAAATACAAACTCGAAATCCTGAAATGCCGGCTCTTGCGCCTAACAGCAGAGGAGGCAGCTTCATATCGCGTACAGTAACTACAAGATATATGAATGTCCGATCACCTTGGTTACAGCTGCATACCCCGGATTTACTTGAGAGGGTACCTATTGCCGGCGATAGAGGCCGTCTAATAGCTTCAATGGAAACCTTGGACTTTATGACAGAACAAAATGTAATAGCATTTTGTTATGCCGATGCCATGGGTGAGCCAACCGGATTCGAGCCTTGGAATCCGACAGGCTCCATTTGGGGGATTGAAGGATTAATTAGTCCTGATGGAAGAATACTGGGGAAATTTGCTCAAATCGAACGCATAAGAGCGACCAATTCCCAAAATGATGACACTATTCGCTATAGCCAGGCAATATTCCAAAGTGCCCTTAAATGGCTCGGTGATTGACAATTGGAGCAAGATCAGATAAAATAATCAGACTTATAAACTCATTAACTAATTCGTGGATGGTTATTACTTATTATTTGTCCATGGAAAGGGAAGAGGGTTAAAGAAAACTTATTATGTTAAAAACGAAACTCGATAAACTGCTAATTGCGGTTGCGACTTTATTGTGCGTTATTGTGGCAGCAGTATTCGTCAGCGATCGCTTAAAACAGCAGGCTCCTGTTCGTAGCTTTGAGCGCATACCTGCTAGGTCAGTTTCGGATGAAAAGATTATTACTCCTGAGCTCGCAGGACGCAAGGAAACCCCCACCGATGAAACTACTGAACCTGATGTGTCTGCTGAAGAAAGTACTGCGGTAGAAACTACTATTGCCGCTGCTGAGGCAGTCCCGCCCGTTGCTAAGCAAAATGATGTTCCGGTTGTCGAGAAGTCTAATGTTGAAGAGTCCGATTCCGAGATAGCTGTAACTACAGTTTCTTCTGTTTGGAAGAGCTGTGATCTGACGCGTTATACTGTCATGAATACTAGATTGCGAGCACAGGCCAGCGCTGAGTCTGATCAGGACATCATTGATGTACTAGCAAGTGGTGAAAAGGTTAATGTAATATCCCGTAGTGATAGTTGGTCTGAGGTCATTGACAGTAAAGGTCGCAAGGGTTTCATCTTATCTGAGCTGCTAAGCAAGAATCCGCCCCAGTCTAAGCCCAAAACCGTAAAGGTGAATCGGACCAAATATACGGCTGTTGATCTGAGAATGCGTAAGCAGCCTAATGCTGATGGCGAGTATATGTTAACAATTCCGAAAGGTGAAGCAGTTATAGAACTTTCACTGCAAGGAGATTGGTCATTAATAGAATATTCCGATTTGAAAGGTTATGTTAACAATCCTTATCTGACGACTAAAAAACCGACTAGGAAAAATTCGACAACAACTACCACTCAGACTCTGACTACAAGTAAGGAGCAAACCAGTGCCCCTACCAGTGCACCAACTACTGTTGCAACTGACCCTCCTGCTACTGAGAAAAAAGCTGAACCAACAGAGGAGAAAGCTACTTCACCTCCCGAGAGCAACAGCGATGAGGTGACTTCTGAAACAAATCCACCCGTTGAAAAATCAGGGACTATCACCGATCTGGGCCTTGTCAAACCTCGGGGGAATTTCAATGAGAAAAGTTTCAGTAGTTCTTATAATAGAGCTGCTGCAAGAACAAATATGAACAAGATCAAAAGATTGATTAGTCGCGATACCGGCATACCAGGCCGCACCTATAACAAATTCTCGGTTGATGAAGCTGCGGGTACGATCACGATTGATGGTATTACACTGAAACTTAGCAGCACTAGGCCGACGGAGAGTTTGCACAACATGTGGTTTGGCCATGATGTAGGAAAAAGTCCGGGTAATACAACAGCTTGTGGCGTACCGACTCAACTTGGAGTAATAGCTACCCATCTTTGGGGATATGGCGACAATATACCCTTTGGTACTGTTATGTTTGTTGAGGGCTATGGAATAGGAGTTGTGTGCGATGTCGGCAGGCTGACCAAAACAGATATTGATCTTTGTCTTGACGATTTTACAATTAGAGATTTACTTAGTGCAGGAAAACTAAAAAATTCTACTCGTCGTGTCTGGTATATTGAACCCTAAGATGGCAGTATCTGAACTGAATAATTTGACGACTGATCTTATCCCCAACCGCGCACTGGGACAGAACTTTCTTGTATCCCAGCGCGCGATTTCTTTTATTGTAGAATCATTGCAACTTTGTCCTGATGATTTGGTTCTGGAAATCGGTCCAGGCACGGGAAATCTTACTTTACCCCTTGTTCAAAAAGCTGACTTTTTAGTTGCAGTTGAAATTGACCGGAGATTTCAACCTATACTACAAAGAAAATTGGCTAACTTTTTGGGACCCAAAGTTAGATTGATCTGGGATGATATTTTGAATATAGATTTGTTGAATATTGTCCTTGAACTTGGAGGACAGGACAAAGCAATAAAGATTGCCGCCAATTTACCCTATTATGCGACGACAAATATCATACTTAAGTTACTAACTGAATTACCTTCAGCAAAAATGCTAGTGTTGATGGTGCAACGTGAAGCTGTGACACGAATCACTGCCGATTCCGGAACTAAAGAGTATGGGCCTCTGGCAGTAATGGTATCTTTATATGGCAATGTGAAAACAATCATGAAACTTCCCGCCAGTGCCTTTGAGCCGCAACCACCGGTTGAATCCACACTGCTGAAACTTACAGCAGCAAAGGCTAGCTTACTAAAGGATCCAATATCAGCACAAAGCTTCGTCAGCTTTTTGCTTTATGCTTTCCGGGGCAGGCGTAAGCAATTTTTGGGCAGGCTCCGTCGTGAGGGATATGTTGTTAAGGATTCACATCAGGAGAATGAGCTTATATCTTATTTAGAGCAATCCGAGATTAGGCGAGATTTTCGCGTTGAGGAACTAAGTCCGAATCAACTCTTCGGTTTGCATAATTATCTGCGTCAGATCTCTTGTTTCCCGAGTGATTAACTTATCAGCTTGTTATTCTGCTATAATCTATAGGCAATCTTTGTAACAGGAGCTCTACATGAGAGACGAAGTCAAAAAAATTCAAGTTCGAATAGGTAGTATGGTCTATCAGCTTTCAGCCACTGAAGACCCGAATTATATTCAAGAAATTGCATCTATTGCCGACGAATTGATTACTAAGATTGCCCGCCGTTATCCCCATATGAATTCTACTTCGACACAGGTATTGGCTCTGGTGAATGCTGTTGATGCCATGCGTCAGGCTCGAGCTGATTTACAACAAGCAATTATGGCTAAAGATAATGCAGTTCAGAATGAAATTGAGCTTAAAGCTGAGTTGGCTAGACTCAGAGAACAGTTCTGGGAACTAAAGAAAGACTTACTATACTATAAGAATCTCTGTGATATTCATGAGCAAAGGCTAGCTGAACTTACAAGTGCACAAGAGAATAAAATTAGACAAGTCCGGCCCAGAAAAACAATGATTGCTAAGGATCATTCACTTGCAGAGCGACAAACCAGTATAGAGGATTTAAAAAAATACCCTCCTGAGAAAGACTAATGAAAGAGAATACTCCGGTGCACAAACCAAAAGTCTACATTGAGGTTCTGGACGGTGGATCTTTGCCACGCAGGGCTTCAGCGGAAGCGTCAGGCTATGACCTCACTGCCTCTAAACCATGTCGTATTATGCCCGGTTCAACAGGCCTCATCACTACCGGCATTAAGATTGCACTTCCTCTTGGATATGAAGCGCAAATCAGGCCTAGAAGCGGTTTGGCGCTAAAAACCAGTCTGAGAATTCCTAACAGTCCCGGAACCATCGACTCCGATTACAGAGATGAAATCAAAATAATAATTCATAATCAATTTCTTTTTAGCTCTTTGCCGGATTTGTTATTACAAAAACCGGAGTTGCTTGATTATCTACAACAACAATGCCGAAAAAGCAGTTATTTAGCTTTTCTTTCTGCAACTAGTGGAAAAAACCAAAGTCATAACCTGATTCAGGATTTTGATATCTGGCTTGAGGAAGATGGCCTTCCCTTTGGAACAATACGCATTAATCAAGGGGACCGGGTAGCACAAATGGTAATTTCCAAGTCCTTTTCAGTTGAGTTTGAGCTGTGTGATAATCTTGCCTCTGTTAGATCAAACAGAGGCGGTGGTTTCGGTTCAACCGGGAAAAATTAATCTCCAAACCAAAACCTCAGAAATTCCCTTAAACTATCCTTATATACTCCCTGATTGTCAAGCCATCCGGTCACATGACCTGATCCTTCAGTTATAGTGAGCGACGAGGTGCTAGACCTGAGACGTTCAATCTCATTAAATAAAATTTTTGTATTATCTTGCGCATAGACTTGATCTAATCTATTTATGGTTAGATAGATAGGGCAGGGGGCATCTAAAATTGATTCTAAAAAGTCGACATTTTTTGCATTGCCAGCTGATAAGCGCATGGCCAGAGGGATTGACCAGCGAAAAAACCATTTAGCGGGAAGTTGTGATAGATTAATATCGGAAATTATACAATCCTCTGTGGATCTAACCGGAGTGTCCATAATAATGGCGCTTATATCTTGCCGACTGATAGCAATTTCATCAGACTCATTTGACTCCACATCATCTTGGACTGGTAATTGAGACCAGGCCTGCCAGATAGCGCTATTGCCGGCTCCGAAGCCCATTAAGATCAGAGGCGTTTTCGGCGTTCTTGATTTAGCGTATTTTAAAGCTGCCAGTACGTCTTCGTAAACATTGTAACCATAGGCATGCAGGCCTGAAGAGGATTCACCGCTTCCTCTCTGGTCAAATGATAAAACATTGAAACCTTCTTCCGTAAAAAAATCATAAAGTTGATGCGTTTTCAATCCAAATTGAAGACGATTTTTACCGCGATCGTGAATTAAAATTATTGTTCCTTTAGATGTCTGAGTTTGGTGAGGCAGCCACCAGCCATTTAGCTTGAACTGATCTTGAGATGAGCGGAAGCTTATATTTTGGTGCTTACCGATAATATTAGCTGCAAAAGGATCCAAAGGGGTTGCAGGCAAGTTCATCATTCGGTCTGCTCGGATAAATGATACAGCCCCCAGCAATACTACTGCTAAAAGAATCAGAACTAACAAGGCAGCCAACACAAATAGCGGATTAAAATTTTTTCCCTGTTGCATAGCTCTGTTCCTTTCTATTCTTAATTAATTGTACCATTAGCTGTAAATAATGGATTGACGGTATGTGCTAAAATATGCGCATGACTAATTGTAAAAATATAGCAGTCGATCGAGCAGAACCAATATACATTTTAGGTATAGAAACTTCCTGTGATGAAACATCAGCAGCCATTGTTGCAGATGGGCGCCGCATTGTTTCCAATGTCATTGCGTCACAAATTGATCTGCATCAATCATATGGAGGTGTGGTGCCTGAGTTGGCCTCCAGGCAGCATGTGAAGACAATATTGCCAGTTATAGAAGAGGCGGTATCATTGTCCGGCTTAACTTTAGCCGCAATAGACGGTATTGCAGTTACCGCAGGTCCTGGCCTGATAGGTGCACTATTAGTGGGTGTTAGTGCGGCTAAAGCCTTAGCTTTTGCTATTGAGAGGCCACTGATTGCAGTAAATCATTTAGCCGGTCATATTGCTGCCAATTATTTATGTGATAGTGAATTAGAACCGCCTTTTCTAGCCCTGGTTGTGTCAGGAGCTCATGCCCATATAGTATATGTACAAGATTATTCTGATTACTCATTGATTGCTAGAACTCAAGATGATGCTGCCGGCGAAGTTTTTGACAAGTTGGCACGTGCGGTTGGACTAGGCTATCCCGGCGGTCCTATAATTGAACAGAAAGCACAGGGTGGTAATTGCAAAGCATTTCCCTTGCCACATCCGCTAATAAAAGATAGTCTGGATTTTTCTTTTAGCGGTGTAAAAACCGCCGCTCTAAATGTTTTAAATCAAGCGGAACAGTTGGCAAAGAAAAATGGCCAGAGTCGCAGAGAAATCCTCAGTGACAAAGATTTTGCAGCTACAGTTCAAGAAACTATTGTTGAAATTTTGACTGCTCATCTGTCACAAGCGCAGAAAATAACCAATGCCCGGACTATCACTTTAGCAGGTGGTGTCTCAGCAAATCTCAGACTCAGAGAAGCAGTCACTGAGATGGCGGATCAAATTGGTGTAAAACTGATTGTGCCGGATATCAAATTGTGCACCGATAATGCAGCTATGATAGCCGCAGCCGGCTATTTTCTGTGGCGAGATGGCATTTATTCTGACTTGTCTCTAAACGCTACAGCACTTTGGGAGTTATCCGAAATTTGATTGTCACACAAATCACATTGATTTGTTATGTAAAATGTTAATACTGTTGATATCAGTGATAATAAGGATTGAAAATTAGACTTTGCGGTAAAAGTGATTTTAAAATTATTCACATAATCGTTTGCTAATTGTGAATAGTAATTGTTTTGTGACAATATTAGGCATTGAAAGGAATATCTATTTGAGCCATAGTACTGAAATGAAATTGATTGCAAAGAATCGCAGAGCCCTCTATGAATATGACATCTTAGAGACCTTAGAGGCAGGAATTGTTTTGAAGGGAACGGAGGTTAAATCTCTTAGACAGGGCAATCTTGCTTTTGCTGACTCCTGGATATCAATCCGTGATAATGAGGCATTTTTGATCGGGTTACATATTTCTCCTTACGAGCAAGGCAATCGCTTTAATGTTGATCCTATGCGCGAGAGAAAACTATTACTGAATAGAAACGAGATTAGAAACCTTGAGGCTGGTATAATGCAGAAGGGTTTAACTCTAATTCCTGTTAAAATATATTTTCGTAAAGGATTGGTTAAGTTAGAAATTGGTGTTGCTCGCGGGAAGAAGCTCCATGATAAGAGAACCAGTCAACAAGAACGGGAAGTCAAACGAATGATTGAAACCAAATTAAAAGAACAAACGAAAGGTTACTAAAATAAATGGCAAAGACATTGATGATTGGGCTAACAGGCTCAGGTTTTAACAGAAAAGTCAATGAGGACACATTCTCCTGCCAAGGCAGGATTTATCCTGACATGATTTCCGGTCATGAGGAAAAAAGCATCGGTTCTTCCGATTATAATCAACTCTATATTGTGACAGAGGGTTTTGGCGGACCTGCCATCGGTGACCTGTCAGGACGTGTGGCTCAGGCTTTGGCCCTTGAAATGTCAGAACACTTGGATCTTTACAGAGGAGACGAATTTGATTTTGTTAGCTTTAGTCGGGATTTCCTTAGCGAAGCAGACCAGAGAATTAAAATTCAAATCCGTAATAAAACTGATCAGGCAGGGGGCATATCATTATGTCTGCTGTTGATTGATGGCAATGATGCTTATATTTTGAATCTGGGCAATACTGCCTCTTTTCTTTTTCGAGACGAAGATTTATTGCGCCTGACGAAGCCGAATATGTTTGCTAACGGCAACCCATCAATCTGGCTTGGTCAGGGGAGTCCTATTGCCATAACTGAATTTGAACCTGCTATCAGACGTCTGGTTCTGACGCCGGGAGATATTATTTTAATGGCAACTCAAAGTGTCTACAGTGCTTATTCGTCAGCTGATATGCGTCAAGAATTTCTGTCACCGGATGCTTTTGCCGGCACAATTAGAGCAATTCATGAAGGCAGTCTGTCATACAATGAAACTGAAAATCATACTACTGTTGCTGTAAAGATCCAGAGTTTAGAACATAGTGAACCTATGCCGGTACCTGCAGAAGATTCTGAGTATCAGCATATTATGCCGAATCCATATCAGAGACCTTCTGAGAAATTTAATCAACAGAAGAAAACTACTGCCTTTGGTATTCATGATAATATTCCCGGAGATGATTGGTATAATAATGATTATCATTCTGCCGGTAGAGCAGCCTCAGCGGCACAGGAGTACTCACGTATGAAACAAATCAACAATGAATTTGATGACCTGCAGGAGGATGGTGACATGGGCTATCACCATGGTCCTGATACGGACAATAAAGTTAGGGAAAATCCATTTGCTACATTTTTCCGCTATCTATTACTGGGATTCCTGATAGGACTAGTTATTTTGCTTATTATCTGGTTCGTTGTCTTGAGCTGATTGCGGAAATCATTGTGTGAATATGGAATGGTAGGAAGAACTACTAACACAATATGGTGGTTCTAGCACTCAGACTAGCCGGTAAAAGGTAGAAATTTCATAGCTATCTATTGTATAATATATATCACTGCGTCGAATCTGGGAGCGCACTGGTTTCGACGGGGTTGTTGCATCTTGAGAAGCGGGTAGAGGATTCTCGTTGGCCTCTGTAAAAAACGAGAAAATTTTTAAATGCCAAAAAACCGGCACTAGCCGCTGCATAAGCACTGCGGCCGTCATACCTGAATATCTGCCATCAGGAGTCATGACGTCATTTGGCAGACCTTATCTGCTGGAGGTTAAACAGAGAAACTTTCTAACCCTTGCTTGATGGTTAGAATGTATTTAAAGCTACCGGACCGTCAAGCCTGTCAGTAGGCGTGGCGGAAGGGGAATACTCCAAGTACTGACTGCACCCGGAGAAACTCATGGGAATACGGTTCCGGACAGGGGTTCGACTCCCCTCGCTTCCACCAAATAGGACAGCAGATTTTAATAGAAAAATCTGCTTTTCTTTTTTACCTGAAACCCCTTTATGCAATGTGCAGAAATATCAGACATGATGAGATCATCTGCAAGCTTGAGTGAACGGAGAAAAAGACAATGTTACCGGACAACAAAAAATCATATCAAATGAGCAAGGAAGAATACGACGAAATAAAAGAGCGTATGAAGGTGGAACTTTCTGTTTTGCAGCAGCAAGTGATTGCAGCAAAGATTCCTGTAATTATTCTATTTGAAGGATTTAGTGCATCAGGAAAGGGCACAGCAATTTCTTCTCTGATATTAAATTTTGATCCGCGCGGCTTTAATGTTTATTCTATGCGTGAGCCGGTCGGACGTGAATTGCGCAAGCCATGGATCGCGAGGTTTGTGGAGCGAATTCCCGCGGCGGGGCGCATTTCAGTGTTTGATCGTTCCTGGTATTCAGGATTAACCTGGGTGAGAGAGGAAATAATTAGTAAGGAGGATTTGCATTCCGATCTAGAGGAGCTGAAATTGTTTGAGAGGCAGCTAACAGACGATGGATACTTGATTTTGAAGTTTTTTTTGCATATTTCTGAGAAGGAGCAAAAAAGGAGATTAGATCGCTTGCTTATGGATAAAGAGACAGCTTGGCGTGTGACGAAGGCTGATCTGGAGAAATTAAAAAACTACAAAAAGAATCTCCGGTTTTATAAAAGTGTAATCGAGGTAACTGATTGCCCACATGCACGATGGGTGATTGTAAATGCGCAGAATAGGTACTACATGCGTGCAACGGTGATGCAAAGGGTTGCCGAAGAGTTACGGGTGGCGCTGCATAAATGCACAACTGTACAGCCTGAGCAAGAGGTAGTGGGGAAACCCTATGTGAGCAAGAAATTTACGCTTTTACATACACGTAAGATACAGGACTATGAGCTGAACCGTGAGATGTCACAGGAGGAATACAATAAAAAACACAGTGAGTTGAACGATAAGCTGCAAAAGTTGCACAACAGGATATATTTAAATAGGATTCCCATAATTATTGGATTTGAAGGTAATGATGCGGCTGGAAAGGGTGGTAGTATCAGGCGAGTGGCTAGGTCGCTTGATCCCCGAGGGTACGCAGTGCATCCAATCTCAGCACCTACGTCAGATGAACTTGCTCGTCATTATTTGTGGCGATTTTGTTTGCGGTTGCCTGTGACGGGACATATTGCTATCTTTGATCGCACTTGGTATGGTCGTGTGTTGGTGGAACGCGTGGAGGGATTTACTCCTCAGGTGCGAATAATGCAGGCTTATAATGAGATAAACGAATTCGAGTATATGTTGCACAAATGGGGCGCAATTATTGTAAAGTTTTGGATGGCAATCGACAAGGAAGAGCAGTTGAATCGGTTCAAAGCAAGGGAGAACACGCCGGAGAAGCGCTGGAAGCTTACGGAAGAAGATTGGCGCAATCGCGAAAAGTGGGATATTTACGAGAATGCAGTAGATGATATGTTGCGTTACACCAATACAGAGTTTGCGCCGTGGACGGTGGTAGAGTCTAATTCTAAGCTATACGCCCGAATTAAAGTACTTGAGACGATCTTAGATGCGGTCGAAAAACGACTGATTTGAGTATGCAATGTTTGATCTTCGTTGGGTTTATGCTAGTAGGCTTGCAGAGGTTAAAAATATCTGATATTATCAATTTTGGCTTATTTATAGGATGGTCCGCTGCATTTGCGTGTAAGAACATCCGTCGGAGAGGAGGAACGCAAAATGAGTATTGTTAAAGCTGTTGAAAGTGATTTTTTGAGAGATGCTCATGAGAATGTTGATATTGGCGACTTTATTCGCGTCCATCTCAAGATTAAAGAAGGTGCACGCGAACGCATTCAGATCTTTGAAGGCACAGTAATTGGCCGTCGCGGCAGCGGTGTCAATGAAACCATAACTATACGTAGGGTATCATACGGTATTGGCGTCGAACGTGTCTTACCGGTTCATTCTCCTAAAATCAATAAGATAGAAGTAGTGCGTAAAGGCCGTGTTCGTCGCGCTAAGCTTAACTATCTCAGGGACCGTGTTGGCAAAGCGGCCAAGGTCAGAGAGAAATTACCAACTCGCAGATAGTATTTTGTTAATCGGCTCCGCTCTGCGGAGCTTTTTTAACTCTTTTATGAACAGAGGCAGATCGATTTGAAAGAAATCAATTGGTTTCCCGGACATATGGCAAAATCTAGGCGTGAGCTATTGTCTAGTCTGACACGCGCAGATCTGATTTTAGAAGTCTGTGACGCACGTTTGCCGAGCTCGTCGCGTCATCCTGATCTGGATAAACTGTTTAGGAAAAAAGCAGTTTGGACAATCTTGGGCAAGGCGGATCTGGCTGATCCATCGTGTACTGAGAAATGGTTGAGGCAGGCAGCTACAAAGGATATGGTTTGGCTGGCTTTAAATATTCTTTCTTATAATGATCTCATGGACTTGAAACGGAGATTGCTTGATTATAATCAACAATATATATTCATAGCACGACAAAAAGGCAAAAAAGTCTCTCCACTTAGAATAGTTGTAGTTGGTATCCCTAATTCCGGAAAGTCAACCTTGATTAATCGCTTAATTGGCAGAAAATCGGCCCGTACTTCTAATAAACCCGGTGTTACGAGGAAATTGGCTTGGATTAGGGGAGGAACGGATTTTGAGGTTTTAGATACGCCGGGAATCTTGCCCCCACGCTTGGATACATTTGAGATGAAAAGAAATTTAGCTGCAACCGGAGCTATTCCTGACGATATCTTACCCATTGAAGAAGTATCATTTGCTCTCTTTCGCCAACTTTTAATTGATTATCCTGACTTAATTGAAGCTAGATTTGGTATAGGTATCAAATCTAAGAATACATTTGCTTTGTCCGTGGAAGAGAGCTGGGAACTATTCCAACAGGCTGCGCTTAAAAGGAATTGTTTAGCCAGCGGTGGACAGCCAGATTTACCTCGCTTTTTCAATTTATTTATACAAGAATTCCGAAGCGGCAAGATCGGAAGAATCAGCCTGGAGTGGCCATAAGCAAAATTGGGAAGGCTGAATAATAATGACAGATAGTACCCTGGGCAAATCATATAAAATGCGAATTACTGAGCAGGATAAATTGCGCTGGATTGAGATGCAAAAGTATATGGATCAATTAGCCCAACAAGGATATCAAAATATTGCAGGGGTTGATGAGGCGGGAAGAGGACCCTTGGCAGGTCCGGTAGTAGCCGCTGCCTGTATATTGCCTGCAGATAGGAAGTTGCCGGGGCTAAATGATTCTAAAAAAATGACGATAAAACGCCGCGAAGCAATGTTTGAAGAAATTTTAACCTATGCGATTGCTTATAGCATCGTTCCTGTAGCGGCACACACAATTGATCTGATTAATATTAGGAATGCTACGATTCAGGCTATGTCGGATGCCGTTAGGGGGCTTGGTGTTAAGCCGGATATTGTCTTGACCGATGCTATGGCCTTACCGGGGTTTAAGATCCCAATTCAACCACTCGTACAAGGAGATGCTAAGGTGAATTGTATTGCTGCTGCTTCAATATTGGCTAAAGTCTCCAGGGATCGCTTAATGGTCGAATATAGCAGGCATTATCCACAATACGGTTTCGAAGCCCATAAAGGATATGGCACTAGACAGCATTATAATGCCTTGGATAAATTTGGAGCTTCACCAATACATCGCTTGAGTTTTCTTAAGCCGGAGCATAAAGGTCAGCTGTCAACCGCGATCAGAAATATAGGCGAGAATTGTGAACGGCAAGTAGCTATTCATTTATCCGGACAAGGCTATGCAATTATTGCGAGTCGCTATTCAGTTCCTAATGTGGGTGAAATAGATTTAATTTGCAGAAAAGATGACAAGATTTATTTTGTAGAAGTTAAGGCTAGGTCATCGAGTTCGGCCGAATACGGTGGCGTGGCAGCAGCAATTACTAAACAAAAAAGAAGCCGTATATTTAGAACAGCTGAATTTTTTCTGTCTGATAACGGCCTACAAGATAAAATTGCAATTATACTGGCAGCATTAGTTGATCTTAATGACAAACAGGAAGTTGAACATATCACTTATCTACCAATCAACCAAAAATCGTAGTAGGCGGGTTGTAGTTACCATAATCTAATGGCTTGTAAATATTATGTTCTATGATATGATGTAAGGACATCTTATTAGAATGCCAGATTTTGGGGGTCAATTATGAAATTAGACAAACACAGCAGTATTCCACTATATGCACAATTGCGCGAATTGATTGTAGAGCGCATTCAGGATGGTGAATACAAGCAGGGAGATAGGATCCCTTCCGAAATGCAGCTATGTAAGGAACTTGATTTGTCGCGACCAACAGTTAGACAGGCGATTTCAGAATTAGTTTCTGATGGAATTTTGGAGATCCATAAGGGAAGAGGAACTTATGTATCAACAGAACCTGAGCGTTTAGCGATTCCTCACTTTAATGCCCTGAGTTTTTCTTTTCTTAACCTAAATTCCTATGATGAAATTGAACTTAGGCCTGTAATGTTAGTTGGGCCGGAAAGTGAACTGGATGAGATTTTTGGTTTTACGGGCAAGCATCCCGGATATTGGTTGGCACAGTGGCCGATATATTATGACCATCAGATTCATGGTTGGTGCTCATCATATATCCCTGTCTCGATTTTTCCCGACCTTGGACAAAGCATCAGTTCCGGCAAAAGAATGGTAGATATCAAGTCAAATAAATATGCCTTTTTGCCCACAAAAGGTAGTATTAACATCATTGCGAGACCCGCTCGTAATCGCGAAGCTAAGATGCTGGAAATCCCCAGACGCTCCTTTATACTTGTCGCAGAAGGCCCCTTATTTGCTCGCAATGGCAGTATCTGTGAAGTAATTAGAACTGCTTTACGCCCTGAGTTGATTCGACTTGAAATTAATTGATATGCAGAACAACGCAATCTATCTGGATTATGCTGCTGCCAGTCCGATCTGCACTGATGTTCTCGACAATTATTGCTCTGATTTGAGAGATATTTATGCTAATCCTGCATCTAGCCATTTTGCAGGACATAATGCTCTGGCGATGATTGAGGATGCAAGGTCAATTTTAGCGCAAGTTTTCAAAGCTAATCCTGCTGACTTGATTTTTACCTCAGGCGGAACAGAATCGATTAATTTGGCACTTAAGGGCTTAGCGGGTGCTTATACAAGACTGCCAAAGCGGATTTTAATAACGGCTGGTGAGCACGAAGCTACAAGAAAAGTTGCAGCCAGCATCCATTATGATCTAACTGAAATCAGTCTTGATCCGATATCGTGTGCAGTAGATAAGAAGGCTTTGCTTGATGCCATCGAAGATCAGAATCCAGGTATAGTTAGTCTCATTTTGGTCAGCAATGAAACAGGTGCTGTAACTCCAATTGCTGACATTGTTACCTCTATCCGAAAACTTAGCCCGCGAACAAAAATTCACTTGGATGCTGTGCAGGCAGCAGGCAAAATTCCACTAAATTTTACTGAGTTTGACTGTGATCTAATGTCAATTTCCGGTCATAAATTCGGATCTCCAAAGGGCATTGGCTTATTAATAAAAAAGCCGAAAACTATATTGGAACCACTTATTTTGGGCGGGGGACAACAGTCCGGCTTTCGTTCCGGTACAGAAAATGCGCCTCTAGTAAAAGCATTGGCCACAGCAGCGGAACTAGCTGATGCTGAGATTGAAGAAAACTACAGGAAATGCAAAAGTTATAGAGAACAGTTTATCTTTAAATTGAGCGAACTGACAGATGAGTTCCGTATTGTATCACCAGCAAACGGAGTGCCGCAGATATTACTTTTATCTTTCCCTCGCTTACGTGGTGAAACTTTAGTAAATGCCGTCAGTAATCAAGGTGTGTATATCTCGCACGGATCGGCTTGCTCTGGTCTGCACGGTAAGGAAAATATAACTTTACGTAATCTAGGTCTTACAGATCAGGAGGTTTTAGGTGCAGTCAGGATTAGTTTTTCAAAATATTTGTCCAGTAAAGATGTGATCAAGGCTGCACAGATAATTGGCACTGAATACTTACGATGGAGATTATGATATGTCGGAAACATCAAGTAATAGACCATGTTTCTCAGAGATGGTACTGGTAAGGATTGGTGAGATCGCTCTTAAAGGTGTCAACCGTAGTCTGTTTTTTCGTCAGCTAATTAGTAATATTCGCTATCGCTTGCGTGATCTCGGCGGTTTTCATATTGAACAAAGCCAGAGCAGGATTTGGATCCGACCCAAAACTGATGAGTTCCCGTCACAAGAGATTCTAAATCGAATTAGCAAGGTATTTGGGATTGTGTCCGCCAGTTTTGTTAGAGCTTTCCCTGCGGATCCCATCCTACTCTGGGAGCAAATTTCCAACTATGCTGACTGTATATTGTCAAAGAAAAATAAATTAAGTTTCAAGGTTGAAACCCGCAGAATAAACAAAAGCTTTCCACTTGGCAGTTATGAAGTTTCCAGTACTGCCGGGTCTCTCTTATTAGAACGCTTTCCTGGATTGCTTACCGTTGACGTACACAATCCCGATCTAATCTTTTCCATCGAAATCAGAGACCAAATTTATTTGTATGCTGATAAGATACTTGGCCAGAAAGGACTTCCTGTTGGCACTGGCGGAGATGGTCTGGTTTTGTTATCCGGAGGAATAGACAGTCCTGTTGCAGCTTGGATGATGGCATCACGCGGCATGCGTTTGGATTGTGTCTATTTTCATACACCACCCTATACAGGGTTTCCGGTTTTAAATAAAGTGGTCAATCTCTCGCAGATTCTTTCACAATATATAGGAAATCATCGCCTATATATTGTGAATTTTACCTCAGTCCAGCTTGCTTTGAACGATTGCGTCCAGGAAAATATGCTTACAATTATCATGAGGCGCATGATGATGAGAATTGCCTCTAAAATTGCTCTCAATAACGATCTGAAAGCCCTCATTACCGGTGAAAGTCTTGGTCAGGTTGCCAGTCAGACTCTGGATTCCGTAGTCACAACCGAACAGGCCTCAGAGCTTCTGGTCTTAAGGCCCTTAATAGGTTTAGATAAGGACGATATTACGCTTAAAGCCAAGCAAATAGGTACTTATGAAACCAGCATTCAGCCATATGATGATTGTTGTACAGTATTTGTGGCCAGACATCCTAAAACCACTGCTTCCATCGAAGACGCTAAACGAGCGGAACATAAACTTGATTTAGAGCAACTAGTAACTGAAGCTCTGAGCAATCTTGAGATTAGGACAATATTTTTACGGGATAATTTCTCATGAAAAAGTAATCTGACTCTACTGATATGTTATGATTAATTGTGCAGAAAATCTGGCTAAATTCTATGAAATATATACAGTTAACGGAGGGGAAAATGAAAATTCCATGTTGTTCAGCAGTCAAACAAGTTGATCCTGAAGTCTTTGCAGCAATTAGAGGTGAATTGCTGCGTCAGCAGAATAAGCTGGAGTTGATAGCTTCTGAGAATTTTGTCAGCAGTGCTGTACTGGAAGCGACAGGATCTGTTTTGACCAACAAATATGCGGAGGGATATCCCGGCAGACGCTATTATGGCGGTTGTGAATATGCTGATGTTGTTGAGCAGCTGGCAATTGATCGTGCTAAGGAAATCTTTGGTGCTGAGCATGCCAATGTTCAGCCTCATTCCGGCTCCCAGGCCAATACTGCGGTATTTCTTGCAGCTTTGGATCCCGGTGACAGAATACTCGGACTGGATTTGAATCATGGCGGCCATTTAACACATGGCATGAAAATAAATATCAGCGGCAAATTTTTTGAGTCTCATAGCTATCATGTATCGCCTAAAGATTGTCAAGTAGATTTTGATGTGCTGAGATCAAAAGCTAAAAAAGTAAGACCTAAACTATTGATTGCCGGCGGCAGTGCCTATCCCAGAGCTCTTGATTTCACAGCCTATCGTGAAATCGCCGATGAAGTCGGCGCGCTATTAATGGTGGACGCAGCACATATTGCAGGCATTGTAGCGGCTGGATTACATATGAATCCCGTCCCATATTCCGATTTCGTAACCTCTACTACCCATAAAACTCTTTGTGGGCCCAGGGGAGGACTTATACTGTGCAAAAAAAAGCATGCTAAAGCGGTAGATTCTGCGGTTTTTCCGGGTACACAGGGCGGTCCTCTAATGCATATTATTGCTGCGAAAGCAGTTGCATTTAAGGAAGCTATGCAAGCAGACTTTGTAGACTATCAAAAACGTGTGCTAGCCAATGCTGCTGCGTTAGCGGACGGCTTCTTAAGCAGGGGAGTTGATGTTGTTTCCGGTGGAACAGATACTCATCTGCTCTTGCTTGACTTGCGCAAGTCTGGTATCACAGGTTTAGAATTGCAAAACAGACTTGACCAAGTAAACATCACCTGTAATAAAAATACGATCCCCTTTGAAACTGAATCGCCCAGAATTACTTCCGGTGTTAGACTTGGAACTCCTGCGCTTACCTCCAGAGGTTTTAATACGCAAGATATGGACCTGATTGCCGGTCTAATCGCTGATGCCATACATGACTATGACGCTAAAAAAGACCGGATTACCCGTGAAGTTGCAACCTTGTGTGAGCGATATCCCCTATATGCCGATCTCTAATTATTCAGAAAATAAGTATAAATATGCTAGACGTGAGCCTTTGGCTTTTCGTATGGCACCGCGAACCATAGACGAGATCGTCGGACAATCTCATATCTTGGCTGAGGGACGAATGCTCAGACGCATGATTGAGGCTGACCGCCTATCCACAATCATTTTATTTGGGCCCCCCGGCACAGGTAAAACATCCTTAGCCAAAGTTATTGCTCAAACAACAAGTTACCGTTTTCAGAAGCTGAATGCTGTCACCTCAGGCGTTGCTGATATCAAGAGGGTTGTTGCTGATGCGGAAAATCCACTAATAACTCCTGAGGGAAAAACGATCCTATTTATTGATGAGATTCACCGTTTCAACAAGGCTCAACAAGACGCACTGCTGCCACATGTTGAAAGTGGTACCTTGATATTGATTGGAGCAACAACAGAGAATCCCTTCTTTGAAGTCAATAAGGCTCTGATTTCCAGATCAACCGTTTTTCAGCTCTATCCTCTAAGCAATAACGACATTATATGTCTTCTGCGGCGCGCAATAGATGATCCTGATAGGGGTTTTGGTTTTTTGAATATTGACATTTCTGATGAGGCCTTAGAACTTGCTGCAGCACTTGCCAGCGGGGATGCCAGAGTTGCTCTCAACGCTTTAGAATTAGCTGTTCTTACTACTGAACAATCGGATAATACAATTACAATAGATCTAGAGATTATGCAGGATTGTCTGCAGAAAAAAGCGCCGCAATATGATAAAGCAGGCGAGAACCATTATGATACGATTAGCGCTTTTATTAAATCTATGCGTGGTAGTGATCCTGATGCTGCTTTACATTATTTAGCAAGAGCGCTGGAAGCGGGGGAGGATATCGGCTTCTTATCGCGCCGCATTATGATCTGTGCAGCTGAAGATGTTGGTATGGCAAATCCACAAATGCTCTCGTTGGCAGTAGCTGCCCATCATGCTGTTCAAGCTATCGGACTGCCGGAAGCTAAATTGATACTCGCTCAGGCAACAGTTGCGATTGCAACCAGCCCCAAATCTAATCGTAGCTATCTAGGAATAAATCGAGCGCTTGATGATATTAGAGCAGGTAATATCCCGGAAATTCCTTTCCATTTGCGCAATGCACCAATACAGGACTTGTCAAAGCTAGGTTACAGCATCGGATACCAGTATGACCATGATTATCCACAGGCAGTGTCTTATCAGCGTTTTCTGCCTGAGGGATATGAAGAGGGCCGATACTATCAGCCTTCGGACAATGGTTATGAAGCTAAGGTGAAAGCCTGGCTCGATGAAGTAAAAAGGCTAAGGGAATCAGGTAAAAATAAAACTGAAACTGAGTAACGCGAGTTACCAACGACTGTCCATACCTGGATTAATGTTGGCTTAGGTTGATATTAAATATCCCGGCATGTCTAAATAATGATAAGGAAGATCTTCTATGAATAAAGAAAGGATCTATTTTGATCATGCAGCAACTACTGCGGTACGTCCGGAAGTACTGTCAGCAATGTTACCAATTTTAGAAAATATATATGGCAATCCATCCTCATTTTACGATGAAGGTGCAGAAGCATATCAATATATACAGACCGCCAGAGAACAGATTGCTGAGCTACTTGAAGTGTCGCCGGATGAGATTTTCTTCACCTCTGGCGGTACGGAGTCTGATAACTGGGCTCTTAAGGGTACAGCCATTGCTAAACGTAAACAGGGCAAGCATCTGATCACAACCAAAATTGAGCACCATGCTGTCTTACACAGTATGCAAGCATTGGAAAGAATTGGCTATGAAGTCAGTTACCTAGATGTGGATGGTTATGGTTTGGTTGATCCTAAAGAGATTGAAGCTGCAATCAGACCCGATACAATTCTAGTATCAGTTATGACGGCCAATAATGAAATCGGAACGACAGAGCCAATTGAAGAAATTGCGGCAATCTGCAAAGAAAAACAAGTTATCTTCCATTCGGACGGAGTCCAGGCATTGGGTGCCATACCGGTCAAACCCCGAGAACTTAATGTTGATCTAATGAGCTTCTCAGGTCATAAATTTTATGCACCTAAGGGAGTGGGAATCATGTATATCAGGAAAGGGGTTAAGATAGTAAACCTGATTGATGGCGGTGCGCAAGAAAAACGTCAGCGAGCCGGCACTGAAAACACAGCTTTTGCAGTTGGTATTGCCAAGGCCTTAGAACTCGCCCTTATGGACCTGCCCGAGGAAGCCCGACGCCAAACTGCTCTGCGCGATAGATTGATCAGAGAACTGATGACTAAGATACCATATTGTAAATTAAATGGTCATTATGAGAAACGTTTGCCCAACAATATCAATTTATCCTTTGAGTTTATTGAAGGTGAATCTATCTTGCTACTACTGAATGAGTTGGGTTATATGTGTTCCAGCGGATCAGCCTGTACGTCAGGATCATTGGATCCTTCGCACGTGTTAATGGCAATTGGTTTGCCTCATGAGATTGCCCACGGATCGTTGCGCATTACCCTAGGTCGTGAAAATACTGATTCTGATATTGATCGCATGATATCTGATTTGCCCGGCGTAATAGAAAAACTACGGCGGATATCACCATTGTATGCTGATTTTAAACAGGGCAAGATCAATAATATAATTCCTGAACAGGGAGCCAACTTGCTGAAGGGAGAATTAAGATATGAAGTACAGCGATAAAGTTATGGATCATTTTTTAAATCCGCGTAATGTCGGTGAAATTATTAATGCAACTGCTTCAGGCACGGTGGGCAATCCTGTCTGTGGCGACATTATGCGCGTTGATTTAAGAATTGAAGGTGAAGTTATTATTGATGCCAAATTCATGACTTTTGGCTGCGGGGCAGCCGTTGCTACCAGCAGTATGGCCACTGAGATGATTATCGGCAAGACTGTACAGGAGGCACTTGAACTGACAAATAAAGCTGTAGCAGATGCTTTGGATGGTTTGCCACCAATTAAAATGCATTGTTCGGCTCTGGCTGAGCAAGCAGTCAAGAAAGCTCTACTGCAGTACTATCAGGAACATGATCTCCTTAATGATGATAATCGTAATCTCTTTTCTATTTTAGAAGAAGATGTGCATGACCATGAGGTCAATGATGAATCAGATCTGCCTGGGATTGAAAATAAATAATTAATTATATACGTCCCTACCAATAGCTATTCATGTTCAATATCTGACTGATGCCTGCGCACGCTGCTGAGTGGATTCTTTTCCACTGCAGCGTGCAAAGCGTCTTTGCTTGTATGAGTATAAATCTCAGTAGTTGCAACACTTTCATGACCCAAAATCATTTGTAAATTGCGGATGTCCACCTTGCCGTACTGGTACATCAAAGTAGCAGCAGTATGTCTTAATTTGTGAGTTGAATAGCGTTTGGGATCAATGCCGGCAGCCAGCATATTTTTCCGTATCACATTTTGTACAGCTCTGGCGCCCATTCTTTTACCCAAGCGACTGATAAAAAGAGCATCCTTATCGCTTTCCTTAGGTTTGATGCGCTCCGGATAATAATCATTAAGAGCGGCGATACAAGCACCATTTAAATAAATTGTTCTCTCTTTGCCACCTTTACCCATTACTATCAATGTATCTTCTCTAATATCCGATAGATTGATACTAACCAGCTCCGATAGACGCATGCCGCAATTGAGAAAAAGCGTAATAATAGCATAGTCGCGAGCACGGTATAATTCGTCTGTGCTTTCAGCTGCAGCTAATAATTTCTTACTATCATCTAATGTTAAATAGCGGGGGAGACGTCGTAATTGCTTAGGCATCTCCAGATTTGCAGCCGGATTTTCATCTAAAAGATGGGCTTTAGTAGTTAAATAATGGAAGAAAGAACGAATCGCAGATATATGTCTAGCTCTGGTAGCAGCACTATTCTTTCTCTCTGTGCTGAGCCAGGTAATGTACAAATAAAGATCACTTAATTGGATTTCCTTTAGGAATTGATCATTGGCCTGGGATAGATCGATGTCATCCCATATCTGATCAGCGGGAAGGTCAAGTTTTCTGCTGAGCTGGAAGCGCAGAAACATCATCAGATCATATTTGTATTCTTTGATAGTTGCAGGTGACCGCTCACGAATCGCTTGGAAATAACCAAGGAAATCATCAAGTCTTCTGCATTTAGTTTTATCATTCATAATTGCCATAGTTACTTTCTGACAGATAATAAATTTGACTTGTATTGATCCTTTGAATTAGGTAAAGTTAGTAAATCGGGTCAACGACCATGAGAATATTGCTATCATTATTATAATATTATCTGCTTTACAGATTAATTACAAAGATGAGAGCCTATAGGAGGATGAATTAATATGGTAAGAAAGTACCGCGTCGGTGTTATAGGGGCGACAGGATATGTTGGGCAATACTTCGTATCATTGCTGACTGACCACCCCTGGTTTGAACTAAAACATTTATTTGCTTCCGAGCGTTCAAGTGGCATGGCCTACCAAGATGCTATTAAAAACCGGATTAAAACTACTAGGCCTCCAGTTGAAAAAATTGCAAATCTTAAAGTATCTTCATTGAATGAACTGGAGTCTTTTGTTGATGAATTGGATTTTGTGTTCTGTGCCGTTTCAATGCCCAAGGAAGATATTTATGTTCTGGAGGAAAAAATTGCTAAACTGGAGTTACCGGTGGTATCAAATAACTCCGCCCATCGCAGTACTCCGGATGTGCCCATGATAATCCCCGAAATCAATTGGCAGCATGCCAAAATCATTGACGAACAAAGAAAGCGCTTAGGAACAAAAAAAGGCTTCATAGCCGTTAAACCTAATTGCTCTATCCAGAGTTATGTGCCGGCAATTCACCCGTTAATGTCATTTAGTCCTACAAAAATTAATGTGGTTACTGCCCAAGCTGTATCCGGTGCCGGGCGTAGCTTGGAAGACTGGCCTGAGATGAAAGCCAATGTAATTCCTTATATTGACGGAGAAGAAGCTAAAAGTGAATTAGAACCTCTAAAAATTTGGGGTCAGATTTCAGATACAGAAATAGCACTGGCCTCAAAACCTATAATTTCGGCCCAATGTTTACGTGTTCCAGTTGAGCATGGGCATTTGGCTGCTGTTTCCATGAGCTTTGAGAATAATATAACAAAAGACGATATTATAGCTGCTTGGAATAATTTTGCACTTCCGGAGCAGGTGAGAGGCTTACCCAGTTCGATTGAACCATTCCTCTACTACAGAGAAGAGAATGACAGGCCTCAAACTCGAATTGATGCCGGTGCTGGAAAAGGTATGCAGATAAATATTGGTAGATTACGAGAGGATAATCTCTTTGACTATAAGTTTATTTGTTTATCACATAATATCTTACGTGGCGCTGCCGGCGGTGCTGTCCTGATGGCAGAGTTACTGTGCAGGGAAGGCTGGATCAAACAAGAGGCTTAGGGCTAGACGGTTAGAGATAAGATATATGACGACAGCTACAACAAGTATTGAAAATGAAATTATGCAACTTGCTGCATTAGTCGGAACAGGACTTTTGCAGAATGGTGCAGAGACTTATCGTGTCGAAGACAGTACAAAAAGTATTCTGGACAGTTACAGTGAATATCTTTCTGATCCGCAGGTATTTGCAATCACTCACTATCTCACTGTATCAGCACAGGATAGTAATGGAAACACTATAGTCATAACCAAACTTGTTAGAGAAGTTGAGACAAATTTAAACCGGGTACATCTTTTAAATGATTTTACAAGGCGTGTTTATCGGGAAAGACCTGATGTTAAGATTGCACTTAATGAAGTCAATGAG
The DNA here is from genome assembly GCA_012519085.1 of Clostridiaceae bacterium. Lineage (GTDB taxonomy): Bacteria > Bacillota > Clostridia > Saccharofermentanales > DTU023 > UBA1046. The sequence goes on from JAAYQX010000026.1 coordinate 87,772, forward strand.
ATTCTTGTTACTCCCAGATATTCACAGTTTATCTATACAATTGGCGTTGCAATGACAGGCTTTGCTTTCACTTTATTATCGGGCTCTTCCTTAATATCGGCTCTCTGGGCGGCGGTTGTAGCTGCACTTTTGACCTTTATTGTTAAGCCATTACGCCGTCTGGGAAGTAATAGAATCTTTGTTAATATTGTCAGGGGGACAATGATCTATGTTCTGATGTTTCCGGTTTTGTTTACGCCTTACAGCAATCAGATCCATCTTATGACGGCGGGAGCTTTTATGTACCTATTCCCGGGAATAATGCTAGTCAATAGTATTCGTGATCTTATTGCAAGCGACTACCTGGCCGGTCTGATCAAGATGATTGAGACTGTTCTGGCAGCTACTGCGCTTGCCGTAGGATCCGGTATCGGGGCATCTTTTTTGACCAATGTCTTCAATAGACCACATTCAGAATTGCCGACCTTAACTTCGATTGATCCCAATCGACCGGAATCAATTTTAATTGCAATCCTGGGTGTCTTTGCCTTTATGATCATGTTTGATGTCAAAAAGCTGCCTCTAATTGTCGGCAGTGTAGGGGGAGGCTTGGGTTGGCTAATATATGCACAAATTAATAGCAGTAAAAATTTCGACTATAGCGTAGCTATATTTATAGCCATTATATTTTTGGCAACCTATTCAGAGCTAATGGCAAGATTTACCAAGAAGCCGGTAACAGTATATTTGACAGCCGGGCTATTCCCGTTGGTGCCGGGATATGATATCTACCGCACGATGAATTATTTTGTTACGGCACAACACGATCATTTCATCGATAGCTTTGTACGCACCTTAATAATAACCGGAACACTGGCAGTGGGGATTATGCTGGTATCTTCATTTGCAAAACTTTTCTACAGCTATCAAGCGCCAAACCTGGATCAGAATAAGACACAATGATCCTAATCATTACTACATGATACTAACTGGAGAGGGTAGTATCATGTAGTAATGCACTCTTGTTACCAATTTCCACTAAATATGAGCTAATTGCTGATACTATCTATTTAACCAACTTCGCAAAATAAAAGTTTTGCGAAGTTGAGAGGATAGATTTATTTAGTTAACAAGACTAAATCAGTCGTTAAGGTCAGAGTCAGTCGGAAAACTTGATGCATCTTGCGCTTCCGAGCTGCTAGGTGTCGTTGTTGTATACGTTTGGTCTCCGTATAAGCTATCAACACCCAATATTTTGCGCCATTCCGGAATATCTTTAATAGGGTTATATATTATAAGCATTACCACAACAAAAATAATTATGACCAATACTGTTAGCAAATTCCTAAGCTTTCTTTGTCTGTTCTCCTGGTGGAATTTCCTTGTGATTCTGGCTACTGTGGTAAACCCCTTCAGGCGGTATACCCTTGCTCCTGTTTTGATTTGTGAATCTAAATCGAAATTGCCGTTACTTAAGCCAGTTCTCAATATATTTTTTTTCCTAACTGATGTATGCCCCGAGAGCTTATAGCGCTCATCAAAATATTCTTTAGACAATTCTTCCTGATTCAAAATTGGATCGTAAGCAGCCGTAAAGACAGCAGTCTCCTTATCAGATACTTCCTTATCGTGGTGATACCTCGTCTCATCAACAACTGACGGTGGATCATGATATTGGGTCTCATCAACAACTGGCGACGAGAGATCAGATTGATAATCATCAAATCTAGTTTGGAGTTTAGTATCTGCGGTTAGTAGATTGTCAAATTGCACTGTATCATCAGCAAGCGCCTGGGAGTTAGTATGCAATGGCTCAAGCTTACTATCGTTATCATCATTATCAAGAGGCTTCAATTCTACCTTGCGGATTTTCGACACCAGACACCTCCGAACAATTTGCTATTACTTATACCATTATACCTGAAATGTAAATTCCTTACTTCCCTTCTGTCATTTAGCATTCATATCAATATGATATATTTGCCCAAAGATAGCGAACAAGTGTTTGACAAGATCTCTGTTTCGGGATAAGATTAGCGTAATAAATTTTTAACTTTACTATAACTATAAATGCTTTTCTGGAGGAATGAATGAATAAACACCCTTTTACGCGTGCGACCGTTGAACAGACTGTAGAACTTGTTTATAACTTTCTAATTGATTATATCAGGAATAATGGCTATCCACCTTCCATCCGGGATATTTGCAAGGGTGTTGGAATTAAGTCGACTTCTACTGTCCACAATCATCTGAAACGGCTTAGTGAACTCGGCCGAATTGAAATGAAGCCAGGTAAAAGACGTGCAATTAGTGTGCCTGCTCTAGAGCAAGGTCACGAACAGAAAATACCTCTGATCGGACGTGTGACAGCTGGTGTTCCCATTCTGGCAGCTCAGAATATTGAGCGTGAACTTTCTGTTCCCGCCGGTTACTTCCCTGACTCAGATGACATGTTTGCCCTTAGAGTCAGTGGTGACAGCATGAGAGATGCTCATATTCTGGATGGGGATATAGTCTTTGTTCGTAAACAGCCTACTGCTGAGCTAGGACAGGTAGTTGTCGCCCTATTGGATACTGAAGCTACTGTAAAGCGTCTGGTAAGTGAAAACAACCGTATCTATCTCAAACCGGAAAACTCGGCCTATTCTTTAATCCCCTTTGAAGATGAGTCGTATCGGATTTTAGGAATAGTACGTGGGGTATTTCGCCCGGCGCTGTAATATTCTCAGCTCTGTAGAGGATAAATCTTTATCTCTATACACATATTTGATGGCCATTTGAGGACGAATATGTGTTAGTGCCTGTTTATATACCAGAACTATTGAACCGTTATGATCCACAAAGAGTGAAATATCATCAAAGTCCAAAATTATGGCAGATAAGCTTGTTCCGTCAAGATATAATATTTCTACGGGCAGACAACTAGCAATACATTTCTGCAGGAATTGTTCCTCTAAATGAGTTTTTAATGTCCCTCTAGGTTTCTCCAAAAAGCAATCGTTGGTATTGTTATTATTGTCCTTCATTTTAATTCTTATGCTAGCGTTAGCACATTCCTTTCTTAAAAAATATTTGCTTCATGAGAGCCAGGTATGTAATTTTATCATAAAACAGTACATAAACACTAATATAATGATTAAATCATGTCAAGACACGACAAAAATGAACAATTTTAATAAAAGTCAGGATATTCAGGTAATAAAATGCAAGTTAAAGACGGTATAAATCGGTACGTGGGCGGAACCATGTGCGCTGTCTTTTGGCATATTGCCTAGTATGAATAATGATCCATTCCCTCATCTCTGACAGACTATATTTACCCTGGAGATAAGCAACAGCTTCTCGGTAACCAATACCTGAATATGGTTGCAGACTGGTATCAGGGTACTTGTCGAGTAGAGTCCTGGTTTCATCTACCAAGCCTGAAGCAAGCATTAGATCTACCCTATCTATGATTCTGTGATTGAGTTCTACCTTCCCCGGGTCGAGGTAATAAGCAACGAAACGCAGGGAGCTGTCTTGTACCCTTGATTGTTGGTTAATTTCAGTGCGCGTCTTACCGGTCAAGCGATATTGTTCGTGAAATCTTATAATGCGGCGTCTATCACTTGGTGCGATTGTTTGTGCAGCTTGGGGATCTAATTTGACCAACTCCTGCCAAAGCATCTCAAGGCCATTGTTGTCCACTTCCTTTTCAATTTCAGCTCTCAACAAATGATCTCTGCTGTGCTTGGCATAGCTGATCCCATCCAACAGAGCAGTTATATACTGTCCCGTTCCGCCGCATATTACGATTTGCTTCTCTGACTGTTGTGCTTCCAGCAATATTTTAGTTACGGATTCGGTATATAAAGCCACACTATAACTTTGATCGGGATCAAGAATATCGATCATGGCATGAGCAATCTTCTTTTGATCGGCCTCAGTTGGCTTCGCAGTGCCAATGTCAAATCCACGATATAATTGCATGGAATCAGCCGAAACAATTAATCCGTCAAGATTTTCAGCAACACACATTGCCAGGCTTGATTTGCCGGATGCTGTTGGTCCGCAAATCACTATAGCAGCATTATTGGATTGTTCGCGAGCCGACTCAACAATAAAATCGCAAAAATGGGCTAATCTGTGTGCCCATTTTTCTGTTTGATCTTTCCGCTTGCTCAACATAGCAGCATTTTACCCAATAATTCTCTTAAACATCTTGTCGAGATCATGACGAGAAAATCGAATTAGTACTGGCCTGCCATGCGGACAATGA
>JAAYQX010000027.1 GCA_012519085.1 Clostridiaceae bacterium
AGAGTATTGCTCAACTATGCCCCCACTGAATTGAAGCCCGATCTCAAGCGGCTGCTACAAAAGAAAAAGGCCAGCTATACACTGGATTATGCTCAGGATCGTTCATTGCGAAGACGCTTATCGCTGCTGAGGCGTAAGTTATCGACACTCCGTTATTATCCGCATTTTTGTGGCAAAAAAGAATGATCCGCCGGAAATAATTTTAAGGAATTTCAGTGCTATCGTTGCCGTCAGCATCAGGGCCGGTGACTTCAGAGGCCGGCTCGTTCCCTGCCAAATTCCGTTTCCGCCGCGGCTTTTCAGCCTCACTCATTATTCGTTCAATACCGTCAGCCGGTTTTTTACTGGTTTTGAATTCGACATCTTCCTTTACCAGATGATAAATCGTCGCTAAGATCGGAACAGCAATTAAAATGCCGAACACTCCGCCTATGCCGCCGCCGACAACAACGGCCAGAAGCACCCAATGTGCGGCCAGACCGACACGGGTTCCCACAATCTTCGGATAGATGAGATTGCCCTCGATCTGTTGCAGGATAATCAGAAAGATGGAAAAGATCAGGGCTTTGAGCGGGCTGACAGTGATAATTAAGATCACACCGACAATATTGCCGATATAGGCTCCCAGTATCGGAATTAAAGCTGTAATACCAACCACACTCGCCACGACCGGTACAAACGGCAGGCGCAGAATGAGCATGCCTATCGCCGTCAGAATGCCAAGAATAAAGGCACTGAGAAACTGCCCGCCGAAATATTTGGCAAAAGTCTCATTGGCTACGATCAAAACATGCGAGATTGAAATATTGAGCCGATCGGGCAAATAAGCATATCCCAGTCTCTTAAATTGCTTGACCAGTCTTTCTTTATGGGCCAGCAGATAGATAGCAAACATAATAGATAGAACCAGATCCATGAAATGAGACAAAACTTTACCGGCAATACCGATCAGATTGCCGACCCAATTTTGGATCAGTGTCATTCCTTTGCTGATCATACTGTTGAAATCGAAGTCAGAGAAGAGAATTTTCTCCCGCAGCGCATCCGGTAAGAAATCACTTTCACGAACCCATTCTATGAATCGAACATAGGCTCTGGGCAAGCCTTCGGAAACTATGCTGATCGCTTTGATCATCTGCGGAATCACCAGGCCCAGAATAAGTGCAATCACGCCCAGCACTATAAGAATGGACAAGAGGAGTGAAACACCGCGTCGGCTTTTCTTGACCAGGGGGTGGTCGCTGTTGGGAAAGTATAACCTTTCGACTCTGACCAGAAGTAAATTGAGCGCAAAGGCCAGCAGGCTGCCAATAATAATCGGGCTCAGAATAGCCAAGAGTCTTCGGCACAAGCTGACAACATCGCCCAAATATAGCGCCAGGATCGCAAATGCGCCCAAGGCGATCAGGATATAGAGCCAACTGTTAAAAAACTCTTTGGTATTCCGCCTTCTCATTAATCCCTTTTATAGCCTCTAGCCAATCCCTCATCATATTTTGCCCGGCCGCCACCGATAAATCTCGGCCGCGTACGTGCCGCAGTAAGATGAGCAAAGCCGATGCTTTTGACCTGCAATCTGACTGATACCACCACATCTTTCAGGTGCATACCGATAAAAGTATCACCAATATCGATTCCGGCATCAGCTTGAATCTTTTCAATCGCCACCGGATGGCGCATTGTCTCATAGGCTCTGGTAGCAAATGATCCTCCACCTTTGGACCAGGGCACGACATTGACTATTTCTTTGTCCGGGACAACTTCCCGTTCAATAATTACACAACGATTAATATGTTCACAGCATTGTGCGGCAATATGCATACCATTTTCTTGCAGCAAGCCGTTCACGGTATCATAAATTACTTCTGCGATTTCCTTGCTCGGATAGGAACCAATATGATGACCACCGACTTCGCTGCTCGAACATCCCACCACAACAATCATGCCGGGCTGCAAATTGGCCTTTGCAATAAATTCGGTAACCGCGGATAAAGTTTCCTGCTTGATCTGTGCCAAAAAATCCTTGTCCTCATGGCGCAGAACATCAACTGCCCCCTGCTCGCCGGCTACATTTCCCGCCTTGACTGCTTCATCTTTCATGCCACTCGCCTTCCTTTCTGATTCCTTTCTAAATTGTACAATAATCCAAACTGCTTATGCAGACAAGCGTGATCTGATATAGGGATGGCGCTCCAAGATAGTAATGATGGCAAAACCGGCAACCAGACCGAAAGCCCCCTGCCCCAAATTGCCTGGAACACCGGCCAGAGCACCGAGTCCCATGCCTAAAATGATCGCCTCATAAATAAAATAACCCAAAACCATAAATAATTCGCCGGCCGTGCCACTGATAATCCTGGCCAAAATGCGGCCACCACTGCCCTTGAACTTCAAGGCGGAGAATAAAGTAGCTGCGATCAGGGCCACCAGTCCTTTGATGATCAAGGTGCCCGGAGCAAACATGGTATAGCCGGCAATCAGATCGGCCAGCATCGAGCCGATGCCTGCTGCGGCAGACCCATAGACCGGACCTAAAACCCAGGCCGAAACCAGAACTACCACATCACCCATATTGAGAAAACCGCGGGAGGGAGTTGGGATTTGTACCAACAAAGTCGCCACTGTGGTCAGAGCTGCCAACATACCCGCTGCCACCAGTTTTTGCAGCTGATTTAGACCGCCTTGGCTCTCAGCTTGATAACGACCCTCCGATTTCAGACGCTTTAATTCCTCAACCTTGCCTGCGCCGGAACCAGACGAGGCAGAATTATCCATTTCACTATGTTTTTGATTGTTTTTTGACAAAGTTAATAACCCTTTCTACTAGTTTCTTTTCATACTCTATTCTATTCTTACTCTATGCTTCTGTCTCGATACTTTCAAGGGGATGGATCGGACAATTGTCCGGTAAAGAAACGGTTACCTCGTTACTGCGAATTCTGGTATCCCGCGGCAGACGGAATTCCTCCCGATAAGATTCATACATCTTCCTGAAGCCGGTACCATCCTGCTTGACCTGTGCCAGATATTCATGCGTATTCAAACCATCGGCATGAATCTCAATCATGGAGATAGCAATATTGCTGCAATGATCCGCCACACGCTCCATACTGGTCACCAGATCGGAGAAGATAAAGCCCAGCTCCAGTGTACAATCTCCATAAGTCAGCCTGGCAATATGCCTGGCTGTCAACTCATCATTGAGACGGTCAATGACCTCTTCCAGAGGCTCCACCTGTACAGCAATATCGATATCGTCCTCCCTCAAAGCAGTTACGGCAAGATCGATACATTTTATCAGTGCCGCCTTATATACTGCCAACTCAGCCCGGGCATTATCCGAGAAACGCATTTTCTTTTCGTGCATTTCAGCCGCAGCATGGACGAGATGGATGGAGTGATCGGACATTCTTTCCAATTCACTGATATTATGCAGCCAGATGGCGATCGTTTTATACTCATATTCTGTCAGCTCACGCGAGGATAATTTGACCATATAGGTACCGAGCCTATCTTCATAGCGATCAACCAGACCCTCCAATGCGGTCACTTCGACAAAGCCCTCATGGTTATAATCTTCCAGCATAGCCAGAGCGGCATATAGTCCCTGCAGAGTTTTATCGATCATATCGCTGCCCAGTTTTTTAACCTGCTCCACGGCCAGAGCGGGTGTCTCAAGGAAGCGCTCATCCAGTAGCTTGAAGCGCTCTTCGATCTGGCTGGCTATTCGATCTTCTTCAGCATCCGGAACCAATTTGTGCGTCAGCTTTTCCATTTGATCGACAAAGGGTAGGAACATAATCGTACCGAAAATATTGAAGAGCGAGTGGATGATGGCAATACCAACCGGAGCTATCTCAGCACTTAAAAAGCTAAATCTGAAAATTGCATTGAGTGTATAGAATCCAGCGAGAAAGACACAGGTTCCAATGGTATTAAAAGACAGGTGGAAGATAGCTACGCGACGGGCATTGCGATTGGCTCCTACGGAAGAAATCAAGGCCGTAACAGTGGTGCCGATATTCTGACCCAAAATGATAGGGATTGCCGCCCCATAAGAAACCAGACCGGTGCTAGCCAAGGCCTGCAAGATACCGACCGAGGCAGAAGATGACTGAATAATTGCTGTCAGCACAGCACCGACCAGAACGCCGATAATCGGATTGGAAAAGAGTAAAAACAGATTGCGGAAGGATTCCACTTCGGCCAGGGGTGATACTGAAGCAGACATGGAATCCATGCCGTACATCAGGATGGCAAAGCCCAACAAAATCCTGGCGATATTATGCTTTTTCTCATTCTGGGTAAACATGATAAAAATCACGCCGACGATGGCCATGATCGGCGTAAAGGACTCAGGATTCAGCATGCGCACTAAGAGATTGCTGCTTTCAATGCCAACTAAACTAAGAATCCAGGCCGTAATGGTAGTACCGATATTGGCGCCCATGATGACCGGAATCGCATTGCGAAGCCTGATAATACCCGCATTGACTAAGCCAACCAGCATTACGGTTGTAGCGGATGATGACTGGATGATGGCAGTAATGCCTGCTCCCAGCGCCACCCCTTTAAGGCGATTTGAGGTCAGACTTTCCAGTATCGATTGTAATTTTGAGCCCGACAATCTGGTCAGTCCGACACTCATCAGATTCATACCGTAGAGAAAGAGTGCCAGACCCCCTACCAGTGACAGAACGCTAAATAAATCCATGCAACTCCCTCAACAATGCCGCTCAATAATGGTCTCCCTTATTCAGCCTGCGCATAGCAAATAATTCCATAAAAATACGGACGAAAATAATTTCTCCGTCTGTTCCCTCTAATAGCTTACACAAAATTAACATTAGTCGCCAGTCAATTTTACCTGATACTAATAAAGAATTTACATTTATGGTGAAATCAATCATGATCCGGCCCTGATTGCTTATTGCCTTGAACAAAACTCCTAATCAACGGAAACGCAATTAAAATTAAGCCAATTAAGGAATTGTTCCGACGGCTAATTAAAGGCCGCCAGCGGCAGCTGAAGCGCTTACACTCTAAATAGGCTATAATTTGGGAATATTCATATAATATAATTAGGGACGGCGCTGATTGCTGTCCGATTTTGATCATGAACTGACAGGAGCGGGAGATAATGCAAGAACTACTGGATAATATGGCACAGGAAGCTTTAGCGGCACTCGGCGAGGTCAAAACCGAGACTGAGCTGCAGAAAATCACTCAGCA
>JAAYQX010000001.1 GCA_012519085.1 Clostridiaceae bacterium
ACGGGAGCATCGACACACTCACAGCGAACACACACATGATCATGCTCACGCCCATGAGCATCCAGAACACTCACACGGACATGCTCACGGGCACGGGGAGCATAGCCACCATAACCATACACATACAGACGAAAATACTCGCTGGGAGCATGCTCACAACGAGCATGCACATTCTCACGAACATGCCGAACATAGTCATGACCATACCCCTGGGCACGCGGAACACTCACACCACCATGTTCACCGGGGCTTGAATGATATTAGCGGGATCATAAATAAGTTGGAGTTACCGGCTCAAGTTAAAAAGGATGCGATCGCTGTCTACACTCTGCTGGCTGAAGCAGAGGCGCATTCCCATCAGGTTCCGGTCGCTGAGATTCATTTCCATGAGGTCGGTACTTTGGATGCTATTTGCGATATTGTCGCTTTCTCACTCCTGATTCATCTGCTCCAACCGGAGGTCGTGCTGGCAACGCCGGTTAGCACCGGCAGTGGTTTTGTACGCTGCGCTCACGGCATCCTGCCCGTTCCCGCCCCGGCGACTTCCTACCTGTTGCGAGAGATACCTAACTATAGCGGCAGCATCAAAGGAGAGCTACTGACGCCGACCGGAGCGGCGTTGCTGTCTCATTTTGTCCAAGACTATCGGGAGCGCCCTTTAGGTCTCTGGCACAGAGAGGGCCTGGGGCTGGGCCACAAAGAATATCCGGCTCTTAATGCCGTCAGAGCCTGGCTGGGAGAAGCAAAGATAGCGGACCCGTCAGATGGCAAGTACTTAGAGCTGAAGACGGAACAGCTAAAGCTGCTGGTAACTGATCTTGACGATCTGGGCGGGGAAGATTGCGCCTTCGTCGCGGAAAAATTGAGAATAGCCGGGGCTTTGGATGTGGTGCTCTGCCAAATGATCATGAAGAAAGGGCGGCCGGGTGTGCGGCTTAGTGTACTGTGCTGCCCCGAGCAAGTGGCAGAGCTGGCCAGGTTGATCCTGCGCCATACGACGACGCTGGGTATCCGGATCAGTGATTGTGAGCGGATGGCCCTGGATCGCGAAGTTAAGACGGTAGACAGTCCGTTAGGCTCTATTCGCTGCAAGTTTTCACAGGGGGCAGGGCTGAGTAAAGCCAAGTTGGAGTATGAAGATCTGGCCCGGCTGGCCCGTGACAACGATCTGACTTTGTCTGAGGTTCGGGCACTGGCCAAGGAAGGAATTCAGACGCTAACTAAGGAAACTCCTGTCCGGCAGGCTGAAAATCTTGGCTGCGATTAAGGTTCGGACACTGACTGCGCAAGCGCGGCTGTAAACATTACGGCATATAAGCCGTGATTTACATCCATCTAACTGTTCAGAGCTTATGGCAGTGATATAATCAGTAAAATATGACGATTGATTGAGAAGAGGAGAGTATTATTCATATGACTTTTATCAAGACACCCGTGCGCGGTATGCCGGAACAAACACCGGGCGAGATGGAGTTGCGCAATTATGTAATGAACCAGATCCGTACTGTATACCGATCCTATGGCTATTTGCAAATCGAAACTCCAGCTATCGAGCATATTGAGAATCTGACCGGAGATCAGGGCGGTGAGAATGAAAAACTGATTTTTCAAATTCTCAAACGGGGAGAAAGTCTCAGGCAGGCTCTGGACAAGGGCGAAGATATCAGTGCTGAAGGTCTGCGCTATGATCTGACCGTACCCCTAGTTCGCTTCTACGCCAATAATATGAGTGACCTGCCGCTACCGTTCAAAGTGATGCAGATGGGACCTGTTTGGCGGGCCGATCGCCCGCAGCGAGGTCGTTTTCGGCAATTTGTCCAGTGCGATATCGATATTCTGGGCGAGCCGTCGCTGTTGGCAGAAGTTGAGCTAATCTGTGCGACGACTGAGGCGCTGGCCAGCCTGGGTTTGGAAGATCTGGTGGTAAAAGTTAATGACCGCCGGATTCTCAGATCTATGGCGCTGTACGCAGGATTCCCGGAGGATGAACTGGGCACGATCTTCATTTTGCTGGACAAGATGGACAAGATAGGCTTCACAGGCCTAAGAGATGAACTCTTGGCCGCCGGATATTCTCCGGATAGCACGGATAAATATCTGGGACTGTTCAAAGAGCTGCCTGATTCTCTGCTGAGCAGCGAGTATTTCGCTACTAATTTGGACATTATGTCCGATCCCGAGATCTTTAAGAATCTGGATACTATTCTGACCATGACACGCACACTGACAGACTCTGAGGTCAAGGTAATTTTTGACCCGACTCTGGTGCGCGGCATGGGCTATTATACCGGCACGATCTTTGAAATTTCGCTGCCGGGAATGGCGGGCTCGGTCGCCGGAGGAGGACGCTATGACGAAATGGTCGGAAATTTCGTCAATCAGCCGGTAGCCGCCTGTGGCTTTTCCATTGGCTTTGAGCGAATTATAGTGCTGCTCGAGGAGCAGGGTCTGATTCCGGGCTTTAATGACCCGCGGTCGGCTTATCTGCTGGATAAGGATTTGGATCCGGACAAGATAGTGGAAATTATGGAAGATGCTGCCCGACGCAGGGTCGATGGCGAAACTATCTTGGTTGCCGGACGCCGCCGCAATGTCAGAAGACAGATCGATGAACTGATAGATCTTGGCTATACACAGATTGAGGAAATCTTTCCCGACTGAGCAAATACTATTTTGGGGTCAACCGTAAAATGATATACTGAAAAAAATTGCGAGGAGCTGAATATGGAAGCGAATTTGCCTGAAAACATCATTGTCTTGGACCATCCCCTGATCCAACATAAAGTAGGAATCCTCAGAAACAAACAAACAACCACCAAAGAATTCCGTGAGTTAGTCTCCGAAGTTGCTATGTTGATTGGCTTTGAAGCGACTCGCGATCTGCCATTGGAAGAAGTCGAAGTCGAAACCCCGATTGCCCATGCCAAGGTTAAACAACTGGCCGGAAACAAGCTGGCCTTAGTGCCGATCCTGAGAGCCGGCCTAGGCATGGTTGAGGGCTTATTGTCTATAGCGCCCAGTGCCAGGGTTGGACATATTGGCCTGTTCCGTGATCACGATACCTGGCAGCCGATCGATTATTATTGCAAGCTTCCCGAGGACATTCAGCAAAGAGATGTCTTCCTGCTTGATCCGATGGTCGCTACCGGGGGATCAGCCGTAGCGGCGCTATCGACCCTTAAAAAGTCCGGTGCCCACAAAATCAAGCTGCTCTGCATCATTGCAGCCCGCGAAGGACTGATGAAAGTTATCAATGCCCATCCGGATGTGGATATCTATTGTGCTGCCCTCGATGAAACTCTAAATGAAAATGCCTATATCGTACCCGGCTTGGGGGATGCGGGCGACAGAATCTTCGGCACAAAATAAAACTGGAGGAAATAATGAAATTACCCCATTTGCTGCGTGAACACGCGGCTGTGTTAATTATTGACCTACAAGAACGCCTGCTGCCGGCCATGCCGGATCAGGAAACGGTTCTCAAAAATGCTCTGGTTCTGACTGAAATGGCCAGGGCCTTTAATCTGCCGCTCCTGTGCAGCGAGCAGTATCCCCGCGGGCTCGGCCCCACCGCAGAGCCTCTGGCGACGAAGTTACATGAACAGGAGGCTCTGGTCCTGGAGAAGACCAGCTTCAGTACAGTTTTGCCAGAACTATTGACCAGGCTCGAGGAAACAGGCCGCCGGCAAATTATCGTGTCCGGTGTCGAGACTCATGTCTGCGTTTTTCAAACTGTACGTGACCTAGTGGCGAGAGATTATGATGTCTACGTACCTTGGGATGCTGTAAATTCACGTGATCCCAAGAATATGACAATTGCTTTAGAGCAATTCCGTCAGATGGGCGCGCATATAACTTCCACGGAGACGGTGCTGTTTGATCTGCTGCAAGATTCCAAGGACCCTCATTTCAAGGAATTACAAGCTCTGATCAAATAGAAGCTACAGCGCTGAGGATTGTCTCAATACAAGACCTGCAGTACCCGCAGCACAATTCTTCCGGGCCCGCTTATCGTGGCGCGAATAATGAGAAATTAGTAATGGCACAACAGTACAAATAGTTTAAATATGATGCATTAAATTAGGTTGTCCTGAGGTTTATGATTCACTTCATGCTGAAAGATAATAAATGTTCAAATTAAGTAATGTTGTACCTTTTTGCCGTCTCTATCTGAGTGTAAACGATTTACTTGTTGGTAATTACAACTAGATGGACATTTCTGCGGTAATAACGCTAGTCTACTAGGTCGCAGGTACCTGTCCTTACGCACGTATTAATAACTCATAAATAAGGGTTAAACAATATCTGCATCTTCCCTGTTGTTTCATTTATGATGATGTCAGTAGATATCCCAAATAGGTCATCGATAAGCTGTGTGGTTAGTATCTCTTTTGGAGGTCCATAACCTATGATTGTTCCTTGGTTCATTACAATTATTTTATCGCAGTAATAGGCGGCAATATTCAAGTCATGGATCGAACAAAACACAGTAGTATTTTGTTTCTTAACTATACTCATTATTTGATACTGATAACCAACATCCAGATGATTCGTAGGCTCATCTAGAACGATAAAGTTAGCTTGCTGTGCCAAAGCTCTTGCAATCAGAACCCTTTGCTTTTCACCTCCGGATAAACTGGCAAAACTTCTTGCTTCATAGCCTTCCAACCCAACTGCTAATAAAGCTTCCCGGGCTACTCTGTGATCTTCCGTAGAACTGCTCAATAGTTTTTGATGAGCAAACCTTCCCAACATTACCATCTCCAGGACATCCATATCAAATTCAACATTATTTTCCTGGACTACAACCGATAGTTTTTTAGCAGCTTCCTTGCTTGGCAGTTTGAAAATATCCGTCCCATCAATGAACACTGCTCCTAAGTCTGGTTTGTATGCTCGATAAATGTTTTTAAGCAATGTTGATTTTCCGCACCCATTTGGGCCCACCAAACCAACAAAATCTCCTTTATTAATTATCAGATTAATACCAGAAATGATTTGCTGGCCTGCGATAGAAAACCCCAGATTTTCCACTTGCAATTTTATCATTCTCTGCCTCTAAATGCATTTTTTCTCTTTCTAATAAGGAAAAGGAAAAACGGTGCACCAAAGAAAGCTGTAACTACACCTATCGACAACTCTTGAGGTGAAGCAATCACACGGGAAATAACATCGCAGACAATTAGAAATAAACCACCCACTAAGACTGAAGCTGGGATAAGGCGCCGATGGCTGGATCCAACAATAAATCTGGTAATGTGTGGTATTACCAACCCTACAAAGCCAATGACCCCGCTGATGGAAACAATAGTACCCGTCAAAACTGTTGCTAAGATAATAATACAGGTCTTTGTCCTTCTCAGATCAAGACCTAAGGTAGCAGCAGTTTCATCTCCTAGCATGAGAACATCCAAGCTTTTATGAAAAAAACCAATCACTATGGAACAAACAATAAAGGCGGTCAACCCGTAAGACATCTTCGCCCAATTTGCACCTCCTAGAGAACCCAGCATCCAATACAAAGCAGTGTTTACTTTGTCGGAACCTGTTTTTGAGTGATAAATAAACACATTGGTGAGAGAGGAAAAAAGGGCTGATACTGCAATTCCAGCTAGTATAAGTTGTGTAGAGGTGATTCGATTGTTGATGGTAGCTACCTTCATGGACAATACTAAAGCTATAACAGCACCTATAGTTGCGCCAAACATAACATTGTAATTCCCAGCAAAGGAAAACCAACCAAATAGAATTGCACAGACAGCACCTGCTGAGGCCCCAGACGAGATACCGAGCACATAGGGATCAGCAAGAGAATTCTTTGTGAGGGCTTGCATTAGTATGCCCGACAAGGATAATCCTGCTCCAACAGCAAAAGCTAAGATAATACGTGGCAGTCGTAGTGTCCATATAATTGATTCAACATTTTTTCCCAGGTTGGTTCAAAAAAATCTTTCCCCGTCAACTTGTTAATAATGACTTGCCAAATAGTAGAAGGATTGATATTGACACTTCCTACTAGAGTAGATATGACAAGTGCCAATACAAGCAAAAAGAACATAAACAAGCAAAAGAGCAAGAATTGGGGACGTTCTTTTAATGGAAGGATATTTTTTGATGAAGTTTTCCGCATATCTATCACGTTGCACTACAACCCCGACTTCCCAAAGGGTTACTTTGGGAAGTCGGGTGCTGTCATACCTTAGAATAGATCTGGATATAACATAGTCGCAATTTGCTTTACAAGGTCAGCCGAACCACAACTACCTTCCAAGTCCCCCAAAGGAACAGCATAAATACGTTTGTCTATGACAGCAGCAACATCTTTTAAAGCTTCATTACTGTATAGAAAGTCGATTTTTTCTTGAGCATCCCCTCTGGAATATTCGTTTACAATGATCACCTGTGGGTTTCTCTCTACCACCTGTTCCCAAGAAACAGTAGCCCATCCTTTATCAATGTCATCAAAAATGGAGATGCCGCCAGCCAATTTGAAAATATCCCCCGGCATGCCCTGACAGGCAGTAAACGGAGAATCCTCAGCTGAATCAAAGTTAAAAATCGTAACAGGATTCTCATAGGCGTCTTCACCTATAGTCTCTCTTACACTTTCAACAGTCCTCTTCATAGCAGCAATTCGTTCTGCGGCGACGTCTTCAACGCCAAAAATTTTGCCAAGTGTTTCATAGTCTTTATAAAGGCTTTCTAAGGTTGCCGAGTCTGAGCAGAGGTAAGGCATGTACATCGCAATGCCATTTTCCTGACAAAAATCCTTGTTGTAGTAATCTTCGCTGAAATCAGAATCCCAACCTATAAGGAAGTCAGGATTAACTGAGAGCAACTGTTCTCGAGAAATGTCTCTTCGTCCGCCTTCCCAAATGGTTTCAATGGTATCCCTCTCCGGAAAATCACGGGGAGATTCTTCAGCCCCTCGTGCTAAGGCGACTATATTATCTGCCAGGCCTAGGTCCAAAAGAATATCACTTAAGTGGTCGTAAAGACCTACTGCACGAGTGGGAGGTTGTAGAAAGGTCTGTTCAATTTTATCTCCCAAGCCACTGCGATCTAGGTCAACGGTTATGGTAACAGGGTTATAGTCATCCAATGCGGTTGCTGCACTTGTTTCTACTGAAGTCTTATTAGTAGAACTTGTTGTGGCCACGGTCCCTGTACTATCTGATGTTGTCTTCTCCTCAGCAGTCTTGCTACAAGCGGTAAAAGCTGTCAAGAGCAGGCTCACAGCAAGCAAGAGCACTAGGATCTTCTTTAATTTTTTGTGCATAAAAAACCTCCTTCTTTCTAAATCACGGAGAAGGAGTTGAAAGCAATAACCTAACAAAACCGCTCTCGTCATCCTCCGTGACACGGCTTCCATCATGCTAGGTCTTCTGGCTTAGAGCCTGTCAAAGAGCAGCTTCCCAGATTTTTCCTCCAGTGCTATGTTGCTCTTCCATCTCATCACAGCGGCGGGACCGCGCGGGAATTTAACCCGACTTCCCTATTAAGTCACATTGACAGCAGGACAGTAGTCATTTAATTTGGCATCATTGTAATACAAGCGAAAATTCTAAGCAAGGGCAGGGCGGGGAGCTAGGGACATTTCATTTTAATAACGGCAGTGAGACGGTAATTATCTTAATCATACCGTTGTGCATATGAGAGAGCAGTCTGTTAAGATAAATATTTCGCTCGATAATCATAATTCATTCCTAGCTCATCCTATTTTAAATTTTTGCG
>JAAYQX010000028.1 GCA_012519085.1 Clostridiaceae bacterium
CAATCCTTTTATATATGATAGATGCCTAGCATATACTCTATGTGGTATTAGCAACGGTTTCCCGGTGTTATTCCCCTGCTTGAGGTAGATTACTCACGTGTTACTCACCCGTCCGCCACTAAGTTAACCTTCTCTTCTGTACGAATACTTCTGATTAAATTAACCCCGTTCGACTTGCATGTGTTAAGCACGCCGCCAGCGTTCATCCTGAGCCAGGATCAAACTCTCAAATCTTATTATTTGAGAGCCAATTCGGCTCTTTTATTTTTTTCTGGTCTTGCCTGTTAAACTACAAAAGTTTAACCAGGGCTCCTCTTTTCACTGTTCAATTTTCAAGGTCCGTTCGCTCTCCCATCGGAGAGGCGCTCGATTAGAATACCATCAGTATTTACTTATGTCAACTTTACCCCCGGCAAATATTGCACGATTACGATCTGTCCGTAATGTCGTATTCATCAGTCCTTTGCGTTAATATTATTAACAAACTGTCAGCATAAAAGCGTTACTTTAAGTAAATTGTAAAGTACATCTCTATAACATAGCCCAAAATAAAGAATTAAAATTACAGAAAATAGTATTTGCGAATGACCTCAATAACCAGTATGCCATCAACGACCTATTGATCCACCTTTTCTACTGTAAATCGGTTACGAGTCAAACAATTACTATGAACGAATTTTAATTGAAGTAAATATCTCAACTGTCTATTATATATTTATAGATATTAAGGAGGCAGCTGACATGACCCCGCGGAACTATATAAATTATCTGGCAGATATTTTAAAGGAATTACCTGAATATCCGGCTTTTGCTCCCAATATCAGACGGGCACCGCGCCGTGACTCCCATCTCAGCTATCAGGATAAGAAGCTGGCAGTTGAGAATGCCCTACGCTATATTCCGCCTGAGCATCATCAGATAATGGCAGCAGAATTCACTGAAGAACTCAAGCAACATGGACGTATCTATGGCTATCGTTTTCGACCGCCAGGCAGAATCTGGGGGCGGCCGATTGACCAATACCGTGGCCGCTGCGTCGAGGGCAAAGCCTTTCAGGTCATGATTGATAATAACCTGGATTTTGAGGTTGCTCTCTACCCCTATGAACTGGTGACCTATGGCGAAACCGGCCAAGTCTGTCAAAATTGGATGCAATACCATATGATCAAATATTATCTGGAACTGTTGACGGATGAGCAAACCTTGGTCATCATGTCCGGGCACCCGCTGGGACTGTTCAGCTCTCAAAGAACATCACCGCGCGTGATTATTACCAATGGTCTGATGGTCGGACATGCCGACAATCCAGCCAGCTTTAATCGAGCCGCCGCCCTGGGTGTAGCCAATTATGGACAAATGACTGCAGGCGGCTGGATGTACATCGGACCTCAAGGTATTGTACACGGTACTTTTAATACACTGCTGAATGCGGGGCGTATTGAGTTAGGGATTCCACAGGACCAAGACCTGGCCGGGAAGCTTTTTGTCTCCTCCGGACTCGGCGGTATGAGCGGTGCGCAGGGCAAGGCGGCGGAAATTGCTTCTGCCGTCAGCATTATTGCTGAAGTCGATGAATCCAGGATCCAGACTCGCTACGAGCAGGGCTGGGTCAGCCGGCGGACTGACTCACTGGAGGAAGCTGTCGCCTGGGCTCAAGATTTTCTGACACGCCGTGAGCCCTGCGCAATTGCTTATCATGGCAATATTGTCGATCTGTTGCAGTATCTGGTTGACCACAATATTCAGGTCGACCTGCTGTCAGATCAAACCTCCTGCCATGTTCCCTATGATGGCGGCTACTGCCCTCAAGGCATCGATTTTGCCGAACGTACACGACTGCTGACCGCAGACCGCGACCTGTTTAGAAAACTGGTTGACAGTAGCCTTCGTCAGCATTTCAACTTGATTTGCCGACTCCATGAGCGGGGAACTTATTTCTTTGACTACGGTAACAGTTTCCTAAAGGCAGTCTTTGATGCCGGTGTATCGGAAGTCAGCAAAAATGGTCGAGATACAGTTGACGGTTTTATCTTTCCGTCCTATGTCGAAGATATCATGGGACCACATCTGTTCGATTACGGCTATGGACCCTTCCGCTGGTGCTGCCTCTCGGGCAAGGACGAGGATCTGGCAGCTACAGACCGGGCTGCGATGGAATGCATTGATCCCCAACGCAGATATCAGGACCGCGATAATTACAACTGGGTGCGCGATGCGGCCAAAAACAAGCTGGTAGTAGGCACCAAATGCAGAATCCTCTATCAGGATGCAGCCGGCAGACTGAAGATTGCTCTTAAGTTCAATGAAATGGTACGTCAGGGTGAGATCGGTCCTGTGATGTTAGGCCGGGATCATCATGACACCGGCGGCACCGACTCACCTTTCCGCGAAACTTCTAATATCAAGGACGGTTCAAATATCATGGCAGAAATGGCCACACAGTGCTTCGGCGGCAATTGTGCACGCGGCATGAGTTTGGTAGCTCTGCATAACGGTGGCGGCACCGGCATTGGCAATGCTATTAACGGCGGATTTGGCATGGTTCTCGACGGCAGCGAACGAGCAGATGAGATTTTGAAACTGTCAATGCCCTGGGATGTCATGGTCGGAGTCTCCAGGCGCGCCTGGGCCAGAAACCAGCATGCGATGCAAACAGCAAAAGAATACAATCAGCTCTGTGCTGGAACTGATCATATTACCTTGCCGTATCTGGTCAATCAGGAATTATTGAACGGGCTGTTCTCATAACGAATATATACTAAACGTTGCAATCAATTTTGCAATCAATATCTATCCAAACAGCAAGCTAGCCTAACAGACTAACCAGTCTAACAAACTAACCGGCTGCTCGTGGCTGGCTTTCTGTAGTCATGCCAATCACAGTAGCATAAATGAGATTTATCTTTTGAAGGATATTTAAGACTTAACTCTGATAATAACGACTGAGAGCTGCGCCGATCGCAGTTGCAAACTCTGCGTGCTGAGGAATGATCACATTCACATTATAAAGCTCGGAGAAAGATTTCAGCACGGACAGACCGAAAGTAACTCGCATCAGATTGCCGGTAAAAACAATATTCTTAGTCTTCTCCAGCTTGGCAGCCAGGACGGCAGCCGTCCCTACCGACTGAAAGACCAGATTAACAATGCCGCGGGCCAGATCCTCGATCTTAGCTGTATCCTTGACTTTGCCGAAATTAGAAGCCGTCGTATCACCGGTCAGACCGGGAATATTAACATTAGAAATATCAGAAATCGTCAGGTCAACCAAGCCAAGATCACCGGACTCCGCCAGCTCAGTCACAGTATCTATATCACGGATATTGAGAACCGTATTAGAGAGTCCCTGTAAAGTACCGCCACCGATACCGGAGCCAATCACATGTCGAACCGACTTGCCGTTGGCGTAAACAAGAGACGTGCCGGTACCCATGCTTACTACCACAGCCTCCTCAACCTTGGCCGCATAAAGCCCACCCAGACCGACAGACAGGAACTCATCCGCTTTGGTTGTCGGCAGCTCCAAAAGTCTGCCCTCAATAAATGATGCTCCGACACCGGTAATTCTGATATCGGAGATATCCCGCAGTGTCAGAGCATTATGCCTAAGAAAATAACCAAAGCCTCCATAGGCGGATGCAACAGGATCACTGGCTTTGACCAAGCATTCCTTCAAGAGCTTGTCATCCGCAAAACCAACTATCTTGGTGGTACTGCCACCGATATCAAGACCAACAGTAACCTGGCTCATAATTGTGCGGACGGCTCAAGGCACCCGTCCTTTGCCTCCATTCAGCTGTATCAGGCACCAACAGCATCTTCCCTGCCTGACTATAGCGACAGATTACAATATAAGTGCCTATCTGGCAAACATCCTCGCATTGCGCATATAGTCGTCATTGGAAGAATAAGAATAATCATCATAGCCATGGCCACGGCTAATCCGCGTGGTGCGCGGCGTAAAGACAAAGATAAGCTGTGACACCGGTTGGATTTCGCCTTCTAGCGCATAAGCCGCACCGGTGACGAAATCAACCAGACGCTGCCTGTGCTCCGGTGAAATGCTCTCAATATTGCATATGACCGTCTTTCCCTCGCGAACATAATCACAGATCTGCCACATAGATTCCATGCTCTGAGGCTCCACGATCTCGACCAGATGCTGATAGCTAGGCGGCATATTCTGATTCAAATTTACCACCCGCGAAGACCTGGGTGCTGATCCCGTACGCGACGGCTGTCTCATTACCTCCGGCTCGTGATCATAATAATCACCCTCGTACTCATCATATATATTACTGTCATCAACATCACGCCCAAAGAGCTTATCCAGAAACGACATGAAACGCCTCCTTTCAATTGCGGAGAAAGCGCCCGTGCAGCGCTTTTCTGTCTGATCAAAATTAGTTATATCTTGTTATAAATTATAGATATAGGGGGTAGCCTTTTCAATGAAATAGCGTTACCGGCACTCTAATTGTTAGTTTTATGCAATCAAAGCGTGACAGTGTCCGCACACTAGTAATTTAATCGTAATATTTTGCCTGTCAAAATCAACCCCGGCAGTAACTCTCTAGACTTTGGACGAAGGCGACCGCGTCCACTTCCATCACTCAAACTCGGGACCGGCGTGACCGCCACGACGGCACTGAATAGGCACTGACACGAGACTAATTAATACCTATCCTCTAATTTGAATAATCTCTAGCGCCGAAAATAGCGGTACCGACTCTAATCATGGTTGACCCGCAGGCAATCGCCTGTCTGAAATCATGAGTCATGCCCATGGAAATCTGATCCATATCTTCCAAGTCATACTTTTCACGATACCGAGAAAACAATTCATTGGCTGTGCGGAAAACGGGCAGAGTATCGTCCGGATTGTCATAGTGGGGAGCCATCGTCATCAAGCCACGAATTCTAACCCCCGGATGCTCCTGCAACGTCTGTCGAAAAGCTTCATCCAGCTCTGAAGGATCAAAACCGAATTTAGTATCTTCGCCGGAAATATTTACTTGCAGCAGAACATCCGTGATACACTGATTGGCTGTGCTAAGACGATCAATCTGGGCAATCAGGCGCAGTGTATTGACTGAATGAATCATAGCCACTCGCCCGATTACAAATTTGACTTTATTTCTTTGTAAAGTTCCAATCAGATGCCAATTTAATTCCTGATGCCCGGCTAGAGCATCGATCTTAGGCACGAGCTCCTGAACCCGATTCTCACCAAAATCCAGCTGTCCCGCCGAGATAGCGCCTTCGACATCAGAAACAGGGAAATTTTTGCTGACCGCAATTAATTTAACCGTTTCCGGATCACGTCCAGCTGCTTTGCAGGCTAATTCAATTTTCGACTTGACCTGGGCCAGATTGCCGGCGATCTCTAATCTTCTATTGTCGTTTACCACTTACTCCACCTGATTCTTTACAAATTTTGAGGGAGGCTAACCTCCCTTGCGTTCCGGACAAAGAGCTATATTCCGGAAGTTAGTCTAAGAATTCGCTTTATTCAGAAAACTTCCCGGATATATCTCTAATTGATCTATTGTAGCAGATTTTCCCCCCTTTGCGAATCAAACAGCAGAATCAGTCAATAACAAGACCTGCTTCAAACTGAGCGGGATTGCGCACATAGATATCAGCCACCTTGGGGGCCAGGGGATCACCGTCACGACCGCGTACCAGAACATAAAAGCCGTCAGTCGCCTCAACAAGTACCGGAACAACCACCGTCTTACCCCCCTCAATCTTCATAATACGCGCAGCTCTCTGATCGGGAGCATAATCCAGCAGACTGGCTATCGGCATGATCAGACCTGTTTTCTGAGAAAGCGTAATCTGGAAATTATCACATGACAAGTCGGCCAGACGGTCAATACCTTGTCTAGTGCGGAGGACAAGCAGCAGACCATCTGCCAGTTCTTCCTGCCGCAGAACCTGACAGTCCGTCAGTGATACATCCGTGGTCAAAGAACTGACCGTGTAGCGCTGCTGCGGTTGCAAAGGCTCACCCGCAAGTTCCGGCAGGAAAAATGCCAGATACTGCTCTTGACCCGTAATCAGAGTCAGAGCATGCTCACCCTGTTCAATCGGCGCCGGATAGGCAAAAGGAGCTGACATATTTTCAGACTCGGCCAACTCATGCAGCAAACGCTCTTTGTTCAATGTAATTAGATCAGACTGCTGCAAGTTAGTAGACCAGTTGCGATACGAGAGCCAGCCGCTGCTGTAGCTTGTAATAACATTGCCCTGTTCTCCGCGCTTTAGAGAAGTAATAAGAGCCTTATATTGTCTTTGCAGGTTTTGCAGTTCATCATCGTCGAATTCAAGCCAGCGCAGTTGATCACTGTTAAGATTGAAAGTTTGTTCAACCTCTACTCTGACTCGATCGAGATTTTGCACATCACCATTGCCGGCGGCCAGCCGAGCCGAAGTCAAAGTCTTTGCAATCTCGGCACTGCCCAGTTCCCTAGCCTTCTGAACCTGCGGCTGGGTAAAGTCAGTCCGTATCAGTTCCGTCTGGCGGTGATAAATCTGTCTCTGTAAATTATGAAGCTCATCTGCGCTGCTTTCATGTCCCGGTAAAATGACTGTAGCTACCTGATCTAGCTTGCTGATTCTACTCCCTGAACTATAAAGAGGAAACAGTGACCCGCTGCCGGGAGCTTGGAGCTGCATCTCGTCTCTGACAATCAACCCTCTGGCCGTCAAGGTCTTCTTAATCGAATCCTGATTGAAAAAGGCCAGTCGGATCTGGGCATCTCTCCCACCGAGAACCAGAAGCAATCCCCCAATCAAGAGCGCAACCAACACCACCGACAAAATAGAAAGTACCGCCGTCCGCAGTCTCCTGCCACGATCCCTCTTGCGTCTTAAACCGGATAAATCGTCTTTGTCGTATGGCATTTTACTCTCCGACTTTACTTACCGCGTCCAGAGCCATCAGAGCGCCGAGCCTGGCACTGGCAAAATTCAATGCCCCTTGCAAGAAGGCAGCATAGGGCTGTCGCAAAGGTCCGTCCGCAGAAAGCTCAATTGAAGAACCCTGGATAAAGGAACCGGACGCCATAATAATATCACAATCATATCCGGGCATCGGCGCCGGTATCGGAGTAACGAAACTATCGACCGGTGCCGCTCTCTGGATGGCTTCGCAGAAAGCGATCAGTCCGGCCTCAGATCCCAGCTTAACCACCTGTACAATATCGCCTCGGGTCGCATCAGGTACAGGACTAACCTCATAGCCAGCAAGCTCAAACAGTCTGGCGGCATGGATCGCACCTTTCAGGGCTTCCCCTACAACTAAGGGAGCAAAGTAAAGACCCTGCAGCAAAATACGACTGAAGCCAAGCTGCGGCCCGATATGTCGCCCGACACCGGGTGCAGTCATGGCTGCGGAAAGCCGCTCCAGCAGATCCGGCCGCCCGGCTATATAACCACCGGTAGGTGCGATACCCGCCCCCGGATTTTTAATCAGTGAACCGGCAATCAGATCGGCACCATACCAGGTCGGCTCATGCTCTTCCGTAAACTCACCATAACAATTGTCGACCATAGTCCAGACGCCGGGTCGCTCCTGACTGACCTCAGTGCAGATGCGGCCAATTTCCCGGCTCAGGAAGGTCTCACGCAGATCATAGCCGCGTGATTTTTGGAAATATACCAGACGTGTCCGGCCAGAAAGCCCGGTCAGTAAAGCTTCTTGATTGATAGTCCCATCCTCTCTCAGATCAAGCTCCACTACTTTCACCTGACGCTGGCGCAGATAAGACAGAGTATCTAACAGTGTGTCATAAGGACGCCCTGTGGCAAAGATAACTTCGTCTCCCGGAGCCAATAAACCCAAGAGACAGGTGGCTAATACATGCGTGCCGGAGGAAAACTGCAGTCGTACAATTGCTTCCTCAGCTTCCAAAGCAGCGGCAAAACTCCTCTCCAGCTGCTCACGTCCGGCATCGCTATAACCGTAGCCGGTATTATTGCCGAAGGCGCTTTCTGCCAGGCCTGTATCCTGCAGACCTTTAATCAATCTCAGCTGCCGGTGCTGAGACAGCTCATCGATACTGCGGAATTCCCCTTCAATATCTCCCAGAGCATGGCGTGACAGAGCCAGTGTCTGCTCTGAAATGCCGTACAGTTGCCTATATAATCGATCCGTCTTATATAAATTGAAATCCGGCACAGCCTACTCCTGTGAATTATAATCTAGGCTCTATCATAACGAATTTGGCAATGATATGAAATCACTGCGTAGTGGCTCAATCAATGCCGCTCCGGCTGTAACATCCTGAATCAGCTCAATCAATTCATCACTGCGCTCAGCTGAAGCTCCCGCTTCCCATTCCACATCAAGCAGAAATTCCGGTTCAGACTGCCAGAAACCGGACTCCGTCAGTTGGTATCTGAGCTTATCGGCAAAAGCATAGGGAGTTATCAGTCTGTAGATCTGCAGCTTTTGCCTAAAAATAGGAATAGCCGCCTCAACCGCCTGAGCAGCGGCAGCACTGTACGCCCTGACCAAACCACCCGTTCCCAGCAAAATGCCACCGAAATAGCGAACTACAACCACAGCTGCATCTTCCAGCTCTTGGTGCAAAAGGACATCCAGGACAGGAAGTCCGCCTGTGCCGCGCGGTTCACCATCATCAGAGTATTTCTGCAAAACCTCGGCGCCACCGGTTATCCAAGCATAAACATGATGCCTGGCATCAGGAAATTCAGCTCGTACGGCTGTGACGAAATCTTCTGCTTCCGCACCTGTCTCTACTGGCTTCGCTATACCGATGAACTCGGATTTGCGGTCCGTATAGCTGGATCTGCCCTCCTGTTTCAAACTGCGGTAACTATCTCTCATGGAACTATTCTACCCTGAAATCATTCACTGCCGGCAAAGACGCAAGAAAATTTCCAGACCGATTTCCAGTGAGCGCTCATCCAGGTCAAAGCGGGGATGATGAAGCGGGTAAATTATGCCCTGCTCCTCATTGGCAGCACCAACAAGGAAAAAACAGCCTTGATTGCGTTGCAGAAAGTAGGAGAAATCCTCACTGATCATCTGCGGCGGCATAGTTACAGCTTTGGCGGCATCAATCTGCCCTACTGCTTCTACAACACGTTCAACTTCCCGGGGATAATTGATTACCGCCGGAAAGCCCATTTCATATGCACAATTATAGCCGGCACCGAAGATTCGGCAGGCACCTGCCACTGTCTGCTCAATTCTCTCTCTGATTAGTTCTCTTGTTTCCTGATCGAAGTGGCGGGTAATACCTTCCAGAACTGCTGTCTCGGCAATAATATTAAAATTGCTGCCGGAATTGAATTTGCCGATGCTGAGCACAGCCGGTTCCAGCGGATCTGTAAAACGGCTAAGAACACATTGCAGCGCCTGAACAACATGGGCTCCCAACACTACAGCATCGACAGCCTTATGGGGCGCTGCCCCATGGCCGCCCCTGCCAATCAGCTCAATTTTAAATGCATCCGAGGCAGCCATACATTTGTCAGGACAAATACCAACTTCACCATAGGGAATGAAAGTCCACAAATGCAGACCGTAGACAGCATCAACTTCATCCAGAACACCACTTTCAGCAATGCCTTTGGCCCCGCCCGGCGGCCTTTCTTCATGCTGCTGGAAAATAAAATACACATCACCTTGAGCCAGTTCCGGATGAGCTGATAAGACCTCAGCCAAAGACAGTAAAATTGCCGTATGTCCGTCGTGACCGCAGGCATGCATGACCCCGGGATTGCCGGAGGCATAGGGCACATCTTTCATATCCGTCAGTGGCAGTGCATCCATATCGGCTCTAAAAGCCAGCACCCTGCCGCCTGCCGGTCCGGTAAGTTTTGCCACCAAACCCTGTTTATCAGCCTGAAAAA
Source organism: Clostridiaceae bacterium (assembly GCA_012519085.1). Classification (GTDB taxonomy): domain Bacteria; phylum Bacillota; class Clostridia; order Saccharofermentanales; family DTU023; genus UBA1046. The sequence goes on from JAAYQX010000028.1 coordinate 9,889, forward strand.
CTAGTGGCAGACCGCATTTTTCCATCCTGGCTTTAATCAGGGCCAAGGTATTATGCTCTTCGCCGGATAATTCGGGGTGCCGATGCAAATAACGTCTGGTTGCTCGCAGATTATCTTTTTGTTCTGCAACTAATTGTTTGATTACAGGCATATTATGTCCTCTCAAAGTTAATATGTGATGAGCTTTAACTCAGTGTATGGCGAACTTACTCTACGAGCAGTCACAACAAAACTAAGTTGTAGTTTCATCCTATTCTACAGTTTTATCTAACTAATGTGTGTATTAAGCCGACAAAAACTGATCCGGACCATTAAATAGGACTTTTAGTCGGTTAATTGACATTTGGGGTGGCTTTTGACATAATACATTAGTCACATAAGCGGTCGTGGCGGAACTGGCAGACGCGCACGCTTGAGGGGCGTGTGGGAGACCGTGTGGGTTCGATTCCCACCGACCGCACCAAGCCAATATAATCCGAACTTAATCTTTCGTATCGAAGATGGGTTCGGATTATTTGCTTATTGGGAGCGGCTTAAATCGGCAGTTAACTATTCTGTGTTGTTTGCTAGCGCCGACACTTGACCTCAAAATTCGTTAGCGATATAATAATGGAATTGAATATTTATTGGGAACAGGTCATGGAAGTTGGGTGTGAATCCCGCGCAAGACCGTTGCTGTAATTCGCTAAAATCTTTGGATAAACGCCACTGGAGCAATCCGGGAAGGCATCCGAAAGAAGCATCCCTTAGGAGATGCAGGCGATAAGCCAGAATACTTGCCTAGTTCCCTGCCGTACGCAATGCGGTGTATTCAGCTCTGCGCGTCTCCGGAGCAATGGACTTTAGTGAAAGATCTAATTTTAGAGCATTTTCACTGTTATTATTGCTTGTAACGCCCGTTCGCAGAGTTGGATGCGAACGGGTTTTTGTATTGTCGTCACCCATACGCGATTTCCGTATGGAGACAACAAATAAATAAACAAAAATGGAGGAAAAACGATGAAACAGTATAAAAATATTCTGGTCATCGCACTGGCACTAACATTTGTCTTGTCTCTTGCCGCCTGTGGCAAGTCTGAGAAGCCCACATCTACCGACACTCCCGAGGAAACCACAGCAAACGCCCTTGAGTCCGCTCCGACTTCAGAGGCCATGAAGCCTGTGCTGTTGGTAGTAAGTTTCGGCACCAGTTATAACGAGAGTAGGGATATTACCATCGGCGCGATTGAAAAAGCACTTGCCGATGCCTACCCTGATTATGAGGTGCGCCGCGCATTTACAAGTCAGATCATAATCGACATCCTGAAAGAGCGCGACAAGCTGGAAATCGATAATGTAACTGAGGCCATGGATCGCCTCGTCGCTGACGGCGTGAAGGATGTTGTCATCCAACCCACCCATGTAATGAACGGCTACGAATACGACGATGTGATTGCTGAGGTCACACCATATAAGGATAAATTCGATAGTTTTAAGATCGGTGAACCGCTCCTTATTTCAGATGAGGATTATGACGACGTCGTTTCCGCCATCACCACGCAAACCGCTACTTATGATGTGGAAGGCACGGCCATCGTGTTCATGGGACACGGTACCGAACATGAAGCCAATGCCACCTACGCAAAGCTGCAGCAGAAGCTTATTGACGCAGGTCATAACAATTACTTTGTTGGCACCGTAGAAGCTGAGCCAACTGTAGAGGATGTGCTGGCTATGGTACAGGCCAGCGACGCTAAAAAGGTCGTCCTTCTGCCTTTGATGATCGTGGCAGGTGACCATGCTAACAACGATATGGCAGGCGACGAAGAAGATTCCTGGAAATCCGTCTTTGAGGCTAATGGTTTTGAGGTGGAATGTGTCCTTGAGGGTCTGGGCCAGAACACTGCAATTCACCAGATTTATATTAAACACGTAAAAGCTGCCATAGAGCAGTAAAAACATCTTAATTTGAATTGTGCGCGCGTCGTGGAAACAATTTTAGTTTCACTTCGACGCGCGCACAGCATGTATAACGTAAAGGAAAAACCGTATGAAAAAATGGATAAATATTTTTCTCGGATCTCTGCTAGTCACATTGCTCCTTATCGGTTGCACAAAACAAAGCACACCAACTTCTGAGTCGTCGTCCGCGGTCTTAGAAACACCGGTTGTTACTACTGCGCAGGAGACTACTGCGACACCGGAGCCACAGCCTATCTATGCCGGACAGATCAAAGAAGGAACATATGCCATCAATGTTTTATCTAGTTCTTCAATGTTTCGTGTGGTAGACGCGCAGCTTATAGTCGCGGATGGAGCGATGACCTGCATAATGACCATGAGCGGTAAGGGCTACGGCAAACTCTATATGGGTACCGGCGCAGAGGCGCTTGCAGATACAGAGGATCATACGATTCCGTCCGTCATCAACACCGAAGGAGCAGTGACCTTTGAAGTGCCGGTGGAAGCGCTCGACATGGACATAGACTGCGCCGCATGGAGTATAAGAAAGGAATCGTGGTACGACCGAGTACTGGTGTTCCAATCCGCTCTGATTCCCAAGGAAGCGATCATATCGGAATAAATCATGAGCAAGTGCGGTTAACATGAGCCATCCGCGCTTGATTTCATAAAGTAACGTGGAAAGTGTACTAAAAAGGATAAACTTAATGGATTTGAAACGGTTTTTATCCCTCGCACTTTGTGCACTATTTCTTTTCTCTATGGTAGGTTGTACCGAAAGTGCCCATGTGAACCGTAGAGATCTAGGCAACGGCTGGGAAATAGAGAGCAGTATGCCACTTCAATACGCCACGCAATTTTCCGTCGACTATTATGCGGGCGGCTACAAACTCATCTGTCTGTCCGATAATAGTCGGTTTTTGATCGTTCCTGAGGATGCAGAAGCACCTGCAGGCATCGATAAAGATATTACGATTTTGCATCAGCCTATCCAGAATATTTACCTTGTTGCGACCTCAGCCATGTGCCTGTTTGATGCGCTGGACGCGCTGGACGCAATCAGTTTATCCGGTACGAAGGCTGAGAATTGGTACAGCGAGAATGCCCGCTCGGCAATGGAAAACGGCAAAATTCTTTATGCCGGAAAATACAGCGAGCCCGATTATGAGTTGATTTTGTCGAGTGGCTGCGAGTTAGCCATTGAATCCACAATGATCTCCCATGCTCCGGAAGTAAAAGAGAAGCTGCTTGATTTGGGCATCTCTGTACTGATTGACCAATCGAGTTACGAAAAACATCCCTTGGGCAGAACGGAATGGATCAAGTTCTACGCCGCTCTTCTCAATAAGGAAAGTAATGCTGAGGCCCTTTTCGTGGACCAGGTTGGATTTCTGAACGAAGCCGCCGCACAAGAGAACACAGGAAAGACAGTAGCATTTTTCTATATCAGTACCTCAGGCTACGCCGTGGCGCGGAAATCCGGTGATTACGTAACCAAGATGATTGAGCTGGCGGGTGGCAACTATATCTTCAGCGATCTCGGCGACCCTGAAACCGCTACTTCTATGGTCACGCTGGAAATGGAAAAATTTTATGCGACCGCTAAGGATGCGGACTTCATTATTTACAATAGCACTATTAGCGGTGAACTAAAAAACTTAGATGAGCTGATAGCCAAAAACGAGCTGCTCAGGGATTTTAAAGCAGTACAAAATGGGAATGTTTGGTGTACCAATCAAAACCTTTTTCAGGAAACAACACAGCTAGGACGGATGATTCTTGATATCAACAGGATGCTTGTACAAGACGACCCCACTGTTACGAGGCTTAACTTCTTGTATAAGCTCCAATAGAGAAAGGAACCGCATGGAAAGCATCGAAATAAAGCGACGCGCAAGAATTTGGATCGTTTTTATTGCGCTGCTTGCAGCGTTTTTTATCCTGGTTAGCCTCAACGTGATGCTGGGCAGCGTGCAATCATCCATTTCTGATACGCTCAGCGCCCTGTTCGGGCGCGGCGGCGATATGGCGGATATATTATGGAAGATACGACTCCCGCGTATGCTGGCGTGCGTGCTTTTAGGCGGTGCGCTTGCACTTTCGGGCTTCCTGCTGCAGACCTTTTTCAACAATCCTATTGCTGGTCCGTACGTACTGGGCATTTCCTCCGGTGCAAAGCTGACCGTAGCCCTCGTGATGGTTCTGGTGCTCGGTGCGCATAAGAGCGTCGGTTCTGTAGTATTGATCGGAGCGGCATTTGTGGGTGCAATGATTTCCATGGGATTTGTCCTATTAATCTCGCAGATAATACGACGCTCGGCAATGCTTATCGTCAGCGGTGTGATGCTCGGCTACATCTTCTCCGCCATCACGGACTTCATCATCACTTTCGCTGATGACGCGAGCATCGTAAATTTGCACAACTGGTCGCGAGGTAGCTTTTCAGGCATCTCATGGGACAATGTACGGGTGATGGCCGTGGTCGTGATCGTCACTTCATGCCTCGTATTTCTTCTGTCTAAACCCATTGGCGCATTTCAACTTGGTGAAAGCTACGCCAAGAGCGTGGGTGTGAACGTCGGGGCATTTCGAGTGGCGCTGGTACTGCTCTCGAGCGTACTCTCCGCCTGTGTAACCGCTTTCGCAGGACCGATATCCTTTGTGGGTATCGCAGTACCACATATAGTCAAGGCGCTTTTAAAAACTTCGCGCCCGTTGCTTGTCATACCAGTATGTTTCCTGGGCGGGGCTATTTTTTGTCTGGGCTGCGACCTGATTGCGCGTACACTGTTTGCACCGTTGGAGCTTAGCATCAGCTCCGTAACTGCAGTATTCGGCGCGCCTGTCGTCATCACCGCGCTGCTTAAAAAGCGTGCGAGGAGCTGATCATGGACTACTTTTTCTCTACCAAGCAGTTAACTGTTGGTTACAATGGCACGCCACTCATCAGGGACATTGAGATCAGACTTCAAAAGGGCCGTATCTTGACGCTCATTGGACCCAACGGTGCAGGCAAATCCACGATTTTAATGAGTATCACCAGACAACTCAAAAGCATCGCAGGTACGATATACATCGGCGATCGCTCCATCGAGGAAATGACGAACCGCGATCTTTCGCATCACTTATCTGTCGTGCTGACCGAAAGGCTGCGCACGGAACTGATGACCTGTGAGGAAATCGTAGAAACGGGGCGCTACCCTTATACGGGCATGCTTGGCATTCTCTCCGCTGCGGACAAGGCTGCGGTGCGCGAAGCTATGAAACTAGTGAATGTAGCTGATCTCAAAGACCGCGATTTCATGTGCATAAGCGACGGACAGCGCCAGCGCGTTCTGCTTGCACGTGCCATTTGCCAACAACCCGAGATCCTTGTACTGGACGAGCCGACTTCCTATCTGGATATCCGTTACGAATTAGAGCTGCTCGATATTCTGCGCGACATGGCCGAAGAGCGTGGCATTACTATTATCCTATCTCTGCACAATCTGAGTTTGGCACAGCGAGTATCAGACGACGTGATGTGCGTTAAGGGCGAAACCATATCCCATTACGGTAGTGCGGAGGAAATTTTCCAGCGCAACTTGATCCATGAGCTTTACGGCCTCACAGATGGCAGCTACAATCCGGTTTTCGGGAGCGTAGAAATGAAGCGTCCCCCAGGTACACCGCACGTATTCGTTATCGCCGGTGGCGGTACGGGCATTGAAGCTTATAGGACACTGCAAAAGAAGAGGATTCCTTTCATCACGGGAGTACTCCACGAAAATGATATTGACTATCAGGTGGCGCACGACATTGCAAGCTGTGTGATCTCGGAACACGGTTTTTGTCCGATTACGGATTCATCCTATCAGCAGGCTCTTGAGAAACTCCACACCTGTGATACGGTTGTGAACTGCCTTGTGGAATACGGTGAGATCAACGCCCGCAACCGTGAACTATTTGAACAGGCGCGGTTGCTTGGATGCAAAGTGGTTGAAAACGTGGCTACATTATAGGGTTCTAATTTTGATTGCTCCGCGCACCAAAGAGTCTTGCAGCCGTGAGCTGCAGGACTTCTTTATAATTCCCAACTATTTTAAATAATCTTTATAATTCATCATAATTTTAAGATATACTGTAAACATAAATATGGTTTTTCTACCAAGCAAATATAATCTATCCCGGAGGTATGTCTATGTCTAAATTCTTTATCAAATGCGGCAAATTTTTTGATGGTGTCAATCAGGAGTGGCTGCATGATATCAAAATCCTGGTCGAAGCCGATCGCATCACAGCTGTCGGCGCTGAGCTGGAACAGCCGGCTGATGCCGAACTGGTTGATCTGTCCGCTTTAACAGTGACACCCGGCCTGATCGATACACATGCTCACTTTGACTTTGTCGGTCCCAATGCCTTTGATACTTTTGCCCATATGTTATCTGACGAACGCCGGTCAATGAATATCTTGCACTGTGCTCGAAAATCATTAATGAACGGCTTCACTTCAATCCGCATACCAGGTACATCAATCAACAGCTATGGTCCGATTGATGCCCGAGATGCTATCGCTGCAGGAGATTTCGTTGGCTCCCGTCTCTTTGTGGCAGTTCACAATATGGGCGTCAGTGGTGGTCACGCAGATTATTCTTCTGCTTTCTACACTTATCCTGATCTGTCCGATGCCATGGAGGCACTGAATCCCTTCCTTGGGCACGGACCTGACTTCTATCGCAAGGCGGTTCGCAAGGAAGTAAAATATGGCGCCGACTTCATCAAAATTTATGCGGGCGGCGGCTTTGCTTCCCCTAATGATGATCCTGCCGACTGCGAATTGGATGATGAAGAGCTGCGTACCATCATTGACACTGCCAATAAGTTAAACCGCCGCACGACTGCCCACTGCTACACCTCCGAGCTGGCACAGAAACTGCTCAATATGGGTATCAGCGGTATCGAACATGGCTCTTTAATTGATGAGGAGACTTGTGATCTATTCATAGAAAAGGGCGCTTATCTGGTCTGTACTTTCCTGCCCTATGATGAAGCGGTCAATATGGATGAAGAAAAGCTGGCGACCAAGAGTAAGCATTTCATCCGTAAACTTCTGAAATATGTCGACCAATTGCGCGCTACCCGCAAGCTCATCATTCAGAAGATCCTGGAAGATAAGATGATTATCGGCTATGGAACCGATATCGTCTCAGTCTACGACAATACTGAAAATTGGCGCGAGTATGCCATCTGGCGCAAGAGCGGGATCCCTGCGCTCCGCACATTAAAAGCTGCTACCAGCGCCAATGCCGCCATTATAGGCAATGATGAAATAGGCGTCCTGGCACCCGGCAAGATCGCTGATATCGTTGCCTGGGCTAAAGACGTGGAAAATGATGTCGAAGCAATTTCCGAATGCTCTTTTGTCATGAAAGATGGCGTTATTTACAAGCACGCTTGATCTTATTTTAGACTTTGATCAAATTTAAGGAGGCAATCCTGTCGCAGAATCTGCGGTTAAGGCTGCCCCCTTTATTTTGTTTTCAACTCTACTATAACCGCCAGTATTAAGTCATACTGCGTCTAACTGCCGCCGGCTCAGACAGTATTCTGTTCCGCCTGTGCCTGTATTCTGGCAGCACTGGCTTCGACAAAGTTCAGCTCATCATCAAGTATCACACCGTAGTCTGTCTCAGCCTGTTCTAAAGTTATATAACCGTTCTTGACATCTGAGATCACGGCGGATACAGGACGCAGAAGTGCATTGCCATAACCACCGCCGGTGCAAGTCACCATGCGCACATAATCACCTTTATTGAGCACTACTCTGGCCACAATACCGAAGGGACCTTCTTTTGTGCCATCAGCTCGAAAGATCTCAAAATAATTGTATGATCCGTCGGCACCACCGGCCAGTCCCCAAGCCGGGAACTTATTGCGACCGAAAGAAGCCGTAAATAACTGTCCGTCAGCCATAGCCCGGTAGATGCGAACTGCGCCGCTCCCACCCCGGAATTGGCCGCTGCCGGCCCCGTCCGTATTGAGACTGTATTCATCAATCATGATGCCATAGCGTCTTTCAGCCATCTCAACCGGCACATTGTAGGTCTCGCCGTCACCGACACAGAATTGACCTACTTCGCCATCTTTGCCCAGGCTGGCTCCCCAGCCGCCGCCGGTAGGCTCCACAATCAGGAACTGCTGGTCATTCAGATGATGCTGTCCCGACATAACAACAGAGCAGACAGAAAGCATATGTCCTGCACCCAGAGCTTCAGGGAAAGCTGGCGCCAGAGCATGCCAAACCGTATCCGTAGCATAGATCATACTCTCAAAATAGCAGGATGTGGGTGCCGGCCGTTCACATTCCAGAACTGATCCGGGTTCAGAAATGACTTTCATGGGTCTGAAAACACCATCATTGACATCCAGTTCCGGATTTAAGATCGACATATAGACAACCTTGACAGCTGCCTCCAGCGAACTGCTGCCGGTATTGATCGGACTTTTGACCTGAGGACTGCTGCCGCTAAAATCGGCAATAAATTCATCATCCGTGATCGTGACCTTAACCTTGATATTGACCGGATTACCATAGCCATCGTCATCCATAAACTCTTCCGCCTCCCAGGTGCCTTTAGGAAAAGACTTGAGGCGCTCGCGGGCCAGTTGCTCACCTTGATCCAGCAACCTTTTCATAGAAAGGAGCAGAGTTTCAACACCGTATTTATCGGCCAGCTCATTTAATCTGCGTTCACCGGTGCGTAAGGAAGCAATCTGCCCCCACATATCGCCGTGGGCGGCTTCTGGGAATCTGGTATTGGATTTAATGATGCCTGCCAGCTGCGGATTCAGCTTACCCTTCTCAACCAGCTTTAGACCTGAGAAACATAGACCCTCCTGGAATACTTCCGTACTATCAGTAGTAAATGAGCCGGGAGCCATACCGCCAATATCGCCCCAGTGTGCCTTATTGCCGACAAAGGCAATTAGTCTGTCACCATAGAATACCGGCATAGCCATGCCGATATCTGACAGATGGGAACCACCGCCGATATAGGGGTCATTGATAATAAAAACATCTCCGGGATGCATATTCTCGATGCCATGCATGGAGATCAGTTCTTTAATCAGCGGCGAGATCAGGCCGATAAAGCCACAAGCTCCATTGCCCTGCGTTAGGAGATTTCCTTCCGCATCGGCAATGCCGCTGGCATAGTCCAGAGTTTCATAAATAATCGGGCTCATTGAAGTACGGGCAAAAGCATGGAAGACTTCGTTGCCGACCGCTATCAGAGCATCCTTACAGATATCCAGTGTCACCTTGTCGATATCAGCCACTGGATTTCCCGTCTGCCGGCCAGCATCGGCATGCTGGAAAAACTGACATCTATTTGCTGCTTTCATGTCTTTTTACCCCCGTTTCAATAATCAGATTGCCATATTCATCCACCATCAGCTCTTGGCCGGGCAACACTACTGTAGTTGCAGTTTTCTCATCAACCAATAAGGGACCGGCAGCGCTGAAACCCGCCTTTAGATCCGGACGGAAATACACAGGAGTATCCCGCCAGATACCATCCTCGTACAGGACCTTGCGCTCACCAATAGGGGTTATTTCTTCCCCCTCCAGGACCGGAATCTTGGCCAATTCCGGCTTATCTAAAATTCCCAGCGCTATGAGATGGAAATTGACAATCTCGACCGGTGTTCCATCCAGCCTGAAAGTATAAAAATGTTCATGCCTCTGGTGAAAGGACTCAACCAGACCCAGGCCGGTATCATCTTCCCAGTTATCGACGGTCATGACCGGTACAGTATGTTCCTGACCTTGATATCGCATATCTACTACGGCCTGATACTGGATTTCATTATCGCCCAGCCCTTCCGCGTGCATGCGCTCATCAGCCTTGGTTTTTAATTCAGACCAGATAGCATTGATTTCCGCTGCCGGAGTTGTCTCCAGCGGACAAATATGAGTTCTGATCCAGTCATGTCTAATATCAGTCATCAGCATGCCCCAGGCTGAGAAGACCGCGGCGGAATTCGGAACAATCACACGGTGGGCCATCAGATCACGAGCCAAAGCCGCGCTATGCATCGGACCTCCACCGCCATGGGCGACCATGACAAACTCTCTGGGATCGTATCCGCGACGTACAGAAATTAACTTTAGCGCATTGACCATATTGGATTCGGCTACACGGATAATATCCAATGCTGCCTGTTCGCAGCTGATACCCAAAGGCTTGGCAATTTTTTCTTCAATCGCTGCCCTGATTAGGTCAAGATCGACAGGATTGTCAAAATATTCGCCTGACAAGCGACCTGTGACCAAGCAAGCATCCGTAGTAGTAGGCTCTGTGCCGCCCAAACCATAAGCGACCGGACCCGGTTTGGCACCTGCAGAATTGGGTCCTACACGCAGCGAACCGGCAGCATCGACATGGGCTATCGAACCACCGCCATTGCCGATCTCAACAATATCAATAACCGGTACCATGACCGGATAACCCGCATAGCGCTCTGTCCGCTCAATTCTATATTCAGTAGTAATGTTGGCTTGTCCTTTGTCAATTAAAGAACATTTGGCCGTAGTACCGCCGATATCCATAGAAATAATATTTTCCTCACCGATCATTCCACCCAGGATAGCAGAGCCCAAAACACCGGCTACCGGCCCTGATTCCAGAAGATTGATTGGTGTTCTCCGCGCCAGTTCAAAAGTAGTGCTGCCCCCGTTCGATTGCATAACATATTTTCTGCCAAAGATACCATCTGCTTGTAATCCGGCATCCAGACGATCCAGATAAGAGGAGGCAATCGGCATAACATAGGAATTTAAAACAACAGTAGATGTGCGCTCATATTCACGCCACTCTCTGGTGACTTCCGCCGAAGCAGTAACAAAAACTTCCGGCCAAGCAGCTTTGACTATTTCCAGTGCCCGCATCTCATGCTTATCATTGATATAGGAATTAATAAAGCAGATAGCAATACTCTCTACTCCTTCTTTCTTTAGAGCCTCCACACACTGCAAAACATCATCTTCTACCAACTCAGTGACGATCGAACCATCAGTAGCTACCCGCTCTGTAACTTCCAGTCGCAGGTACCTCGGCACGAAAGGACGAGGCTTGGCGAAGACCAGATTAAATAAATCCGGGCGATTGCAGCGAGCAATTTCCAGGATGTCCCGGAAGCCTTTGGTTGTAATCAGTGCTGTCTTCGCTCCACTGCGTTCTGTTAAAGCATTAATAATTGTGGTTGTACCATGAAGAAACATCTCAATCTCATTTGCAGGCAGACCACTTTCCTCAATAACATTTAGAACACCATTTTCAAAATTGGGCGGTGTTGTGTGACTTTTTAAAGTAATTAGCTTGCCGTTACCGTCCAGTGCAACCAGATCAGTAAAGGTTCCGCCAATATCCGTTGCTACTCTAGTCATATTTGTTGACCTCATTTCTTGAATATGCCGCATTTGCCGCATCTATTAAACACTCAGGAAGAGAGTTATTAATCGCTCCCGAGTCAATATCTAATCTATATCTATTTGTCATCGACGAAGTTCCAGACCAATTCGCAATCAGTGTCCCCATCATTGATGCTCTCATGTACTGCACCGGCCGGGATATGGCAACTCATGCCTGCTGAAACTCTATACTCAACACCGGACACAGTTACTTTGATCGAACCGCTAATGATATAAGAAAACTCATGTTGTTCATGTGTGCCGGGAGGAACATGGGTACCGGGTGCAAAAACAGCAGTCCCCTGCTTAAAGCCTAGATCAGGCTCTGAAAACAGGTCCATCATAACCAGACCATCCGGTCGAACTACTGCTTCCAACTGAGCGGGATCAGCTACTTTCATTTATTTCACCTCCAAATCGAGATACGGCACCGGAGAGAAAACTCCGGTGCCAAAAAGTTTCTAATAGTTTCTAAGCTGCAATTACAGTGCAACTTTTTTACTGCTTGCTGCACAGCGTCTATGACTTAAAGCGCTCCGCTGCAAAGACACCGTTCGGATTTGATTTGGTCTGATAGTAGGACAGAATGTAGTAAAGCGCCCCGGTTATCAGATAACTCTGGACCGCAGGAATTCCGATCCGATATACATATTGTGTGACATAGCCAAGAGCCAATCCTACGACCAAAGCCACAGTTGCTACCCAGTTCCAGCCCTGCTTGTCTTGCCATTTTTTCTTGTTCAGGATTAAGACATCGACCACCATGATAGAGCCAACCGGCGGGAAGAGCAATGAAGTCAGGATTAAGAAATCCGTGAAACGATCCAGAATGCCCAACAGAGCAGCAACCAAGGCAATACCGATCGCAACAGATGTTGTGATCTTGCGACCTCTCTCCGTCTTGACATCAGCCATATTGCAAGCACTTAAGCCCAAAGAATATCCGTTGACCAGCTGAGAAGTCCACTGCGCCAGCCACAGGACGATGAAGCCCCACCAGCCGAAACCGAGCTCCTGCATTATCTTTACGATATCATAGGTATCTCTGCCTACGCCCATTGCGGCCCCCATCATGAAGAGCAAAAAGCCGGTTGATATAACACCCAGGGGAACCAGGAATGCATGCTTCTTTTCCGGCTTAACATTGCGCGTATAGTCCGCCATGATTATCATCTGACTGACATTCGTTCCAACCAGAACGCCAATCGCATCTTGCATCGGTATCACATTTCCGGCAGCAGGCGTGTAATTCCAGATAGTGCCAAAGCCGACATCTTTAATTGCCAGATAGAAAGCGGCGATCAAGAAGAGTAGTCCGGCCGGCACAGCGATATAGTCAACGATCTTGATCGATGTATAGCCCATGATCGCCGGCACGGCAAAGACAATTCCCGCTACAATAGTTAAGAGAATAAAGGCCAGCTTATTTTCCGAATAATCAATACCTAATAGGGCGCAGAGAGCATCACCCGTAACTGCTGTCTGTATACCCCACCAGCCCAAGACATTGAAGGTAATAATACCTGAAATTATTGTTCTGGATTGCAGGGCCCCAAAAGAAGACCGGGTAATAGCCGTGGACGATCTGCCGGTCACAGCACCGACATAACTGTTCAGTGCATCTGTAGGCCAGGTAATCAGCAGCAGAACGCCCAAGACAGTAAATAAAAACCTCTTGGTTCCCAGGCCGGAAACAAGTCCTGCTCCGCCCATGATAACGCTGATTGTGAATTCACATCCGGCCCAAACTATCGCTGCAGGAAGCCAGCTTTCACGCTTATTAAGCGGGATTGGCGTCATACCTGCCTCATTGATATTAAGTTCATTGGTAGAAATTTTGTCTCCAGTGCTCATAATGTCTCCTCTCCTATTGACGGGCCAGGCGGGTAGCTTCCTCGTCCAGCTCGCCGCTTTCCTCATCAATAACAACACCGTAGTCTTGTCTTGCCTCTTCAATCGTGATCATTTCATCACGAATATCTCTCAGGACAGATTCAACCGGCCTCTTCAGCGGATCGCCATAGCCACCGCCGCCTCCCGTAATAAATCTGACCAGATCGCCTTCGACCATGGGTTCATGTGACCAGGTAGCACGCGTCTCGGCGCTACTGCCGTCAGCCTTGAACAGTGTCACTGCGTTGGGGGAACCGTCTTTACCGCCGGCAAAACCCCAGGGTGGATACTTATAGCGGCTGGCCATAGTCGTCAGCTCCGCATTTGAATTCAGGACTCGATAATCTCTGATCAGTCCTTTACCGCCACGATATTCACCGGCGCCGGATACAGGATTGAAAGCAAACTGCTCAACGCGCAGCGGATATCTGAATTCACAGACTTCCACCGGGATGACATATGTCTCACCATCACAAATGGCTACGAGACCGTTCTCACCATCCTTGTTGTAGCCGGCGCCCCAGCCCCCGGCTTGCGGCTCACTAAGCACGAAAGGACTGCCTGTTTTATCATCGATGCCGCCGATAATTGTACCCACAATCGAGAGGAAGTGGCCTGCGGCAACTCTCTCCGGCATTGCGGGTGCCATCGCTTTCAACACGACATCAGTCAAAATCTGAATCGGCTCCCAATCACAGGACACCGGATATGGTTTCTTCGCATTGAAAAGACAGTTTTCGGGAGCGATGACCTTGATCGGACTGTAAAACCCGTCGTTAGCGGCAGTATGTGGTGAAACCAAAGCCTGATAGACTATCCTGGCACCTGATAGAGCACCGTAATACGAACAGTTGATCGGCGCAAAGACCGCATCGCCCGTTCCGGTATAGTCTAGCTCGAAAGTATCGTCCGTGATCGTAACCTTGACTTTGATGGGAATATCTTCAACATTGTTGGAATTCGTGTCTAGGATATCTTCTGCATAGAAAGTGCCTTTAGGCATTTTCTGCAGTTCCAGCAAGGCCAGCTTACGGCCGTTATCCAAGATATACTCCAGGCTCTCTATAACATTATCCCGGCCATATTTGTCAAAAATCTCCAGAATCCTGCTTTCCGCTGTCTTTAGAGCTGCAGTTTGAGCATACAGATCACCCAAAGTCATTTCCGGTGTACGGCAGTTAGCGGCAATGATATCCTTGACAGATTCATTGAACACTCCGCCGTCATAAATGCGAATATCCGGCAGGATCAAACCTTCCTGAAAGATTTCTTTGGTATCGGTCGCCCAGCTGCCCAAATTGGTACCGCCGATCTCATTCCAATGCCCCTTGTTGACAGCGAACATAACCAGCTCGCCCTCATAGAAAATCGGCAATACTGCGGCGACATCGCAGAGATGTGTTCCGGATCCGGTATAGGGGTCATTGGTCAGGAACATATCCCCCGGCTTTAAATTTTCTTTGCCGAATTTTTCAAGCACTGCTTTGGCAGAAAAAGTAATAGCACCCAGGAACATGGTGGCACCATTGGCCTGGCCAATGAGATGACCCTCCGCATCAGTTAATCCGCAAGCATAGTCAAGCACCTCATAAATAATGGTACTTTGGCTTGTTCGGCCCCAGGTATAGAACATTTCATCTGCGGCAGCCAGTAAACTTTGCGAAATATTCTCACGAGTAAATGGATCGAGTTTCTTTGTCATGGCTATTCCTCCAAATTACTAATGATCAGATTTCCCAGATCATCAACTATCAGCTCTTGTCCCGGACACATAACAGTAACTGATTTGCTCTCTTCAACAACAGCCGGACCTAGAATGGTATGGCCGGGTTCCAGTAAAGCGCGATCATAAACAGGGGCCAGCTTAACGCCGTCACCTTCATACATAACATTGCGCTCGCCTTTCAGAGCTGCTGCCAGTTCCCTGCCGGTGACCTCCAGCTTCTTAACTTCCGGCTTAGCCACTACGCCGAAGACCGTCATATTGAAGCTAACGAACTCGACCGGAGCACCTTCCAGCTTAAAACGATAATTCTGATAGTGGAGATCATCAAATTTCTTTCTGGCAGCCTCGATAGCCGCCACATCCAGCAATCCGCCCGCCACAGGTGTAACTACACCGTGTTCTTGGCCGATATAGCGCATCTCCGCCGATCTTTGGATCAGCAGTTTATCCTTAGGAATATCCTGCTTGGCAAAGATTTCTTCCGCCTGCGCCTCCATATCATCATAGATAGAGTTAATCACTTCCAAATCAGCACCTGTAACCGGCATGATATTGGTCTGCATAAAGTCTTGTCTTAAATCGGAAACCAGCATGCCCCAGGCTGAGAATGTACCAGGTAGATTCGGCACAATGACCTTCTTAACCTTAAGTTCTTTGGCCAACTGGGGACCGAAACCTGCCCCGTTGCCGCCTTGAACGAGCATGGCAAAATCTTGAGGGTCATATCCTCTGCGAACAGAGATCAACTTCAGCGCATTCAGCATATTGCTGTTAGCGGTCTGAATGATGCCTTGAGCCGCCTCCTCAATGCTGATATTGAAGAATTCAGCGATCGGCTTAACAGCCTCTCTGGCTTTCTCGACATTAACTTTGAAAGTACCGCCCAGGAAATTATCGGCACTAATGCGACCGATAATCAGATTGGCATCAGTCAAGGTCGGCTCGGTACCGCCCAAGTCATAACAGGCCGGCCCGGGATGGGCACCGGCACTTCTGGGACCGACTTTCAGTACACCGACTTCATCAATCCAGGCAATTGAGCCGCCGCCATTACCAATCTCGATAATATCAACCACCGGTGTTTTGACGGGATGACCGGCAAATAAAGGTGTCCATTCCAATTTGTATTCCGTGGTAACATTAAGCTCACCTTTATTAATCAGAGAAGTTTTTGCAGTCGTACCGCCGACGTCAAAAGTAATGATATTGGGTTCACCCATGATCTCACCCAGAGCTGCCGCACCGATAACGCCGCCTACAGGTCCGGACTCAATCAGATTGATCGGGATCTCTTTGGCTCTGGAGAAAGTAGCGGTACCACCATTGCTGAGCATGGCATGGGGCTCGCCGATCAGCTTTTTGTCATGCAGATGCTCTTCCAGAGTATCCAGATACAGCTGGGTAGAAGGCATGACATAGGCATTGAGCACAGTCGTACTGGTCCGCTCATATTCACGCCAGATACGGGCCAGATTGGAAGAGATACTGATGGGAACTCCGGGCAATTCTTCACGCAGAATCTGCTCGGCGCGCTCTTCTGCTGTCGGATTCTTATAGGAATGAAGGAAAGATACGGCAACCGCTTCGACACCGTTATCTTTCATTTTTTGAGCCACAGCTCTGACTTCAGCCTCATCAAGCTCTTTCAACACTTCACCGTCAAAGGCGACGCGCTCATTAACTTCATAGCGCAGATAACGAGGAACATAAGGTACGGGTTTTTTGTAAAAATAATTGTACATATCAGGGCGGTTGGCGCGACCGATGTCGAGCACATCCCTAAAGCCCTTTGTCGTCAGCAATGCAGTCTTAGCACCGCTTCTTTCTGTAACAGCATTAATAACAACTGTCGTGCCATGCACAAAGTAATTAACTTCTTCCAGATTGATCCCTGCAATATCGATCGCATCTTCAACACCGCGAGCGAAATTATCTGGAGTGGTATGTGTCTTTTCTTCGATGATCTTTCCTGTCGTCTCGTCCAGACAGACAAAATCGGTAAATGTTCCCCCGATGTCTACTGCGACTCTTAAGGACATATTTCAACCTCCAAACTTAGTTCATTAAATATCCACACCTCTGCATTAATATTAACAATATTTTTTGAAAAAACAGCTTAAAATCCCTGATAAGGAATCCGCTGTTTACAATGTGGATAAGGCCTATGACTTTTCTGGCAAATCTATCATCGCCAGGCGTGTAAAGCATTAAAAATCTCAGTCTTTGTAGAAACACCTCCTCTCCTTGATCAGTAAGAGCAGTTGAAGAAACATATGCACAATTATGCGGATAATATTATATTTACTTTAACATGATTTCAAATGGAAATACAAGGCAATTCTTTTAGTTGCTCAGTAAATTTATGTTACTTTTTGTTCAACAAATATGGGAAAACACATTGGATTAAAGCATTATGTTTTAACCCAAGATGTTTTAAGCATTATCTGTAGTGACCATAAAAACTTATACGAATAATGCAATTTTAGTAAGTTAGCTTAGGTAAGTGCTGAGCCCAATAGTTCTTTGTGTTTTACTGAAGCTATTTTCCAGCATTATGCTGAATTTCTGCAACTTGAATTAAATAAATTAAAATTTCACTTTCTGGCCGATACCATGCTCAACTGCCAACTCATAGAGTTTTCTCGCCACATGCAGATCTAAAATACCCATACCGACAGATTTAAAAAAGCTGGTCTCGCCGGGCTGCGGATAGACTTCTGTCCCCGCCTCCAGCAGATCACCGATATAGCGAATCTGATCCTCTGTAAAGAGACCTTCCTGCAGCGGATAGTAAAGATCTCCGGTTTCTTCCAGGGCGAAGGGCAGCTCAATATAGACCTCATCAAGCAGCTGCCAGATGCTGTCGGGAATTTCGCGCATTTCATGCTTATAGGAACCAATCGCAATAATACACTTCCCGCGCAACAGTTCCGGATCATCAGGCAGAACCGGAACTTCAGCCGGAGTCGCCGTAATGACGATCTCACTCTTTTTTACCAGTTCTTCGCCTGACTTACAGACGAGAATATCCAGATCCGGCTGATCAATTTCCTTATGCAGGCGAGCAATAAATTCCGGCCAATCTTTATCGAAGGCGTCATATAGGTAGAGTCGCTCTAAATTCCGAGCGTTAGCCGCATAGATGGCCTGAGTAAAGCCCTGCTGTCCGGCACCGATCACACCCGCAGTTTTACAATCCGGCCGGGACAGATGTCTGACACCGACACCGCCGACAGCACCGGTACGAAGTGCCGTCAGATAGCGCGCATCCATAATCGATAGCGTCTTGCCGTTATCGAGATCGTTAAGGAACATTAGTCCGTCCAGGTAGGGATAGCCTTTCTCAGGATTATCCAGGAAAAGCGTCAGAAATTTAGTGCCGAAAATTTCATTAGTAAAACAAGGCATGAAAGTAATTGTGTCCCTGCCGCGTGTGACAGTCAAACGGTCGGGCGTCAGGGATTCACCGCGGGCAAAGATCCGGTATGCTTCCTCGACAAAGTCGATCATCTGCGGCCAACTCACCAATTCTCTCAGATCTTGTTCGTTTAAAATCAGCATTTTAACCTCCCTAAAGGCTCCAATCTCAGATAGCCGGCGGTCCCGGTCCAAGCCGGTGCCGCCGGATCGACAGATATGGAGCCTAATACTTTATTAACCCGGTCTACCGGCCTGAATTTTGCGCAAGCGAGCAAAACGCGGCAGACCATCAACTTTAATCTGTTTGGGCTCACCCTGGATCAGGGGCAGAGCATAATCGATATATTCTGCAGTAAGACCGTTTCCTGCCGCATTGATCCATTCCTGCGGTATGACTTTTTCTTTGTTGGCAACCTCAGACAAGGGCATTTGGAAAGTCTCAATCCTGTAGTCAGAACCGTCACAGCGGCGGAAGGCCAGCATGACATCTGTTGCTCCGGCCAAAGCAGCCTGCACCGATTCGGCACCGACTCTATAAGCTTCTTCGATATCTCTGCCTGATGCAATATGTGAGGCACTGCGCTGCAACAAGGACAGCTCGATCCCCCGGTTTTTGGCCTTTAGCTTGGACGACAGATAGTCTGCCAATACCTGAGCCGCACCGCCCAGTTGCTTATGGCCGAAGGCATCGACAGCCACTTCACTGACCAGCTCCGGAATGAAGCGCCCATCAGCGGTTTGAACGCCTTCGGAAACGGCAATCATAACATTATTATTCTTGGCATAGATCGCACTGACATCCTCGAGCATTCTTTCCAGATCAAAGCTGCGTTCCGGCAGATAAATCAGATCCGGACCATAGCCCGTAGCCTGGGCTAGAGCGGTAGCGGCGGCCAGCCAACCGGCATGGCGCCCCATAACCTCAAGCACAATGATCATACCGCGGTCATATACACGCGAGTCGAGAAAAACTTCCATCGTAGTAGTAGCAACAAATTTGGCAGCCGAACCGAAACCGGGACAGTGATCCGTGCCCCAGAGGTCGTTGTCTATAGTCTTTGGTACACCTATGACCCGGCATTCATAGCCTTGCTGATCTAAATAGTGGGCGATTTTATCGCATGTATCCATGGAATCATTGCCGCCATTATAGAAAAAATAACGGATATTATATTTACGGAAAACCTCCAAAATCTTTTTATAGTCTGTATCATCTTCGGCAGGATCGGCCAATTTATAACGGCAACTGCCCAAAATAGAAGAAGGTGTGCCGAGTAGGAGCTTCAGCTCCTCCGGATCCTCCTGTCCGATGTCATAAAAATTTTCCTGCAAAATCCCAACGATACCGTGGGCTGCACCATAGACTTTGCCGATGATATCAGGATGTTTCAAGGCCTCCTCGAAAACTCCTGCGGCACTGGAGTTGATCACTGCGGTCGGTCCGCCCGACTGACCAAAGATCAAATTTCCTTTTAGGGCTGTCATTATTTTCCTCCTGTTTTCTGTGTACACAGCTGCTGTCCGAACTGTCATCTGTTAACTGCAGCCGGCCACTGAGATTCATGTTCAATATAGCACAATATACTGCTTACCAAGTTTGTCTTTCCTAGCAACACGAGCCAAGATCAAATAATCCGACTCAGATCACCATCCTGGCAGATTAGACCCGATAGAGGCGGCAAAGTCAAGCTGGTACCGGCGGCATCCGACTTTTTCAGCATCTCCCATAGCAGTACGGCACCCAGCTGTTCTGCCTCCGAGGCCAAAATCATCTTGTCCGCAACTTCAGCACTAAGCTGCACCAAGTCAAGTTTTTGCTCTTTTAGACCTCTGTTGATGAAACAGATGATCGCACTTTGTTCACCCGGCTCTCCGAAAATGTCAAGGCCATCCAGCAGATAGCGACCAAAGATGAAGACATCCTGTTGAGCCAGCAGTGGCAGATAATAGCCGCTGCGCAGAACAGTTCTTTGCCGCAGCCGACCCAGCTGGCGAAAAACCGAAGTCAGTTCCGGTTCCGGCTCCTGCCAAGGGAAAGTGGCTCTATTAAACGGATCGCAATAACCTTCCAGACTGCGCTCGTCCCCGTAATAGATGGCAGAACAGCCCGGATAACAGGTCTGAATTAAATAGGCCAGCATCAGCAATTTCTCACCCCGAGCTCTCTCAGCAGGACTGAGCTTCATTTTACTTTGTTGCTCCCGACTATAGCTGCCATCACCACCGGCCAATGCGGTAATAGCACGGCAAGTATCGTGGCTGGAAATCAGATTGAGATTGGCATAAAAAAGCGGCAGCGGATAGTGTTCACGGATGGTCTCAAGAGCCTGCAAGAGTTCCTGTGCCGGCAAATTGCCGCGCAAATAAGCTATCACAGCTTTACGAAACGGATAGCCCATCAGCTGATGATGTGTCCTGCCGAAGGCGAAATCCCGATAACTGCCATAACTGTGCTTGCAGCTGGCATCCTCCCAGACCTCGCCCAGGAGCACCGCTTCCGGATTGACCTGTTCCAGACGCCTGCGAATAGCACGGATGAAACTGTCAGGTAATTCATCAGAAACATCCAAACGCCAGCCGGAAATACCGAGCTCAAGCCACTTTTGCAGGATGCCGCCGGGACCGGCAATATATTCCCGGAAACCAAGATCTAGCTCCTTGACATTCGGGAGCTCTACAAAACCCCACCATGATTCATAAACGGCCTGGTCGCCGTTCAGGCTCAGATCAAACCAGCTGCTCCAGGGCGAATATACCTGATCTCTGGCGGCTTGGACAGCTCCCGCCTCCGGATAACGATCATAAAGATTGAAATAGCGGCTGTCAGCGCCGGTATGGCTGAAGACGCCATCCAATATCAGGCGGATACCTAATCGATCTGCCGCACTGCACAGTTCAGCCAGGTCTTGCTCTGTGCCCAGCAACGGATCAATTTGTTCATAATCGCCGGTATCATAGCGATGATTGGATCTGGCTTTGAAGATCGGATTGAGATAAATGACATTAACGCCCAATGCTTGAAGATAAGGCAACTTTTCCCTAATCCCGTTCAGAGTGCCGCCATAGAAATCGGTAGCAATATAGCCGGTTTGCGGCTTGCCGCGGAAGTCAACCGGCTCGCTCCAGTCCTGATGACAGATGCGCTCAGGCAGATCACAGAGGTCGCGCATTTTCTCAGGGTCAAAGTCCCGGTCCCGAGCAAAGCGGTCTGGAAAAATCTGATAAAAGACGGAACCCGGCAACCAGGACGGCAGCTTAAGATCTTGCTCATGCACTGTAATTTGCCAGCAGTCCTTAAAAGCTTGGTTCTCCTTATAGGCAGCCGGTTCCTGATCGACGACAGCTGTATCCGACGGAAAGCCCGGAGCAGGGATCACCCATTTCTTGTCCCGCCGGCATTCAATCTCAAAATAGTAGAAGAAAAGAGCCGGCTCTGTAGGCATAGTCAGACTGATCTCATACCAAGCATTGTCGGCAGCAGTACGACGCTCGCCACCCTGCGATACAGATTCGCCGCAGCTAGACGCTGCCGCCTTCGGCGCAGCTATTTCCAACATAATGGCTTGATTTGTGAAAAAATCGTAGAGTCCATAGCTATAACAGAGCCGGACTTTTTTGACTGTCTCAGCTGCAGTTTGAATATGGATTCGGAATCTAACTTTGGTGCCGCCGGGCACTGCACCATAAGGCTGGCGGAAGATTGCCAGTCGAGATCTGTGTTCTGCCCTCATAACTATCTGTTATCGCTCCGGCTGCTTCGGCCTTTGCCACTGCCTCTTTTGCGGTTATTACGGCCCGGCTCTTCCGACTGTTCCGGTTCTTCTGGCTGTTCCCGTTTCTCCGGTTCATCCGTTTGTGCGGATTTTTTCGGCTGTTTAGGCTTTTCTACTTGTTTCGGTTGCTGTATTTGCTCCACTTCTTCGATTTGCTCAGTCTGCTGCCTCTCATCAGGTTGTTTAGGCAGTTCAGGTTCTTCCGCTTGCTCGGCTTCATCCGGAAGGCTCTTAGGGATAATAGCCTGGTAGATGACCGCGTATTCACGGGCAGAGTGCAGCCAGGAATAATCGCCGGTCATGGCTGTTTCGACTAAGCCGGCCCAGGCAGCCGGATCATTTTCATAGAGCTCAATGGCATCCTTGGTTGTAAATAGAAGCTCATGAGCATTAATATTGAGGAAGCCGAAACCATTGCCACTGCCATCGTACTGATTATAGGGCTGAACTGTATCAGCCAGACCTCCTGTCTGGCGAACCACAGGCAGACTGCCGTATCGCATGGCAATCATCTGCGAAAGACCGCAGGGCTCGAACAAGGACGGCATAAGGAATAGGTCGGAGGCTGCGTAAAGCTGACGTGCCAGGACCGGATCAAACTCGATGATAGCTCTCATCTGTTCAGGATGGCGCGCGGCCAGATCGCGGATGCGCAATTCATAATTCTCATCACCGGTGCCCAGGATGACCAGATTGGCCGCAGTCGTAGTCAAAAGCTCATCAGCTATATGTAACAACAGATCAATGCCCTTCTGATTAGTCAGCCTGGTCACCATGACCAGGAGCGGGTTGTCTGCTACTTCGGTCAGACCCAGATCGGTAGTGAGCGATTTCTTACAGATAGTTTTGCCGCTCAGCCAAGTGGTTACGTCATAGTTACTAGGTAGCACAGGATCTGTTGCCGGGTCATAGGATACAGTATCAATCCCGTTAAGGATGCCTGTGATCTTAGTTTTCTCCGCTCGCAATACATAATTTAGACCTTCGCCGAAGTGGTCAGTCAGAATCTCTTCCGCATAAGTCGGCGAGACGGTTGTGATATGGTCGGAAAATAAAATACCGGCCTTGAGGAAATTGGGCACACCGTCTTTCAGGATCAGCTCATCCGTAAAATAGCTCTCAGGCAGATCAAACAGATCTTGCATCTGTGTTCTGCCATGCACGCCTTGATATTTTAGATTGTGGATTGTGAGAACAGTTTTCAGCTCAGTATGGTAGCCGTGAGGCCTATAATGCGCCTCCAGCAGTACCGGAATCATCGCTGTCTGCCAGTCATTAAGGTGCAAAATATCCGGCTGAAAATCCAGCGGCTCACCAAGGACTTCCAGAACAGCACGCTGGAAAAAAGCAAAGCGCTCAATATCAAAGGAATAATCCAAATATATATCATCATGACCGAAGTAATATTCATTATCGATCAGATAGACCGTAACATCTCCCAGTTGCAGGCGGAAAAGACCGCTGTACATAGTCCGCCAGCCGATCTGGATCATCGTCCAGCGCATAAATTCAAGATCGTCACCATAAGCCAGCCTAATCTGACGATAAAGCGGTATGATGACGCGGGCATCATGGCCTGTCTCCAACAAGGCGGCCGGTAAAGAGGCGACAACATCGCCCAGACCGCCGGTATGAGCCAGTGGACTCAGTTCAGAACTAACAAAAAGGATTTTCATTGTGTCTTCCTTTCACTGCCGGAACAACTTGGTGCGGTACCCGGGTTATTAAACCAGAGAACCTTTGCCAATCAAGACCGGATAGTCCGGCTGACCTTTGAGTTCAACTCCGCTGCGGATAACGCAGTCCTTATCAATGATAACATGCTCGAGCACCACTCCGTCCTGAATCACTACATCCTGGAAGATGATTGAGTTCTTGACCACACTATGCTTGCCCATATCAACACCGCGGAAGAAAACGCTGTTCGAGACCTCGCCGCGGATAATACAGCCGTCTGATGAGAGCAGATTGCTGGCTTTGCAGCCGGTGACAAATTCCGCCGGAGCTTCGTTCTTGACCTTGGTAAAGACCGGTCGTTCCTGACGGAACAGATGATTGCGCACCTTGCTTTCCAACAGCCTCATACTGGCGCTGTAATAAGTAGCAACAGAGTTTATCCGTAGGGAAAAGCCATCATGCTCACAGCCACGGATATCCAGATCAGGGAACATCCGCAGCAGCGTTAATTGTGTAAATTCGTTGAAACCGCGAGCGATAGCTGCCTCCAACAGTGTGATGAAAAGGTCGCGCGAGATGATGGAGAGCCCGAGGAAGTTATTGTCATTTGCCAGATGAGGAGCATCGAGCAGCAGGTCAACAACCCTGCCCTGCTTGTTCAGTTCCAGGCTGATAACCGGAGAACCGAAACGCGCTCCGTCCTTATTATACAGAACTGTTATCTCCGCCCCTGACTCAACATGTTTCTCAAACAATTTTTCATAGCGTTCATTCATGATCACATTACTGTCGGAAATAACCACATATTTCTGATTGCCATTTTCGACATAATTCAGCAAACCGGAAAGATCTGAGGTTTGTGCTCCGCGCATGATACTCTGATTAATAAAAGGCGGCAGAATAAACAGGCGTTGTGTCATCCTGTCTAAATCCCAGGAGGCTCCGGTACCCAAATGATCCATCAGGGAACGGTACTTTGTCTCGGCTAGGACGCCAACTGTCTTGATACCGGAATTGACCATATTGGAGAGAATAAAGTCAATGATGCGGTAGCGCCCGGCAAAGGGCACTGCTGCCAAAGCTCTAGGCCCGGTCAACTCACCCAGGTGAACCTGGTCATGGTCTGCCACTATCAATCCCATCGCATTTATCAGCATATTACACCTCCATCGCCAATTCTCGTTCATTGAGACCGACTACGATCTTGTTGAAACCCTCGTTGGCTGTCGGCATATAAATCATGGAATTGCCATTGATTTTGGCGCCGTCGTTAATGATTAGATTCTGTTCGAAAACCGTGATACCCTCTGTGCAGACCCGTTCATTTTCATAATAATTAGTACCGTCTGTGACATCCGGTCCAACCTGCATATCAGCACCGATAATAGTATTCATACCGACAATACAGCGATCCAGACAACTGCCCTGTTTAACCACAACTCCCGGCATCAGGAATGAGTCTTTGACCGTCGCGCCCTCTTCAATCACGACGCTATGCGAGAGCATAGAATGAATTACCGTTCCATATATTTCGGCACCGTCCGTCACTGCCACTCTGTCCATTACAGCATTGGGACCGACAAAATGCGAAGGCCGGATCGGGTTGCGGCTATAGATACGCCAGGAATCATCGTTCAGATTTATCTCTTCCGGCTTGTCGAGTAAATCCATATTCGATTCCCAAAGCGAGTATACGGTTCCCACATCCTTCCAATAGCCGTTGAAAGTATAGGCATACATTCTCTGCTGATCCGCCAACATCATGGGAATTACATTCTTACCGAAATCATTGTCAGAACCGGTCTTCTCTTCATCTAAGATCAGATACTTTCTCAGAGCCTGCCAAGAGAAGCAATAGACGCCCATTGAAGCCAGATTATTTTTGGCCTCCTTGGGCTTCTCCTCAAATTCAGTAATGCGATTATCTTCATCGGTGTTCATAATCCCGAAGCGGGATGTCTCTTCCCAAGGTACCTCGATCACCGCAATGGTACCGTCAGCCTCTGTTTGGACATGCTGTCTGACCATCGCACTATAATCCATCTTGTAGACATGATCGCCGGAGAGAACCAGCACATACTTGGGGGAGAAGCGATCAATAAAAGAAATATTCTGATAGATCGCATTCGCTGTGCCCTTATACCAGTCACTGCCATAAATGCTCTGATAGGGCGGTAAAATATACGTTCCGCCGCTATTGCGATCCAGATCCCAAGAATGACCGTTACCAATGTATTTGTTGAGCTCCAGCGGCTGATACTGGGTCAGGACGCCTACAGCCTCAATGCCTGAATTGGTACAGTTGCTAAGAGGGAAATCTATGATGCGATAGCGACTGCCGAAAGGTACGGCGGGTTTGGCCACATGATCAGTCAGTACACCCAGGCGGGTTCCCTGACCGCCGGCCAATATCATGGCAACCGTTTCCTGTCTGACCATCAATAACACCTCCATTCAGTGAATTTTTTTCTTTGACAAAGATCAGCCCCGCCAAAGGCGGCAGCTTCACATTAAGTTCCCAACTTTGCACCGTGCCCTGTTCCGACTTTAACATCTTGCCCGGCGCGGAAATCGACCCGTCATCTAAACTAGCGGCTGATTCGAAAGCAGACTCCTTACCTTGTTCGACAGCCTGTTCGTATGCTGATTCAGTGACCGGTTTATCGTCCGGTTCATAAATAGACTCATTCTGCGGCTCGGCGGCAGCCGGTTTTCTCACGGCTGTCGGGAGTGGTACTGCTGTCAGCAGATGATGAGCCTCATCTTGCTCCAGGTATGAGCTGCCGCCAAAACGTTGACTATCACTGTCCAACACTAGGCGCCAGGTTCCACCCTCGGGCAATCTAAACTTATAATTTTCAAAACTCTTAGGCGTGAAATTCAACACGCAGAGCAGAACCTGCTGCTGATCAGCACTCCGGCGCAAACAGGCAAAGACACTGTTATATTCGTCATCGACCTGAATCCACTGGAAGCCGGACCAGGAGCGGTCGTCTTCCCATAGGGCAGGATTGTCAAGATAGAAATGATTGAGCTCACGGCAGAAGTTCTGCATGGCATGGTGCGAGGGGTATTTAAGCATGAACCATTCCAGCTCTTCATAGAAGCGCCATTCCGTATAGGGTGCAAATTCATTACCCATAAAGTTTAGTTTAGCCCCGGGATGAGTATATTGATAGACATACAGCGCGCGCAACGAAGCGAACTGACGCCAGTAATCGCCCGGCATACGCCCCAGCAAGCTCTTCTTGCCATGCACCACTTCATCGTGGGAGAAGGGCAGGATAAAACGTTCATGAAAAGCATATACCATGGAGAATGTCACTTTTTTATGAAATATACCTCGGGCATAATAATCGGCTTTAATATAAGTGAGAATGTCGTTCATCCAGCCCATATTCCATTTATGAGTGAAGCCCAGACCGCCTTCTTCTATCGGTCCTGTTACCTGCGGCCAGGCTGAGGACTCCTCCGCTATCATCATCGCCGCCGGCATATTCTCCCTGATCGTGCGGTTTAGCTTTTGAATAAAGGCTACTCCTTCGTAATTTTCCTCCCCACCCTTTTCATTGTAGATTTTGTCCGCATCATCGCGGCCGAAATTGAGTGAAAGGATGGAACTGACAGCATCAATTCTAAGTCCGTCCGCGTGGAATTCATCCAGCAATAACCAGGCTGAAGAGATCAAAAATGAATTCACCTCGGCCAGCCCATAATCAAAAATCATTGTACCCCAGGACGGGTGATCTCTAAGGCGCGGCTCGGCATATTCAAACAGAGGCTTGCCATCAAAATTGGCCAGTGCAAAATCATCGCGCGGGAAATGGGCTGGAACCCAGTCAATGATAACTCTAATACCGGCTTGGTGCATCGTATCAACAAAGTATTTAAAATCAGCCGGGGTACCGTAGCGTGAGGTTATAGCAAAATAGCCCGTAACCTGATAACCCCAAGAGGCATCCAGCGGATACTCATTAACCGGCATCAATTCGACGGCGTTGTAACCCATATCCGTCATATAGGCTGCCAACTGCGGTGCGATCTCGCGATATGTGTAGGTATTATTGTCTTGATAGCGGCGCCAGGAGCCAAGATGGCACTCGTAGATATTCAGCGGTCCAATCGCCGTTGCTTCCGGACGCTGCTCCATCCATTCCCGGTCATTCCATTCATAATCATCGGGATCATAGAGAATCGAGGCGGTATTAGGCCTGGTCTCAGCGTGGCGGGCATAGGGGTCAGCTTTGAGGATAAGGCGACCATCATCGGTTCTAATGGCATATTTGTAGCGCTGCCATTGCTCGGCCCCGCTGATAAATCCCGTCCAGATTCCAGTTGTGCCATAAGGATAGAGAGGATCGCGCTCAGTATTCCAGAAATTGAAATCGCCTACAACACTGACAGCCTTGGCATTAGGTGCCCAGACAGCAAAGCGAAAACCAGGTTCCCCATCATGGCTCAAATCCGGACGAGCTCCCAGCATCTTATAACTTTGGAAGTTATCCCCAGTGTTAAATAGATAAGCCTGATTCATACTTCCTCCCCTATTAAGAACGCTGTATGCAACTATTGCTATTATACCCTATTTTAGCTCGGCGATTGTAACTCCATCACCGCCCTCACCTGGCCCGCCCAGACGAAAGCTTGCCACTCTCCGGTCACGCGTCAGAAAATCGCCGACGGCGGAACGCAAAGCGCCGGTGCCCTTGCCATGTACAATCCTGATTATGCCAAGCCCTGCCAAGACAGCATCATCTATAAAATGATCCAATTCAAACAGCGCCTCTTCAACCAATTTGCCGCGCAGCATAATTTCCGTCCCCAAGAAAAGTCTCTTCTCGGCAGTGAGCGCGGAGATATTTTCTTTGCTACTGCGAGCGGGACTCTTCCGGCTGACAGTTTTCTTCTTGGTGGGCCAGGTCAAAGCGCTCACGGGCACGGTCACCTGCATTTGGCCGCTGCGCAGTACTACATTGCCTTTGCTGTCCGGCAGACCTTCCGCACTGCCTGACAGTCCCAAAGCCGGCGCATCATAATTTTCTCCGGGCACAATATCATCTGCAGTAAGAGTCTCACCGGCATGTCTGCTCAGCCGCTCCTGTTGTCTGCCGGCGCTAATCCTCTCACGGGCCTGGCGGATCTGACCTCTGGCCTCACTGACAATATGATGGCCGGCTTCCTGTTCCATCTTCTGCTTTAGTTCCGCCAGCAACTGCTCAATCTCTTCCTCCGCCTGACTATAGAGCCGGCCGGCCTCTTCCCTGGCCTGATCCAGGATCTCACGACGTTTGAGTTCCAGCTTGCGCTCTTCCTCTGCCAGGGTTTCTCTCGCTGCAACACTCTCCGCCTGCAGTGCGTCTATCTCCGACCGTATGCGCCTGGCCTCCTGATGACTCTTCTCTATCGAGGCCACCAATTCCTCAAAGCGAGCGCCTTCGTCAGAGATCAATTCTTTAGCACGGGCAATGATTTCCGGATCGAGACCCAGTCGCTGCGAAATAGCGAAAGCATTGCTGACGCCGGGTACGCCGATCATCAAACGATAAGTCGGGCGCAGAGTATTGGTATCAAATTCACAGCAGGCATTCTCAACCCCGGAGGTGTTGAGAGCATAGCCTTTGAGTTCTTTATAATGGGTGGTTGCCACAGTCAGGGCGCCCTTGCGACGTAGATCTTCCAAGATAGAGATGGCTAAAGCCGCACCTTCGGAAGGATCCGTGCCTGCACCGAGCTCATCCAGCAGCACCAGGCTGCCCGGTCCGGCCAGAGCAATGATCTCAATAATCTGGCGCAGATGCGAAGAAAAGGTCGAAAGGCTTTGCTCAATACTCTGCTCGTCCCCAATATCCGCCAGCACATGATCGAAGGTGGAAAGCTCACTGCGGTCTTGAGCCGGGATCTGCAAACCGGCCATACCCATCAGGGTCAGAAGGCCGCAAGTCTTGAGTGTGACTGTTTTGCCGCCGGTATTAGGACCGGTAATCACCAAAGTGCGGAAAGTCGTGCCCAGTTCAAAGTCGATTGGCACTACGGTCTGAGGCTCAATCAAGGGATGTCGCGCACCTTTGAGAACAATCCGCCCCTCGTCGTTGAATTCAGGCGGCATTGCTTTCATAGCCAGAGCCAGCCTGGCTTTGGCTTGAGCAAAGTCAAGCACAGTGAGAATCTCCACATTGGTCAGCAGGACATCCGACTGATTAGCCACTTTGCTGCTCAGCTCCCGTAAAATCTCCTCGATCTCACGCTTCTCCTCGGCCATCAGCACTTTGATCTGGTTATTCAGCTCCACGACCGCCAGCGGCTCGACAAAGACAGTGCTGCCGCTGGCTGAAGTATCGTGCACTAATCCCGGGACTTGATTACGGTGTTCCGCCTTGACGGGAACGACATAGCGATCACCGCGCAAAGTCACTATGGCCTCTTGCAAAGCCTGGGGACGCGAGCGCACCAGGCGATCCAGCTCCTGACGGATATTCTCCTGCGCTTTTCTGATCCGCCGGCGAATATTGTACAGCTCCGGTGTCGCACGGTCGCGGATTTCATCTTCACCCGCGATACACTCATCTATCCTCGACTCCAGCCCGGCCAAAGGATAGAGCATGGCAATGCGGTCATAGACCAGACGCGGTTCGGCATCTGCGCCATAGTCCTCAGGCAAAACCGCCTTCACTCGTTGCACAGAACGCAAAAAGGCACCGATCCGCAGCAGTTCAGCCGTGCTCAGCACGGCTTCAGCCATAGCCCTGCGTACAGCCGGTTTGATCTCAGAGATCCCGGCCAGCGGCAGATCGCTGCGCTCCAGCAGAAATCTGACCATATCAGAGGTTTCAGCCTGTGTCGAGCGAATCTTCTCCAGATCGGTTTCCGGCGAGAGCGCCGCACAGCGCTCCCGCCCCGGCGCTGTACCGGCACGCAGAACAAGCAGATCACGGACTTTATCGAATTCAAGTATTTTCAGTGTTTTCTTTGGCATCTATCTAGAAAAAAGGCTCCCGCCATTCACGATCACCTGCTGCCCCACAGGCCTGCAGAAGACCTGTCTCTAACATTCGGCATCGCGACGTCTGAACCACTTGTCCCGGTTCTTATAGGTATAATTAATCGTCGCCGTCAGCGAAAGCAGAACCGGTATGATAAAAATCACGTCTCTGATCCAACGCGGTTCATCAGGCAGCCAGAACAAAAGACCAAATGCCAGTACATAGAAAAAGGTCGCCGCCTTACCAAAATGATCCGAGTATACAACTGTATCTCGCTCTTTCAGCAGATACCAACTGCCGACAATCATAAGAGTCTCGCGCAATAACATGAATAGCGGCACCCAGAGCGGAATGCGGCCGATCATGAACATCATCACTGCCGTCGTGACTTGGAAAATTTTATCCACCAGGGGATCAAAGAGCTTGCCAAATTCCGTAATCTGATTAAAGCGTCTGGCGATCCAGCCATCAAGTATATCCGTCATCCAGATAGCCAAGAAAGTAATAAAACCGCCTACTTTATATTTCGGCCAGCGCCAGATTAACCAGGCCAGAAACGGTACGGCTATCAGGCGCAAAGTAGTGAGAATATTGGGTACATTCAGCTCGAATTTAAGCCTGCTATTCACAATTAATACTTAGTACCAACCTTCCTTATACTTGATTAAATCTATCACTCTATCGCTTCTATCTATCTCTCTCGCGGTGAGTCGCTCAATTTATTTGGTAGCATTCTAACATTAAAAGAACAATCAACAATAGCAGGATCAGATTAAAATACGCTGATATTATCAACACCGAACCGCTCCGCCAATAATGCCAGCGTTTCCCCATCCAACTGAACACCTCGAGGCAAGGGTTCCAGCAATCTCGTCTCCTGCTCCAGATACACACGCACCCGGTTCGGTCCCGGGAAATAGGCCAAAGCACTTTTCAGCGGCTCCAGAGCCGCGTCACTAGTCTCACCGCGCCACCGGATAACCAGGGTATTTTGTGCCGAAGGCGCCTCCTGCGGATCCGAGTTCTCTGCCCATGCTGTGGAATTGTTGCCGGAGCTATCCTGTTCTGTAAAGCTGTTGATGTAACTGCCATGCGCTGCGGAGTTGTTAGCCTGCCTGCCCCCGGCTGCCGCCCGGTGGCGACCGAAAGATGCCAGTTCCGCCCGTACCGCCTGCGGCAAATTTTCCAGGTCAAAGAGCTCTTCCGCAATCACTTTGATCGGTTCATCCTCACGCACACTGAGCCGACCCCTGATCAGAATCGCCTTGCCTTCGTCTAAGAGATTGACATATTTTTCATATACGGTATAAAAGACTATCACTTCAAAACTGCCGGTCAGATCTTCCACCTCCAGGAAGGCCATCAGATCATTGCGCTTGGTATACTGGTTGCGGCGCCGGATAATCTGGCCGCCGACAACGACAGCAGTCTGATCCAGCAGTTCCGGGCTCATGACCGGTACTTCACTGCCCTCCGGCGGTTCGTCAAAGGCGATCATATCCTGAGCCGTCATTGTTTGATAAGCAGCGAGATCCTCGCGGTAAGCATCCAAGGGATGTCCGGTGATATAGAGGCCCAGCATCTCCTTTTCCATCGCCAGCAGCATATCGACATCAAATTCGGAGACATCAGGATAGACAGGTTCATCATCCGGCTGCTGCTCTTCCAGGCCGGGCAGTTGGAAAATACTGATCTGCCCCAAAGATGACATCTTTCTTTGATTCTGGAGTTGATTGGCAAAAGGCTCCAGAACAGCTATCATCTTGGCTCGGGCTACACCAAAGCTATCCAGTGCCGAAGACCTGATCAGACTTTCAATCATGCGGCGGTTGATATCGTATTCACAGATCCGGCGCATAAAATCACCAAAACCTGTGAATTCTCCGTTCTTTTCGCGTTCCGCTACAATCTTGTTGATCGCTGCCTGGCCGACATTCTTAACCCCGCCGAGGGCGAAGCGGATGCCACCGTTCTCGGTCGTAAAACGGGCATAGCTCTTGTTAATATCCGGCGGCAAAATTTCGATACCGAGTTCTTTGGCAGCCCGGACATATCGAGCTGCCTGATCGAGACTGCCCAGCCAGCTATTGAGCATGGCGGCCATGAATTCGACCGGATAATAATACTTAAGCCAAGCCGTATCATAGGCGACAACAGCATAGGCAGCGGCATGCGCTTTGTTGAAAGCATAGCCGGCAAAAGCCATCACATCTTCGAAGATCTTGGCTGCGACTTGGCGCGGCACGCCATTGGCACAGGCACCCGGCACCTTTTGTCCATTTTCATCAATACCGCCGTTTAAAAACAGATCCTTATAGCCGGCTATCACTTCCGGCTGTTTCTTGGACATGGCGCGGCGGACATTATCCGACTGGCCCAAAGAGAAACCGACCAGGTCGCGCACAATCTGCATCACTTGTTCCTGATAGACCATGCAGCCATAGGTCACATTGAGGATTGGCTCCAAAAGCGGATGATCATATTTAATTTTGCTGGCATCATGACGAGCTTCAACATAGCGTGGGATCTGTTCCATAGGACCGGGTCTAAAGAGCGAAATGCCGGCAATAATATCTTCGAAATTATCTGGCTTCAGATCTTTCATGAAGCGTGTCATGCCGGGGCTTTCCAGCTGGAAGACACAAGCAGTATCGCCGGCTGAGATCATTTCATAAATTCTAGGATCGGCGAAATCCAAGCTATCAATGTCAATTTCAATCCCTTTATTGGCCTTGACCATATTCACGGTATCTTGGATGACAGTCAAAGTACGCAGACCAAGAAAATCGAATTTAAGCAGTCCTACTTTCTCGATATTGTCCTTGGTGAACTGGACCACGATCGAATCTTCATTGCGGGCCAAAGGTGCCAGCTCCGTGATCGGCTGCCCGGCAATAACTACACCGGCGGCATGAGTCGAGGCATGGCGCGGCATACCCTCCAGGCGCCGTGACAGATCGATGACCCGTCTGGTGACTTCATCATTATCATAATAACGGCGTAATTCGGGATTAATTGCCAGAGCCTGATCCAGAGTTATATTCAGCTCCGTCGGCACCATTTTGGCAATGCGATCAGCATCGGCATAGGGGACATCAAGTGCCCGCGCTACATTGCGGATCGCCGCCCGAGCGGCCAGCGTGCCGAAGGTGATGACCTGGGAAACATGATCCGCACCGTATTTTTCGGTTACATATTGGATGACCTCATTGCGCCGTTCATAACAGAAATCGATATCGAAATCGGGCATACTGACACGTTCGATATTAAGAAAACGCTCAAAGAGTAAATTATATTTAATAGGATCGATATTGGTAATGCGCAGAGCGTAGGCGGCCAGAGAAGCGGCACCGGAACCGCGGCCCGGACCCACGATAATACCCTGTTCTCGGGCATAGCGTATGAAATCCCAAACGATCAGATAATAGTCCGCATAGCCCATCTCAATGATAACTTCAAGTTCGTGCTCCAGACGTTCTTTGTAAGTCTGTTCTGAAATAGATTCCGTCTTATTCTGCAGCCTTTGCTCCAGACCGATCTGGCAGAGTTGACGCAGATATTCTGCCGCTGATTCACCCTGCGGTGTTTCAAAATGAGGTAGAGATAGGCAGTCAAATTCCAGCTCGACATTGCAGCGTTCGGCAATCTCAGTCGTATTGGCCAGTGCCTCAGGATAGTCGGCAAAGGCTTGGGCCATTTCTTGCGGAGACTTGAGATAGAATTCAGCACTGTGCATGCGCATCCGATCCGGATCGCTCATCGTCTTCCCGGTCTGTATGCATAGCAATACCTCATGACTGAAGGCGTCATCCTGATACATATAATGACAGTCATTGGTTGCGACCAGGGGAATTCCGGTTTCCCGGCTGATTCTGACCAGTGCCTGATTGACCTTAGTTTGTTCCGGGATGCCATTTTCCTGCAATTCCAGAAAAAAATTGCCTTGACCGAAAGTCTCCTGATAGCGCTTGGCGGCTTGAACAGCCTCCTGATACTGTCCCTGCAAAATCAACTGTGGGATCTCGCCGGCCAGGCAAGCGGAAAGCGCTATCAAGCCTTCACTGTGCTCGCGCAAGAGCTCATGATCAACCCGCGGCCGATAATAGAAGCCATTGACAAAAGACTCCGACACCAACCACATCAGGTTTTTGTAGCCTGTCATATTCTCGGCCAATAAAATCAGATGCCAGGGATCTCTGTCCTTGACACCATCTTTATCTGTATAACTGCGAGGCGCGACATAGGCTTCACAACCGATAATTGGTTTTAGATCGGCCTTTTTCATCGCCCGGTAAAAGTCAATCACACCGTACATGACACCATGATCGGTACAGGCACAGGCAGTCATGCCTAATTCTTTCAGGCGCGATGGCAGCTCAGACAGACGGATAGCTCCGTCCAGCAAACTGTACTCGGTATGCAGATGCAGATGAACAAAGGACACTGCAATACTCCCTGGCATTCTAGATCAGAAGATTGTCGAGATGGGCCAAAGTCTTCTCCTTGATCTCCTCTAATCTGCGGTCGCAACTGGCCTGATCCTGATCATAGAGGCCGTAATAGATCTTAATCTTAGGCTCGGTTCCGGAGGGCCGGACACACATCCAGTCATTGCCGGACGGACCGGCCAATTCATATAAAATCACATTGCTGCCTTTAAGCGCCGTGTCGGTACGTTCCCCGGTCACCAAGTCAAGGCGCTCGCCACTCAAATAATCGAGCACCGCAGTCACTTCAGCACCGGGAATTCCATCAGCTCTATTCCGGCGCAACGATTCCATGGCCGCACTGATCTTTTCCTGGCCCGTCTTGCCTTCACGGTAGATAGAAACGGTTTCTTCACCTTGATAGCCGTAGCGCTTATATATCTCTGTCAATAAATCATTGAGTGTCTTACCTTCTAAGGCGGCTACCGCTGCCATCTCGGCCAGCAACATACAAGCTACGACCGCATCCTTATCCCGCACACGGTCACCTGCCAGATAGCCGAAGCTCTCCTCAAAACCAAATTGAAATTGGCCGCCGGCATCATCACCGAATTCTTTGATGGCCTCAGCTATATGTTTGAAGCCGGTAAAAGTCTCATATAAAGCCACTCCATAATGGGCGGCAATGACATGCGTCAATCGGGTCGAGACAATCGTTGTAACACAAAAAGACTGCTTCGCCAACTTCCCTGCTTTCTGCTTGGAGCCCAGGATATAGTCCATCAATAAAATCCCGATCTCATTGCCACTGATGATTCTATAGCTGCCGTCCTGCAGGCGCACGACCACTCCCGTGCGGTCGGCATCGGGATCAGTCGCCAGTACCAGATCGGCATCGATTTTCTCGGCCAGATCAATCGCCATCTGCATTGCTTCCGGCAATTCGGGATTAGGCAGACGCACAGTGGGAAAATCTCCGTCCGGCTCTTCTTGCTCCGGCACAATATTAATATTGGTAAAGCCAAGTCTAGCCAATTGACGGCGAACAGGTTTATTGCCCGAACCGTGCAGAGGGGTATAGACAATCGGCATCTGCTTCATTTTTGCCACTGCTTCCTGATTCAGCGACAAAGTCATCAGATAGTCACTGTAGGTCTGGTCGATATCTTCACCCATCCAGGTGAACAATTCTGCACCACTGAGCTCAGAAAATTCCGGCAGTCCGTCAATCAAGCCCGGCAGATCGGAAAGATCCGCCATCCTTTCTGCGATGGCATCAGCTTCTTCAGGCGGTAATTGTGCGCCGTCTTCACCATAGACTTTGAAGCCATTATAGATAGCAGGATTATGACTGGCCGTAATCATCACCCCGCCCACACAGCCATAATGCCTAATCGCAAAAGAGATAACCGGCACCGGCCTCAATTCCGTGGAGAAGAAAACTTTAACCCCTTCATTGATAAAGATCCGGGCGGTCAATTCCGCAAACTCGCGGGAGAAATTGCGGGAATCATAGGAAATGGCAATGCCCGCCTGACGAGCCTCCTCTCCCCAGGATGCGATCAGTTGAGCATAAGCCGTTGCGGCCCTTGCCACCGTATAATAATTCATGCGATTGGTACCAGCGCCTAAGATACCCCTGAGACCGGCAGTACCGAACTGCAGATCCTGATAAAAACGATCCTCGATTTCCTGCGGATCATCGGCAATAGCGATCAGTTCCGAACAGACTGAAGATGAAAAACGACCGTCTTCAACCCAAGATTTATATATTCTCTGCGCGCGTGTCATAACTATCCTCCGTGAGTTTATATTGGTAATTAGTAAAAATACTACTCAATATTGGTCAGGAATAATTATAACATGCCCTCCACCTGCCAGACTTAATTCGATTAATTAATTACATATATGCATTGCTATTTTCGTCTATAGACAAATTATACATGGAGAATAGAGTCGAACAGAATGAGAGCGGTCATGGTTTAAGGTAGTGTATTCTTACCCAAATTTCGTAACCTTAATAAGCTTGAGCGTTTTTGTTTGTAGCAATATAAATTATATTTTCGACACGCATTTTAGTTTGATTGCTTTAATTTTAAATGCAAAATGAGTACTCGTTTTCTCTAACGCTGAAAACAATTTTTCTCGCCTCGATAACTTCGGGCAAATCCACCTGATACCAATTGGCGGAAGGGAAGCGGTTGCTTAAACGATCATAAGCTGTTTCGAGTCCTACGCCTAGATAAACGAGATTGGAGGAGGGATATTTTTCTGCAAAAGCTCTCACAATCTTGTCCATGTTGAAATAACGAGCGGCAGATGTTATATCACTGTATTCAAAAGACCCCTTGCCGGCGTCTTCGGGAAGGTATGCCTCTAACTCTAAAGCTTTTTTGTCTATAAAATATTCGGGAAACTTTTTTGAAACATTGATTCTTGCCACAAGCGGGACAAATAAAGTGTTTGCAACACCTTTAAATTTTTGCATTGTATTAAACCCTCCTTTATTCAATGTGTCGTGCTTTCTAAAGATCGTTTATAAGAGCTATATATTCGTCATAGGTGCTTTTAGCGGCTTTATTAATTTTTCCGATTCCGTAGCAGTGGGGCATGCCCGGCTCTATATGAACTTTGAAGTCCGCCCCGGCCTTTTCCAGAGATTGCCGATAGATGGGAGCGGCATATACTAGGCTTTCTTTCTCGCCAAAATATAGATAAATCTTTCCGGCATTTCGGAAATCTCCATGAGCGGTATGGATTAACCAATGATCCAAGTCTTGTCCGCCTCTGTGAATTTGCCCGTAGGCCTCTACCATATCCGCGGTAATATAAGGGTCTATGCCCCGAAGGACTTTAAGGCTTTCCCTTTCGACCTGGTTTGCCGGCACATGGCCGGGGGACAGACCGATAGTCAGAGCCGGCATGTGAAGCATTTCTCCATAATAGTTGTTCCATGAAATCATCGTCATAGCTGCCGTTGCTCCAAAAGACAGACCTACAACCGATATATTTTCATGGCTGTAGTCATTTAGCATGGCTCTGTAGCTTTCAAAGATCATTTTATAGGTTTCCCTGATAGGGTGTTTGGTGGCAGGTGGGTAAAACGGATAGTAAATTTCTGCCTTTACCCGCTTTAAAAGTTTTTTAGCAAGGAAAAGCTGGGACTTGTAATAGTTATAGACCCCTCCGCCGCCGCCAATATAAAGGATGGCTTTCTCGGGGATTTGTCCCTTCTTTCTCATCCGTAAGCAGTGATAAGATCCAATTTGCGTGTGGATTTTTAAATCTTTATAGACAATACCCCATTTGTTCCTCGGCAGTTTAAAAACCTGACGCTCATTGTGCTTTTTGGCATGGGCATAGATTTCATCCACCTTCTCAGGCGGTGGGCATAAATAATGAGCCAGCCATAATGTACCCATAATAATTTTATTGCTAATTTTCATAACCTATGTCTTTCAATTTGTTGATAAAAGATTGCATATCTCCAGATTCCCTCTTGAAAAAAATCATGAATTGCAAAGCTTCCACCTTTTTCAATAAGCGAAATGCTTTAAGAAATAAATGTCAGCCACGAGTGAATTGTCAAGTGTCTTTAACTACTTTTTCAAACGCTGCCATTATCCTTTTTTGTAGAAATCGTCTTCACTCTGAAGCAAAAATAGATAATATGGAACAGCCAGACAAGGAACAGAACAAGACAGCCAACAATAATACCCTTAGTGCCCATCATTACAAAACCAATACTCATCAGCAGTGTAACGATAATCATGATTCGTATCTTCGTCTTCCAAGTCATGCCACGGACGGCAACATAGTCCTCCAGATTGTTTTTGTAAAGTTTGGTGCCTTTGAACCAGCGATCCAATTTTTCAGAACTTCTGGCAAAGAAAAATGCCGCCATCATTAAAAACGGGAAAGTAGGAAGCATAGGAACAACCGCTCCCACTGCACCCAAACCCACACCAATACAGCCAAGAATAATGTACAAGATTTTTTTGATATTCATGAGTTTCTCTCCAATCGTTTCTTTTCTTTCAGCAACACTATGACATGACAGATAGCCATAACAGGATGATGAAATGTTAGAGCAAAGTATCCTGCTACCATGTTTTTTTCTTGCAATAGAGAGCAATCATCAGACATACTGTTTTCCTTTCCTGTTCTCACTTGGTTTGTATGTCCATCAGCTGACTCTACCGTGTTCTACCGAGTATGTTTTATCTGCGATGCCCATAGTAGATTTTCGATGGGATACCAGAACAACTGTCTTACCTGATCGTTCTTCATGGAGAGATTTCAGAATGACCGCTTCATTCAAGCTATCCAAGTTGGAGGTCGGTTCATCCAACAACATAAACGGTGCATCATGCAGGAATGCCCTTGCTAGTCCCAAACGCTGGCGCTCACCACCGGAAAGGGTATCACCAAGCTCACCGACCGATGTATCATAGCCGCTGGGTAGACACATAATGAAATCATGGACGGAAGCCTTTTTACAAGCAGTGATAATCTCGTCATCAGTAGCATTCAATTTGGCAATACGCAGGTTATTGCGTATGCTGTCATGAAACAAATGAGTTTCCTGTGTCACAAAACTTTCCAGATCACGAAGATTGGTGGTATTGATATCATTCACACAGCGATCAGAAATTTTGACAGAGCCTTGTTGAACCTCCCAGAAACGCATAAACAGTCTAAGCAGCGTAGACTTTCCGGAGCCACTGCGTCCCACAATGCCGATGATTTGATTCTTGGGAATCTCCACAGAAAAATTGTCCAGTATAGTTTCTTCCCCATAGGCAAAGGTAACATTTTCGGCGGATGCCCCGAGAAAGTCTACCTTCGTTTTACCAGTCACTTCCGCCGCCAGCGGAGTTTCATCCAGAATATCCAGCACACGGTTACCAGCGGCAAAGGTTTGCTGCAAGGTAGAGCCAAGAGTGGCCAGTGCCACACTGGGACCGAAAGAAGTCATTAGCGCCAGTGTACAAATCAGCGCACCGGAGAAGTCACACAAATAGGTCGATAAGAATAACATAGACAAATCAAACACCAGAATGACAGTATTTGTGGCCGCTGTATTGCGGCCTGCGATGCGCTTCATGTGTCCTTCGTACTTGGAAAGTTCATCCGTCTTTTTGTTCATCTGCGCCATACGCTGTTCACCCTGGCAATACTGCAGAATTTCGGAAAGACCACGCAGTGAGTCCAAAACAAAAGCTGCCAATTCGCCGGACTTGGCACGGAACTTCATACCGTCCTCACCGCTGAATTTGGAAATCAACAGAGGAATGATAACACCTACAGTAATATGGGCCACCAATGTCAACACTCCAAGGGCAATATGAAAACTTCCGATAAATGCCACCATAATACCGCAGAACAAAGCCGCAATGCAGATAGGCGAAATCGTGTGAGCGTAGAATACCTCCAACAATTCGATGTCTGATGTGATGATGCTAATCAGATTACCCTTATCTTTTCCCTCTAATTTGGCAGGGCACAGGCGGCGCAGGGCACCAAAAACCTTGTCACGAATCAATGCCAACAGTTTGAAGGCAATAAAATGGTTGCATGCCTGCTCTGCATAGCGAAGAAAGCCGCGCAATATAGCAAAGATCAGAACTGAGCTGAAAATTACCCTGAGATTCATGAACTGTCCTGGATGGAGTACATGTAATACGGCATAGCCGCCCAACACCGTAATAAAGGCAGCACACAAGTGACCAACCAGTCCCATAGTAATGGCAAGTATCATGTAACCGATAAGAGGCTTTACCAGGCCTACCAAACGAGTCATAACTTGAAATCCACTTCGCTTCACAGTACGTCACCTCTCATTGTGTAGTACTCCAGTTCTTGCTGAGCGTTCCAAAGTTGGACATAAGATGTGTTCCCTTCCAAAAGTTCGCTGTGCGTGCCGCTCCCGACGATAATGCCCTTGTCCAGAACATAAATGTTATCTGCATCTACAACATTGGCAAGTCGATGAGAAATCAAAATAACTGTTTTTGAGGACTTGGCAAGCATATGGATCTGCGCCAGAATATCATTCTCGCTCTCTACATCAATGTTGGAAGTGGCTTCGTCAAAAATATAGACTGGACTATCATGGAGCAATGCTCTAGCCAGGGCGAGGCGCTGGCACTGGCCACCAGAAAAATTGGATGCCTTTTCATTGAGCAGTGTATCAAGTCCACTTTCACTGCGGAGGAACTCAGCCAGATTAACTTGTTCCAGTGTCGCCCACAGCACATCGTCCGTAGCATCGGGGTTTGCCATCTGAAGATTATCTCGAACAGTCCCCTTGAACAAATAACTCTGATGGCTGACATAGGTAAAATTTTCCATCAGACTTGATTCATTGATCTCAGCAAGGGGCACCCCACCCACAGTCAATTTCCCGTTGTAGCCCTTGTTGCGCCCAATCAAAATGGCTGCAATGGTGGACTTCCCGCAGCCGCTTTCACCCACAATTGCAGTAAAGCTTCCTTTCAAGAATTCCATATCTACACCATGAAGGATTTCCCGTTCCGGCTCATAGGAAAAACGGAGATCTTTTATTTGAATGGTACAATCCTTCGGAACAATTCCACTTTTCTGCTTTTTCTCAAGTAAATCCAACAACTTGAAAATCTTGTCAGAAGCTGCCATGCCATTCATAGCAATATGGAAAAAGCTGCCCAGTAAACGCATGGGAAGGAAAAAGTCAGCAGCCAAAAGGATAATCATCAAACAGCCTAGCAGATCAACATGACCAGCGCGAAACTGGGTGGTCGCCAGAATGACACCCAGTGCAGCACCGCCGTAGGCAACGAGATCCATGATGGTAATAGAGTTAAGTTGCATGGTCAGCACTTTCATAGTAATCTTGCGGAAACGTTCGCTCTGCTCGTTCATTTCCTGATGTTTGAACGCATCGGACTGATAAATTTTCGTTGTGGTCAGCCCCTGCAGATTTTCCAGGAAAGTATCTCCCAATTCAGCATATTGATCCCAATACTTACTGAGCAGTTTTTTCGCCCAGCGCTGAATTGCAACGATGGTAACCGGAATCATCGGCACGCAAACCAGCAGTACCACTGCAGATGGAAAGTTTACAAAGCTAAGAACACCGAACAAAGTCAGCGGAGCTAACATAGCGTAGAAAAACTGTGGAAGATAAGCACCGAAATACGTTTCCAGCTGATCTACACCCTCTACTGCCACCTGCACAACCTCAGAGGTTTGTACATTTTCTTTGTAGGAGATACCTAGGCGTAACAGTTTGCGATATATCATCTCTCGCAAGGTCTTTTTAACCGCCTTGGAACTGAGATAACTCATGCGGCTGGCCGATACAGCACAAAAAAAACGGGTGACCACGGCAACAAGCGCAACCGCTGCTGTCATGCCAATCTGTCGTTCATCAGCAGCTCCCTCAAAAATCTTCTCTAGCAGACGGGCAATAGCGCCCATCATGGCAATATTGGCTACCAGAGATAACCACTGACATACCACATTTCCAACTATGTATTTCTTACTTTCACTGACTATGCCAATCAGTCGTTTGTTAATCATCAGCTCTTTTACCTATCCATCGCATATTAATTATTGAAGAAGTATTGTTATCACATAACGAAGAACGGCTAAAAGACCCAACCGATAAATAAGGTGCTTGGGTCTTCAGTTTCTATAAGCCGCTTTCATATTTCCGCCTTATTTTTGTTCTCAAGATTTTTTCTGAATCACTGCTATCGAGCAGGGAATAAATCCTTCTATTCTTATGTGCAGCGCGTCGGGGTAGCCTGTGTCAATAAAAAATTGCTGATATGATGTAAAGCTAAAATTTTGCTTAAAGCCTGCTCCCAAATTTCCGACTATTTTTGCAAAAACATTTTCTCTCTTGCTTGATTGCTTGCTTAAATAAGTTGGAATGATGATTTTGCCTCCCGACCGACAAACCCGAACAAGCTCCCTTAAAGCCTTAAGAGGCTCGTCTAAGAGATGAATGACATTCGCGGCAAGCACCTTATCGAAGGCGTTATCTTCAAAGTCGAGATTTAGAATGTCAGCAAACATGAAACATATGTTGCCGTGATTTTTGCACTTTATTTCGGCTTTTCTCAGCATGTTTTTTGAAAAATCCGTGGCAATCAACTGTTGGCATTCGGGCGCAACAATCTCTGTAAGCATGCCGGTACCGCAGGCACACTCTAAAACAATGTCGGCAGAAGTAAAAAGCTGTCTTATATGAGCTTGCAAAGTTTTGTGTGTTTTAGCATTGATCACGTTGACAAAAACATCATAGACGCTTGCCACGCGATCCCAGAACTCTGGCTTGTTTCTCATACCTGCCATTATCTCCTCTTTATAGATTGGGCTCGTTCCAATTCATTTTTGGAACAGTACTATATTGCCATCTCTATTCGGACTCCAAACCCTTCAAAAGACATGGTTAGCAATAGCTAACTATGTTAGCTTATTCTAACTTGTTTTTCCTCTAGGGGCAACTTTTTAGAAAAAGCCCACAAAAAAGCCCCCGCGACTTAAGTTGAACATAATCCGTGGGGGTAAACTATATAGAGTTTTTTCTGTTAATCGGAAAAAACAATCCACATAATAAAAACAACATTTACATGATTGCCTTTAATGGCAAACTGCCGCCAAATACCGCGATCAGTCGGATCTCATTGCGATCGGCGCAGTACCAAGGCTTACTTTGACCGACGCAGAGCCAGCTCATTTCGCACCAGGATCAGAACATCGCGCAATTCCGCCGCCTCTTCAAAGGCCAGTTGTTTGGCCGCAGCCTTCATATCGCGATCCAACTTCTTCTCCATCTTTCCTAATTGTGAGAAATTGAGTGACGACAGACGCAGACTGGCAATATCATCACCGTCGACAATAACCTCTTCCGCTCTTTCAATGACACCGTCTTCTACCATTTCGCTCATAGTATCGATCAGGAGACGGACATCTTTCTCAATGCTTTTCGGCGTAATATTATGCTTGCGGTTGAAAGCATCCTGAATCTCACGGCGTCGATTTGTTTCTTCTACCGCTTGTTGGATCGACTTGGTTATCTCATCAGCATATAGAATAACCCGCCCGTT
Organism: Clostridiaceae bacterium; assembly: GCA_012519085.1. GTDB lineage: Bacteria > Bacillota > Clostridia > Saccharofermentanales > DTU023 > UBA1046. Next base: position 54,275 of record JAAYQX010000028.1, read on the forward strand.
AACATTGCGGGCGGCACGGCCAATGATTTGCACCAGAGATGTCGTCGAGCGCAAAAAGCCTTCCTTATCCGCGTCTAAAATAGCGATCAAAGAAACCTCAGGCAGGTCGAGTCCCTCACGCAAGAGATTGATCCCGACCAGAACATCATATTTTCCTTCGCGCAATTCTTTGAGAATCTTGAGCCGTTCCACAGTCACAATATCTGAGTGCAGATAGGCTACTTTCATTCCTTCTTCACGCAGGAAATCACTTAGATCTTCGGCCATGCGCTTGGTCAGAGTCAGGATCAGTGTCCTTTCACCACGGTCAGTATTAGCTCTGATCTCACTCATTAGATCATCGATCTGCGTTGCGACCGGGCGGATGAAAATCTGCGGATCAAGCAGACCGGTCGGACGGATTACTTGCTCCACTACTTGTTTGGCATGCTCGGCTTCATATTTAGAGGGGGTGGCAGAAACGAAGATCGTCTGTCCCATTCTTTCCTCAAATTCAGCAAAATTCAAAGGTCGGTTATCGAAAGCTGAGGGCAGGCGAAAACCATACTCAACCAGTGATTCCTTGCGTGAACGGTCGCCATTATACATAGCCCCGATCTGAGGAATAGTCACATGCGATTCGTCGATAAAAAGCAGGTAGTCCTCAGGAAAGAAATCCAATAGTGTATAGGGCGGCTCGCCCGGAGCGCGCTCCGTCATATGGCGGGAATAATTCTCTATCCCCTTACAGAAGCCGGTTTCCTTCAACATCTCAATATCGTAGAGTGTGCGCTGTTCCAGCCGATAGGCCTCAAGCAACTTCCCCTCTGCCCGCAGTTCAGCCAGACGAAGGACCAACTCCTGGCCAATGCTCTTAGTCGCCTTTTCCATGCGCGCGGCAGTAGTAGCATAGTGCGAAGCCGGGAAGATCGAAGCATAACTGCGGGCGGTTATGCTGCGGCCGGTAATGGCATCTATTTCTCTGATCTCCTCAATCTCATCGCCAAAGAAGCTGACCCTGGTGATGACGTCCGCCGCTGACGAGGGAAAGATATCTATAATGTCACCCCTGACCCGAAAAGTTCCGCGCTTGACTTCATAATCATTGCGTTGATACTGGATGGCTATCAGCTGGGAAATAACCTCATCGCGCTCTTTGCGCATACCCGGCCGCAAACTGACCATCAGATGCTGATAGTCATTCGGATCGCCGATACCATAAATACAGGACACCGAAGCCACCACAATCACATCGCGACGCTCCATCAAAGAAGATGTCGCCGAATGGCGCAAGAGATCAATCTCATCATTGATGGCTGAGTCCTTCTCGATATAGATATCACGGGATGGGATATAGGCTTCCGGCTGATAATAGTCGTAATAACTGACGAAGTACTCTACAGCATTATCAGGGAACAGAGCCATGAACTCAGCACAAAGTTGGCCGGCCAGAGTCTTATTATGAGCAATAACTAAGGCTGGGCGCTGAGTCTCCTCAATCACTTTGGCCATAGTAAAGGTTTTACCGGAGCCGGTCACACCCAACAGTGTCTGAGCCGGCATGCCCTGACGCAGACCCAAGGTCAGTTTTTCAATAGCCTGGGGCTGATCGCCCTGAGGCACCATATCAGTCCTGAGTCGGAAAGGATTGCGGTAATCCGTCGGGGGTAATTGAACTCGTCGTGCTGTCATATCATGATGACCTCATTAAGTGATTAACTCGGGCAGAAGTTTGAGTTCTGACAGTTTGCGGCGAACAGCAGCAATATCCTGCCAGAGATCGTTCTTGCGACGCGGATCTCGCAGCACATAGGCCGGATGAAAAGTGGGCAAAATCCAATAGCCCGCCTTTTGAATCCAGCGCCCTCTGACCTTGGTAATCCCCGTGTCATCATGTGTAAAATATTTGTAGGCCGTACCACCCATCAACAAAATCACTCTTGGTCTAACCAGATTGAACTGACGTGTCAACAGAGGACGGCATTTCTCCGCCTCCTCCGGTTTAGGCGCCCGATTACCCGGCGGACGGCATTTCACAATATTGCAGATATGGAAATCATCTTCCCTAATCTCCCAGGCCGTGAGCAATTGATCCAGCAATTGACCGGACCGCCCGACAAAGGGTATACCCTGTTCATCTTCTTCCGCCCCGGGACCCTCACCGATAATCATTAGCGGAGCCTTGATATTGCCCCGCCAGACCACGACATTTTGTCTGTTAGCAGCAAGATCACAAGCCCGGCAGCGCTGGCAAACTGAAACAAAGTGTTGGAATCCCTCACGAGCGTCTTCATCATGATCAAAATCTTGAGTCATATTTTCATCTCCCTCCGGGCGTCTGCAAGAGGCACCTAAGTTCTACAGGACACTATGGTTCCCGTTTTTCAACAGCCATCAGTCAACGCCACTCAGTTAGCGTGCCGGCACCGAACTCAGGTTACATGATCGCCGTTCTTGACTTCAAACTCGGGCACCAGCAGGACTATGCCTTGCTCCGATTCCGTACCCAGGATTCGCACCTCGCTCTTTACGGAACCGATATACAGCGGAGCCAGATTGATACAGCAGAGGACCTGCTTGCCGATCAGATCTTCTTCTGCATATACCGCCGTGATTTGGGCGGAAGAATTCTTGACACCAATTTCGGGACCGAAATCAATCTGCAGCACATAGGACGGATTCCTGGAACGCTTATTCGGCTTGGCGCTCAGAATTGTTCCGACACGGACATCCACTTTGTCAAAATCAGCAATTCCGATTTCTTCAATCTGATTCATTATTATCCTCCCGAATCCATTTTTATTAATTTTATCCGTTATCTGATCATTGTAGGCCTTAAACAGATTTGAAGCAAAAATCTTGTTTAAATGTCATTTTCTGTACTAGAATGTTGATATTAAATATATATTAAGCGTATTAACAAGCATGTCGCACCGCCGGTACAATCTCCTGCACAGCGGCTACTCTTATTAAACTAGTGAGGTATTCATGAAGCCGGAACTGTCGGTCGTTGTACCCGTCTTTAACGAAGAAGAAGTGATTAAGGCTACTCAGCAGCGCCTCACAGCTGTCTTGTCTGATCTGCAATTAACATATGAGATTATCTATATTAATGACGGCAGTACAGACCGGACGGCTGAGATCATCAGACCCTGGTGCCTCACCGACGGCAAGGTAAAATTAATCAGTTTTTCCCGTAATTTCGGACATCAGACAGCTATAACTTGCGGCATGGATTATGCTGCAGGTGATGCGATCGTGATCATTGATGCCGATCTGCAGGATCCGCCGGAAGTGATCCCGCAGCTAATCGAGAAATGGCGGGAGGGCTACGAAGTCGTATATGCCAGGCGGAAAAAGCGCGCAGGTGAGACGCGGTTCAAAAAGACTACTGCCTCTCTCTACTACCGCTTCCTCTACCGACTCTCTGATGTCGATATACCCGTTGATGTCGGTGATTTCCGCCTGATTGACAGCACCGTTAGGGACGCACTCCTGCAACTGCCGGAACATAATCGCTATGTGCGCGGTCTGATTGCCTGGCTCGGTTACCGCCAAACCTTTGTCGATTATGAACGCGCCCCTCGCCAGGCCGGCACAACCAAATACCCTCTCCGCAAAATGCTAAAACTGGCCGGCGACGGCATCACATCTTTCTCCTACCGACCGTTGAAAATAAGTATCTATCTGGGCGTTTTCCTTTCCCTGGCCAGCTTCCTGTTCTTGCTCTTCATATTCATCTCTAAGCTGTTCAATCTAGTCGCGATGGAACCCGGCTATGCTTCAATGATGAGTGTCATACTCTTCTTTTTCGGCGTTGTGCTGATCATGCTGGGAATAACCGGCGAATATATCGGCCGTATTTTCGAAGAAGTCAAAAGCCGGCCGCTCTACCTCGTCCTGCGCGAAGACGGCAAATTCTATACAAAAGGCCGCTGCGGCACCAGACCCGGCCTGCCTCACCCGGATTCAATCCACATTGACGGCAAATCATCTCTTGACGAAGACGCCTAGGAAAGCGATGCAAAACTAGGTCACATTTGAGAGACCGCTCCGGTTCTCATTCCTGCCGAGCCAAGTCGAGCAAATCGAGAGCAGTCTGCCTGGCAATATAGCTGAACAGGCCCAGGCGCAAAATCTGCAATACCAGTTCTTCGTGATTGTCCGACTCCTGAGGCAACAGATCTAAAATGCCTTTCCTGCCACGCTCCAAGGCCTCCGAAATATTCTGATAGCGCCAGGCAGGATCACCTGCCTCTGCCAACAACTGGCGCAGTTCACCGATATTAGCGATTGGCAGCACTTCTTTGAGGTAGATCAGAAGCGTCAAATCAACCAGATGATCTCTGGTATAGCGCTTGCCATGCGCCCTCGGCAGCACTCCTTGCTTAGTATAATTATTGATCATCGAGGGAGTCAGAGGAATTCTGTGTCTCTCATCTTTGTTCTGTTCCGACATCAATGTAATAACCTGGTCCATATACAGGTCAATATAGGGCAAAAGCTCATAATCAATCAGTTTCCGTGTAGCCATATCGGCACGCAGTTCCTCTAAAGAAAAAGGTGTAGAAACCTCAGCAATCTCCGTCGCCTGCCCCTCCGTTCCTATCTCTTGATTTCTCTTTTTCTTAGTCATCGTCATTTCCTCACATCATAAAGCGCTTAGTCTTATGTTTAGTCTTAATTATTACTGATGTAGCCTCAATTAACAAATATAGAGGCTCAAGCTCACAAATATTTACAATTAAACACTTGACATTATAACAATCAGGTAATATGGTATTGATAACTACATTATATAGTTTTGTTATTATGCCTACTATTATATGGTAAGTAAAGGGAGAAAGACCATGATATACGCACTTTCCATCAATAGATCCGCTCTCTGGCAGAAACCCTGGCTTGTGCTCGGCGACTCTATATCCAAAGGTGTCGCCTTCGATCCGCTCAAAAAACGTTATCAGCAGCTGAAAAACAGCTTTGTGGAAAGAATCAAGTCTGATCTCAGACTTGACGTTATGAATCTGTCTGTCTTTGGCGCTACAGTCGAGAAAGGTCTCAAGCAGCTTGACCGCTACAGAGATCGTCTAACCAAGGGCGGTGTGGCTCTGCTCCACTTCGGCGGCAATGACTGCAATTTCAACTGGGCTGACATCAGCCGCGACCCCAAAGCCGAACATCTGCCACAGATACCCCTGAAAAACTTTATTCATCTCTATGAACAGCTGATCGACAATCTGCAGCGGCAAAACTATCAGCCACTTCTGCTCAATCTGCCCCCCCTGATTCAGGATCGTTTTTTTGCCACCATCTCCCGCGATCTCGATGCCGATGTAATTTTAAACTGGCTGGGCGGCACCACGGACAGCATTTTCAAATGGCATAAATCCTACAGTGATGCCGTAGAACAGCTAGCTGATAAAAAGAAAATTCCCCTCATCGACATCCGCAGCGCCTTCCTGCAGCAGCCCGATAGGGAAACCCTCATGTGCGATGATGGCATGCACCCCAATGCCAAAGGGCATGCCCTGATCACGCAGATTATGGAAGCCAACTCATAATTAAAACGAAATCTCCGCTATAATAGTAAATATCCTTTAATTTTAAGCAAGATATAAAGGGAAGGACAAAATAGGCATGTCGAACTTTCCAATATATATATTTGCGGGTGCTGCTAATCTTGAAAAGTCTATTGGTAAATTTTTCAAGTATGGCCTGATCATACTCGCAGTAATGATAGGACTTGCTATTGTTATCAAAATTATTTCTTCCTATATCTATCTTCATACGGATCAGAAAATAAAGAAAACCGGCACCTGGAAAGTAGAAATCCTAGAGATTAACAAAAAAATTGTCGATGACACTTTAGCACGAGCCATGCTCGGATATATGATCGCCGGCGAACGCGGGGGGCTGTTTGGCGCAATAACCGGAGCCCAATACGAGGAAGTAAACTCCATCACCTTCAAAATTTACTATAACGACGGTACGGAGCAAACGATAACATGTTCCCCCAAACATCATCTCTGTCAGGAACTTCTGGAAAAAACCGATCTCTGTTAAAGCGAGAATTCACAAGATAAACTAATCTTTAATCACCTTGGCAATAACTGCCGGCTTGGTAATAACTTCCAAATTGGCAATCCCGGCAATCTAACTTTAAAAACAAACATTTTAATTTCGTGGGCTTGATTTATTAGTGTGTCGTATGATAAATTACTAGGTGGTTGTTTAATGCAGCCGAATTTTCTAAAGAAAGGGCGTGACTTGCTTGGATTATCGACCTCGATGTATCAGCATTAATAATCCGGTTTCCCGCGGGAGATTTTCCAGTCTGCGCTCTTTTAGA
>JAAYQX010000005.1 GCA_012519085.1 Clostridiaceae bacterium
CTGCTGCGGTTCCGGCGTTTCCTGAGGTTCAGAAGGCTCCTGAGAATCCTCCGGCTGCTGCGGTTCCAACGATTCCTGCGGTTCAGGAGACTCTTGTGAATCGTCCGGCTGCTGCGGTTCCGACGATTCCTGCGGTTCGACAAGCTCTTGTGATTCTTCAGGCGGTTGTTCATCAGGCGGCTGTTCAGTGGAAGCCGTACGATTGCAAACAATCCATACCGGATCTATGCTCGTCGCCTCGTCCGCCTGCACGGTAATCACACAGAATTCCTCGGGAAAGAGTTCGGACGCGCGCACGGTTTCCCATACTCCGTTCCGAAACATATAAACGGAAGTGGTTCCTGTACAGGAATAGAAACCCGAGTATTCATAATTTTCTCCTGACACTTCGAAAAGTTTTGAGTAATCCACCACTCCGATAGCAGGATAGGATACGGTGAACCGAACGTCATCTTCTTCGACAGAAACTACAGTCGCTGCGTAATTCAGAAGTTTAGAATCATCCTCTCCCGTTGGCGAATGGGAGAGAGTTTCCGATTCCAAGTCTCCCCGATATGCCAAATTCATTGCTCCGATGAGAGAACCGGACGATTTCAAAGCGACCGCGCTTCCGTTTACGAGACCGGAATCCGCGGCGGCCCTTTCGTTCTCTTTTCCCTGCACTGACAGGCTGATGACCGTACCGTCTTCCGGTATCCCTGAGACGACCCCGTCCGATTCGGCGTAGAGAACCCCATCCTGATACAGACGAAACAGGGATTCCATTTGCGCTTCCAGCTGTTGCCTTCTTTTCAAAAGAGTGTAGTAGATACTCGTTTGACCGACATAATCGAGTTTCAGAAGCGTATCGCCTTCTTCCACCAAAGAATTCTCTTCGACGGGAACGGAAGATACGCTCCCGTAATATCCGGTTACTCTCAGTTCACTGTGTATATACAGGCTTCCTTTTCCAAGCTCCGTCCCGTCTTCCTTCCATACGGATACGGTATCTCCATAGCTCACCGATTCATCCGAGAGTGTAACGGTCAGAATCCCGTCTTCTTTTGCCGCAATCCGACCTGTTTCCTCCGTCCCGTCAGAAAGAGTAATCCTGACCGCATCCCCTACGGAAGCGCCGTCCTTCTCATCCAAATCTACGCCCATGAGTCCGTCCAAAGAAATCAGCATCAAACAACCATGTTCGGCTATGACATCTGAAACGCTCTTTCCTTCCTGCGCATAGATCTTCTTGACCCGGCCGTTCACGGCAGCGGTAATCTTTTTATCTGCACTTTTGTCGGCTTCCTCAATCAGATCCGTATCGAGCTCGTCAATCACCTTTTGAAGTTCTGCGACGGCAACTCCGACAGAAGTCTGATCTACCGAAGCCAAAATGTCTCCCGCTTTAACTGTATCGCCGTTGTTGACGTGATAAGCGGTTACAGTGACGCCGCCGGGTATACGAACTGATTTTGCTGCCTCCTCTGTCAACATGCCCGTTCCCGAAAGCACGGTGGAAATCACGCCTTCTTCCGCGGCGGCAGATAGGACCTGTTCATTTACGGACACCGCTTCGACGTCGGTATTCTTTTGCGGTAACGATGCGATCGCGACTGCAACGGCGATGACGAGAATCATCGGTATAATCCAGTTTCCCTTCTTCCTTTTTTTCCCTGTGTTCTCATCATCATCCAAATCTTCATCCTCATCCGAATCCTCTTCCGATTCGGAAGCAGACCGCGAAACCTCGTCAGCCAACCTTCTTCTAACGCGGATATACAGAAACAGACAGATTACGTCCCCGATCGCACATATGATCAGAATGGGAAGCCATGCCTTGCGGACGAGCGATAAAAAATCATTTCCGCCGCCGTTTGATTGCCCGTTTGTAAACGGAAATCTCCCCGTACTTCCGTCGGGGCGGGTAATCCCTTCCCTTGTTTCTCCTTCCGGCATAGAGAAACCATCCGGCATCTGACCGTCAGGAGGAGTGAATCCTTCCGGCACCTGGCCGTCGGGAGGAGTGAATCCTTCCGGCATCTGGCCGTCGGGAGGAGTAAATCCATCCGGCATCTGACCGTCGGGAGGAGTAAATCCTTCCGGTACTTCCCCGCTTTCATTAAAACGATTGACGGAAGACGGATCGAAATTCGGAAAATCCCTTGAACTCCTTTCGGGAGTCAGAGCGAGATTCACCAAATCGAAGATCATCACGGATGTAAAGAACACCATGAGGACGATATAGACAATCCCTCTGTTCTTTCTTGAGGAAGATATGTTTTGCTTTTTCATTGATTGATTCACCTCCATTAACCGCCATAGTGAAGCGCATCGATCGGCGCCATCTTTGCTGCTTTGTTCGCCGGATACAATCCGAATACGATCCCGATTACAAAACAGAATCCTACGGCGATCAACACCACATTCCACTCCAAAGAGAACGACATACTGAGACTCGATACGACTACGGAAATAATCCGAAGCATCGCCCAAGAAAGAAATACACCAATGAGGCAGCCCAACATGCTGAGGACGACCGATTCCATCAGGAATTGCTGCAAAATAACTCTTCTCGAAGCCCCGATCGCTTTGCGAATTCCGATTTCCCGCGTCCGTTCCGTGACCGTGACCAGCATGATGTTCATAATCCCGATCCCGCCGACGACCAGAGAAATGCCCGCAATGCTGCCCAGCAGGATCGTCAGGTTAGAGGTCACGCTGCTCATGGCATCCTCCAGCTCATCCCGCGTAGATATCGTAAACGCATCGTCGTCTTGATCGAATCTCTCCATCAGTAAAGAGGTCATCGCCGTTTCCGCCGTAGCCATATCCGTTTCGGCGCTGACAGAAAAACTCGTAATCGCAGACGATGTCTCGGAAGACAGGCGCATCAACGACGTGTACGGGATATATGCAACGATGGAACCTCTGCCGAAGACCGCCGTCAAAGAATCTTCGTCGTCCTCTAAAAGACCGACAACCGTATATTTTACGCCGTCAATCGATACTTCTTCTCCGAGACAGTCCGTATAACCGATGAGTTCAGTCGCCGCCGTTTCATTGATGACGGCTACGTTCGTATGATTGTCCACATCGGAAGACTTAATAAATCTTCCTAAGAGAAGGGAAAGACCGTTGATCGTTTCGTAGGCAGGTGTCGTTCCGTATACGGTAACGGTATCACTGTTGCCCTCATACCTCGCCGTTGCGCTGATTTCACCGGACGGCGCAATGAGCCCGATTCCGTCTTCTTCCATCCACTCGTTCAGTGTATGAAGAGTGACCGGAGCCCCTTTGTCATCGGAAACTGTCACCGTGAGAAGGTTACTGCCCAGACCGGCAATGGAATCCGTCACCGAACCGGTAGCTCCGCTGACCAGACTCACCAAAATGACCAGCGCCATAACGCCGATGATAATCCCCAACATCGTCAGAAAGGACCTGAATTTGTTCCCAGCTATCGATTTAAGTGCCATTTTTAACGATTGAATCACGCACCCACCTCCGACAGTTTTCCGTCCCGGATATTTACGATCCGCGATGCCTGTTCCGCAATCTCCCGGTCGTGTGTGATCAAAATGATCGTATTCCCCTGATCGTGCAGCTCACGGAAGATGCCCATGATCTCATCCGTCGTTTTGGAATCCAGGTTTCCGGTCGGTTCGTCGCCTAAAATCAGAGACGGCCTTGTGACAATCGCACGTGCGATCGCTACCCTCTGCTGTTGCCCGCCCGAGAGCTCCGTCGGAAGGTGATCTGCCCATTTCGTCAGATTGACGCGTTCCAGCGCCTCCGCGACATGTGTTTTCCGTTCCGATTTTCCGACCCCCTGATAAATGAGGGGCAGTTCCACATTCTCCATAGCCGTCAGTTTGTTGATCAGATTAAAACTTTGAAAAACAAACCCGATCTTTCTTTTTCGTATTTTAGCGAGCTCCGACTCCGAATAATCTTCAATCGGTATACCGTCCAGAAGATAGATACCGGAATCCGCGATGTCCAGGCATCCGATGATGTTCATAAGTGTGGATTTTCCGCTTCCGGAAGGACCGATAACGCTGACAAATTCCCCTTCATCGATATGAAGTGTCACTTTGTTCAGTGCGTAGACCTTACCGGAACCGACCTGATAGACCCGGGAAACATTTTTTAAGTCGATCATGGTGTCCGCCCCCTTAATTTCCCGGTAAGTTCGTCCAGCCGGAACTTCCAGGCATATTTCTGTCGCCCGGCATGTTCCCGGGCATATTGTCTACCGGCATTCCGCCGCCCGGCATACCACCGCCCGGCATACCGAAGTTGAAATTCCCGAAGTTGTTGTTTCGCGACTCCGTGTAGTAGACCGTATCGCCTTCCGAAAGTCCCTCCAATATCTCCACGTAACTGCCGTTGGAAAGGCCGATCGTCACTTCCGTCATGCCTCCGAGCTCGCCGGTAGACTCATCTCGAGAGGTATACACATAAGCGGAAGCGCTGGTCTTTCTGACAGCATCATCCGGCAAAAGCAGTGCATTATCCACGCCCTTGATCACGACGGACACGGAAGCAGTCATGCCGGCAAGCATTTTCTCCGCTCTATCCAGAGTTACGGTGGCCGTGTATGTCGTCACTCCACCGGAGCCGGACGCGGAAGACGTGTCGATCTCCGTAACCTTTCCTGTATACGTATCGTCTCCGATCGACTCGACACTGACCGAAACCTCCTGACCGATCTCGAGAGAAAGAACATCCGTTTCGTCTACGCTTATCGAGACGGTCATGCTCTTTCCGGGATCGATAGAGAGCAGCGCCGATTCTTCCTGCGCAGAACCGGTCTCCGTTTCGCCGGAAAACGCGGCCTCGGAACCGGAGCTGTTGAGGACCTCAGCTTCCGAAGAATTCTCATCGTAAGAAACGGTGTCAATAATCCCGGAGAGCGGTGCCGTAATCGCTCCGCTCCGATAGAGCTTTACAAGTGTTTGCAATCTTTCTTCCAGATCCGCACGCTGCTTCAGCAAGCTGTCATAATTTGCGGAATATGAGGTATCCGTCAGCTTAATCAGCGTAGAAGACGCTCTGACAGAGCTGTTTTCGGACACCTTTACGGAATCTACCGTTCCGGCATATCCCGTGATTTTAAGCTCCTCATGGATATACAGCGTTCCGCTGTCGGAATCACCTACGGTCACGGTATCTCCGTAAACAGGCCCGTCATCCCCGATCAAAACCGTCGTTTTTTCCGCCGTTACCTTATCCACGGTTCCGGTATACGTATTTCCGCTTGAATCGGTCACGCTAACCGAATCTCCGATACTGTAAGCAGTAGAGTCCAGATTCACCGCCATATATCCGTCCAGAGACAGCAGGATGAGGGCGCCGTTTTCATACATGACGGATGAAACATCGTCACCTTCCTCCGCAAAGACCGCTTTGACGCGCCCTTTCAAAGGGGTCTTGATTTTTGAATTCACTTTATTGTCACTGACATCCGCAAGCTGTTCGCCCAGCTCATCCAATTCTTTTTGGGTATCCGACAATGCCGACAAAACGGAAGAGGCTTCCACGGAAGCCAAAATATCGCCTTCCTTCACAGAATCTCCCGCTTCCGGATATATTTTTTTAATTTCCACGCCGGCAGGAATCATAACATCCGTGATCCCGTCGCTGACAAGAGCCCCCGATCCGGAAACGGTGGTGCGTATGCTGCCCGTAGTGACCTCGGCACTCAGAATCTCCTGTTCAGCGGACGCAAAATTCTCGCGAACCTGCTTCTGAAAAAACATAACCGCGACAATCAACAGCAGAATGACGACAGCGACGATGCTGATCCCGATACGGATACTTCGATTCCTGCGCTCTGCCTTCGACAGTCTTTTAGTCCTACTCATAATCATTCCTCCTTTTCCCTCTGAATCGGCTTCATTATAAAAAGCGAGGCTAAAGGTAGCCTAAAGGAACCCTGAGCAAAATTTAAAGACAACACTCACACAAAAAAGAAGCGTTCTCCGTAAGAAGGACGCCTCGTCGTAGAATCTTCACTCATACGTTATAAAGACTTAATCGTTGTAAAGAATTAATATTCGTAGTAATGGCTTAATATTTGTAAAGACTTATTCGCTGTCTTATTCACTGTAATAATCTATTTTGATATAAGGGTCAAAACCCGAAGTCAGCATTGCCGACCGCTATACGCAGTATGTTTTTTGAGGGTTTGAGCACTGTATGTTGTGGCTTGAGTGAACAACCGAAGCTTTTGCCCCTAACATTCTATTTTAAGATGACTCGAAAACCGATACGATCCGGCCCCGCTTTATATGCGCGAATCTCGCCATGATTTCTTTCTACGATGGCTTTGGCAATGGAAAGGCCGATCCCGAAACTGCCCGTAAAAGTCCGGGCCCTGTCCGCGCGATAAAAACGGTCAAACAGTTTATTTAATTCTATATGATCCACTTCCGCAAATGTGTTTTCCATACAGATGACCGGATACCGCTTTGCGCTGACGGACAGAGAGATGTTTCCGCCCTCATTGCAATATTTCAGTGCATTGTCCAGCAGGATGGAGATCACCTGCCGTATTTCAGATTCATCGCCGGTATAGAAAATCCCGGGCTGCACTTCCGCAAAGACGGGCTTTTTTCTTTCCTCTGCAATCGTCTGAAACTCGGAGACGGTATCGCTCACCGCGTCGCTGAGTGAAAACGTGACGGCATTCACTTCCGTATTCTCTTCGTCCATACGGGTAAGCATCCCGAGCCGATTTATAAGAGCATTCATCCGTTCTCCCTCGGCACGGATGTCGTCTATCCATTCGTTCTTACCGATATCCGATTCGATGATATCCAGATTGGCAAGGATGAGCGTTAGCGGCGTTTTCAATTCGTGATTGGCATCCGTAATAAACTGTTTCTGTTTTTCGTAACTCTTGGCAATCGGCTTCACACTGCGTTTTGAGAACAAGATGATGAGGACGAGAATTAGGGCGAGGCTGCACAGAAGGATGACCCCGACTGCCAACAGGAGCATTCTCGTAATAGAGCGGTTAATCGTCCCGTCGACAAATACGATGGTCTGTCCCCTGGACGTGTCCGATATTTTATAGCGGTATCTGTCGATCCATCCTCTTTCATTTCCCGAACTTATCGCCTGTTCCGCATATTCCCGGGCGGTCTCTTCCGTTACTGACGCAATGAATTCCACATCTGAAGAAACGATACGTCCGAAAGAATCGTATCTGACTATAAAAAAGCGGGTACTGAAAGGCGTCTCTTTCGTAATAAAGGGTGCAAACTCTCCGTCCGGCGGCGGGCTCATCTCATTAAAGGGCGGAAAGCGACCGTCATTCGGAGAAATGACGTCTGTCAGCGTGTCCATTGTATCGTTTAATCTGTTTATACTTATTATGTAAATGCCGGCGTAGATGATAATAAAAACGAGGGTAACGGACAAACCGCTGATACGGATCAGACGTTTTCTTAATCTATATATCATGGCTCGATATCCAATGCGTAACCGGCATTACGCACAAAACGTATTTTAACAGGGGCTTCCATAGCTTCCAGCTTCTTTCTTAAGTTGGAAATATGCACCCACACCACACTGGTGTCCACGCTCGTCTCCCATCCCCAGATGCGCGTAATAAATTGATCCGTAGTGATATGTATGCGGGGATTTTTCATCATCATCTCCAGCACCTGAAACTCCTTTCCGCTGAGATTCTGCTTCTGTGACCCGAATGAGAGCTCATGCGTGGAACAATTTAACACGAGGTCGCCTATTTCCAAAAGATCAGGCGTATAATGATCTTTTCTTCGCAGCATAGCCCGCACCCGCGCCAGCAGTTCCGATGTGGAAAACGGCTTCGCCAGATAGTCGTCAGCGCCGGCATCGAGCCCTTCTACACGCTGCTCGACTTCCGTCCTCGCCGTCAAAAACAGCGCAGGTGTCGTAATATTCTTGCTTCGAAGTCTTTTCAATACCTCTATTCCGTCCACGCCGGGCATCATGATGTCCAACACCAGACCGTCGTATTCGCCGGATTCCGCATAGGTCAATGCTTCCGTACCGTTTGTGACTCCGTCAGCGGAAAAAGCATTCGTTTTTAAAATATGCAACAATGTCTTCAATAATCTCTCATCGTCTTCCGCTACCAAAATACGCATGACATCCCTCCTATGCCCCTATTTTAATTCATCATAGCTCTATGGCCTAAAGATTCCCTAAAGAAACTCTATCATTCCTAAAGATACTCTATCATCGCGCTCTTTATAGCATCTATTAAGCGGTTAGGCACAAAACAAACCTTCCGTGGAGTATCTATTTCCGTTGAGTATCTATTACCTACTATAAAAAAAGAAAAAAACAGGGTGCACTGCACCCTGTTCTCTCTGGTACACCATCTGGGATTCGAACCCAGGACCCACTGATTAAGAGTCAGTTGCTCTGCCAGCTGAGCTAATGGTGCTTGAGCAAAGACATTATAGATTTTACGCCTGTCCTTGTCAAAATATTAATTTTCGTTAGTTAACCGTTAATTTACATTGATTTGCGTTGACATTTTGACAGGTGCAGATTATGATTCATACATAAATGCGATGACGGAACGAGTAATCGGGGCACTGGTTGCCGAGAGAGAGTCTGCCGTGGCTGTGAGCAGCTCCTGCCAGTCCGATGAAAACCACTCCCGAGCAGGATGCGAAATAAGTATTCCCGTGAATCTGCGTCAATGATCTAATGAGTGAAAAACAAAGGTGGAACCGTGCTTAGCACCCTTTGTCCGAGTAAGAGGACAAAGGGTTTTCCTTTGTGGGATATGAGAGGAGAAGAAATGAAAATTACTTTGAAAGACGGCTCAGTCATAGAATATGCAGCACCGAAACGAGCGATTGATATTGCTGCCGATATCAGTCCGGGACTGGCCCGCAATGCTATGGCGGCAATTGTCAACGGAGAGGACAGAGATCTGCGCTTTTTGATTGAAGACGATGCTGAACTGGAACTGGTACAGTTTGATTCAGCGGCCGGTGCTCACGCTTTTCACCATTCTTCAGCGCATTTGCTGGCCCAGGCGGTGCAACATTTGTACCCGGGCGTGAAGTTTGCTATCGGTCCGGCAATCGATAATGGATTTTATTATGATTTCGAATTTGCAGAACCTATCGGTTTGGAGGATTTGGAAAAAATCGAAGCTGAAATGCGACGGATCGTGAAGCAGGATATACCGATTGAGCGCTACACGCTTAGTCGCTCGGAAGCACTCCAATGGGCAAAAGATAATGATGAGACCTACAAAATTGAATTGATCAGCGCCCTTCCTGAAGATGAAACAATCAGTTTCTACAAACAAGGGGATTTTACTGATCTTTGCGCCGGACCCCATCTGATGTCTACAGGCCAAATCAAAGCGATTAAGCTGACTTCACTGGCCGGAGCCTATTGGCGCGGAGATGAAAAAAATAAAATGCTGACGCGCATCTACGGCACTTCCTTCCCCAAAAAGAGTGATCTGGATCAATATCTCGAATTGCTGGAAGAGGCCAAAAAACGTGACCATCGCAAGCTCGGCCGTGAAATGCAGCTTTTTGCCTTTATGGATGAGGGACCCGGTTTCCCTTTCTTCCTGCCCAAGGGCATGGTGCTGAAAAACACTCTGATGGACTACTGGCGTCAAGTACATAAACGCTACGAATACCAGGAGGTTTCCACTCCGATCATGCTCAGCCAGAAACTATGGGAAAACTCCGGTCACTGGGAACATTATCGTGAAAATATGTATATCTCCCAGATCGATGGCGAGGATTTTGCTATCAAACCGATGAACTGCCCAGGCTCTATGCTGATCTTCAAGTCCGAGCAACACTCCTATCGTGACTTACCCCTGCGTATGGCAGAAGTAGGCCTTGTGCACCGTCATGAGAAATCCGGCGTACTACACGGTTTAATGAGGGTGCGCGCTTTCAATCAGGATGATGCTCATATTTTCATGACCCTGGACCAGATCGCCGACGAAGTTGAACAGGTTGTACATCTGATCGATGAAGTCTACCGCCATTTCAACTTTAAGTATCATGTCGAATTGTCTACCCGCCCTGAGGATTCCATGGGCTCAGATGAGGAATGGGACAGAGCTACAACAGCACTGAGCAACGTCCTGGACAAGCTGGAGATTCCTTATATCATCAATGAGGGAGATGGCGCTTTCTACGGGCCCAAAATTGACTTCCATCTCGAAGACTCGATCGGACGGACTTGGCAATGTGGCACGATTCAGCTTGATTTCCAAATGCCGCGGCGCTTTGAGCTGGAATATATCGGAGCCGACGGCGAACGCCATTTGCCGATTGTAATTCACCGAGTAGCCTTTGGCTCGATTGAGCGTTTTATCGGCATCCTGATTGAACATTATGCCGGGAAATTCCCTTTTTGGCTGGCACCGGTTCAGGTCAAAATTCTCTCGGTCTCACAGGCAGTCGAAGACTATGCCTTAGATGTGCTGTCTGAGCTGAAAACAAATGGCATCCGCGCTGAAATTGATGTCAGGGATGAAAAAATCGGTTTCAAGGTCAGGCAGGCACAAATGGAAAAGGTGCCATACAGTCTGATTGTCGGCCAGAAGGAAGCTGAAACAGGCACCGTCTCGGTTCGGGTTTTGGACCAGGGTGAGGCAGGCAGCTTATCTTTAACTGAACTGCTGGACAAGTTACACGCCGAAAACTCGCGAGGCAACAGTTAATAGCTATTGCCGGCACGAATAAATGACCATAAGCAACTGTCCGGACTTGCAGCCCGGACAGTTGCTTTAAGCGACGATAGATCAGCAGTTTATAAAAGCATCGCAGCGCTACTATAATACTCCGCTCAGTTTATTAAAGCGAGAATTTCTCCTTGCATTTAGCGAAGCAGGACAAGACATAGTCCAGATCCTCTTTGCTGTGCGCAGCCGAAATCTGAGTGCGGATACGAGCTTTGCCCTCAGGAACGACCGGATATTTAAAAGCAATGACATAGACGCCGAGACTGAGCAGATAATCTGCCACTTCAATCGCCTTAACTGCATCATAGATCATGACCGGCACTATCGGATGCGTACCGGGAATAACATCAAGACCCAGCTTTTCGATCTCGGTACGGAAATATTTGGCATTAGCCTCTGTCCGATCGCGCAGGGATGTGTCTTGCTCCAGCATATCTAAAACTCGGATCGCGCCGGCGGCAATGGCCGGGGCCAATGTATTGGAGAACAGATAAGGTCTGGATTTTTGCCTGAGCCAATCAATTATTTCCTGGCGCCCGGTCGTAAAGCCACCAGAAGCACCCCCCAGAGCTTTGCCCAGAGTTGAAGTCAGAATATCAATTCTGCCCTCTACGCCACAGTATTCCGGCGTACCGCGTCCCGTCTTCCCGACAAAGCCGGAAGCATGACTATCATCAACCATAACCAGTGCATCATATTTGTCGGCCAGATCACAGATCGCTTGCAAATTGGCAATTACACCATCCATCGAGAAAACACCGTCAGTAGCGATCAATTTAATTCTGGCACCTTTGGCATCAGCTTCCTGCAGACAGTGTTCCAGATCAGCCATATCATTGTTCTTATAACGCAAGCGCAAGGCTTTGCACAATCTGATGCCGTCAATAATGCTGGCATGATTCAGCTGATCGGAGATAATTGCATCCTCTTCACCCAGGATTGTCTCAAATAAGCCGGTATTGGCATCAAAACATGAGGAGTAAAGTATCGCATCATCAAAGCCGAAAAAGTCAGAAACTTTTTGTTCCAGCTGCTTATGCAATTCCTGCGTACCACAGATAAATCGTACCGATGACAGACCATAGCCCCATCTGTCGTAACTGGCTTTAGCCGCTGCGATCAATTCAGGGTTATTGGACAGGCCCAGATAATTATTGGCACACATATTTATGACATTTTTAGTTTTAGTTGTGTCAATACGAGAACCCTGGGGCAAGGTTAGGACTCGTTCCTCCGTATAGACTCCTGCCTCTTTCAGTTCCTGCAGTTCACTTCTGATTATTCTCAGTCCGGTTTTCATTTTCAAAATTCCTCCTGTAGACGGTGCATTCTCTACCGCACCCGGTATCATTAATTGAATGGGACTCCTAGTTGAAGTTGTTGACAGCCTGTGCAAACAATCCAATCACAGCTTCTGAAAGATTGTTTATGCTGTGGTCCAATCAAGGATCACTTTGCCTGATTTGCCACTATTCATCGCCCGAAAACCCTCCTCATACTGCCTGAAATCCAGGCGATGCGTAATGATCGGAGTTAAGTTAAGGCCGGACTGGATCATGGCCATCATCTTATACCAGGTTTCAAACATCTCTCGGCCATAGACGCCTTTCAAGGTCATGCTGCCCAAGATGACTCGATTCCAATCAATCTGAGTATCTGCAGGCAAAAAACCGAGGAGAGAAATTCGCCCGCCATTAATCATATTGTCAATCATTGAATTCAGTGCTGATGATGAGCCCGACATCTCCAAACCGACATCAAAGCCTTCGCGCATATCCAGTTCGGGCATTATCCCTCTGACCGTGTCTTCTGACAAATCTATGGTATGGACAGTGGGTTCGACTTTTTTTGCCAATTCCAGACGGTAGGCGTTGAAATCAGTTATGGCAATATGTCTGGCACCGCAATGTCTGGCAACAGCTGCCGCCATGATGCCTATCGGACCGGCACCTGTAATCAGAACATCTTCACCCACCAGATCAAACTGTAGAGCGGTGTGCACAGCGTTCCCCAGAGGATCGAAAATTGCCGCGATCTCCTCAGGAATACCGGGCAATACTTGCACTGCGTTCGCTGACGGTATAACCAGATACTCCGCAAATGCTCCCGCTCTGTTGACACCGACACCCAAAGTATCTTTACAAAAAACTCGTTTGCCTGCCCGACAATTTCTGCACTTGCCGCAGACAATATGCCCCTCGCCGGAAACAATATCACCGATATCGAAATTATCTACCATCGAACCAACTTCCACGATCTCACCGACATATTCATGACCGGCATTAAGCGGGATTTTAATCACTCGTTGAGCCCATTCGTCCCAATTATAGATATGGCAGTCTGTGCCACAGATAGCTGTTTTGTGGATTTTGATCTTGACATCATTCGGGCCTGTTTCCGGAATCGGGATACGTTCCAGACTCAGGCCCGGGCCAGCCTCGGTTTTGACCAAAGCATACATAGTATCACTCATAATTAACGGCCTCCTTGAAATTTTACCGCAATCTATTATACACTCAGCATCCAATGGCGACTATTGCTCTCAAACAGTCTGTGGTTTAATTTTCAACTTCCAGTTTCGCGGCAATTCCTGCCCTTTCTGCTGTAAGATAATCAACTGCAATTCTTCTTCACATACAGCTTGAATCCTCTCAGGCAGAGCACAAAGCTCACCATTACTCAGCGCTGCCGGAACAAACAAAGGCATTTTTTCGGCACCGGATGTACAGAAGCGAAGCGCCAGGGCCCCGGTCAACCTCCTATCCAACAGTGGCTCTTTCCTATCCAAAACCTGTTCTGAAAACAGATTAGACATTTCTGTCAGTTGGCGATAATAATTGACTCGATACGGCTCCGCTTCTTCCAGGTATTCCAGAGCAATTTCAAGTGCCGCTTCCTGTTCCTTAATCTCCGCTCTATCCAAATCCATTTGCTTTTTTTGACGGTACAGATCTGCCAGATTGACCGGAGAAAAGTTGTTGACCAGTTCTTCCGACAGTTCCTGATATTTTTTCCGCGACTGATCTATTTCCAGCTCCAGGCGCAATTTAACTGCCTTGGCATTGGCTAGAGCATCCAGATTATAGCGACTGGTAGCAACGGACGGCACGCCTGTTGTCTCTTGACCGGTTAAGGCAGAGCCGAATAATTGTTCCGTCGCATATTCATACTCCCGCTCGATCTCTTCGTCCGTGCGGCCGGCTTTAAGAACGGAGATCTGACTGAGGATCTGAGAGACTCTGGCATCGACCGGAGCGCTATCAGTAACTCGCTCACGCAGCTCTCTGAGCGCTCTTGCTGCTTCCTCCGGATATTGAATTCGCACATAGCGGGACAAAGACGTCACCAATTCATATCCGGCGTGATTGGTTGCAGTTTCACCCTTACTAACTTCTGCTAATAATCTGTCTTCTGTTGCACGAGCTTTCTGATAAGCTGCAATCTCTTCCTCCAGTCGCCACATCAGACTGTTTTTTTCTCTTTTATGTTCGGAGAGCCGATTTTGTACCCTATCTATATTGGAACGGGCCTTACCCAGTGCTGTGGCGCCTGTAGCTTTACTTCTGGCTGTATACGATATTAATAATAGTACGGCAACGAAGGCGCCACCGAGCAGTATGGAGCCTCCAATTATACTGTCAGCCAGGATCAGGATCAGCCCGGCCACTGCTGCCAGCCCAAGCAGCAACAGTAAGCGGAAATCTCCCGCATACTTTTTACCGGACCTGGTATATTCATTTCTGATCAGTTCAAATTTGTGTTTCTCCCCTGCCAGCTGTCTCAGCAAATTACTTTCTCTATCTTCCGCTTGATCCAGCTGATTTTTTAGTTCATTGCCCCGCTGATAACATTCCTTAACCTCTTCATTAACAGTTATCAATTGCATCCGCATAACATTAAGATTTTTGGCTTTTTGATGCCAGTCATTATAAAAATCCTCATAAGATGTCAACTCAATAGCATAGGGCAAGTTCTTTTCCTGGGCTTCTCTGGTCAGGCTGTATGCTTCAGATTCAGCCGCAGCCAATTCCGAGCGCAGCAATAAGAGATTCTCGTATCTTGCTTTGTCTTCCAGCAGTTCCAGCTGATGTACCCTGGGTAAGACCTCCTGCAATTGCTCCTCACGCTGCTTTATACTCTGCTTATGCTGAAAAATCTTATCAATCAATTCTGCCTGATTCTTGTCTGAGTTCTTAGCGACTTCAATTAATTGCTTCAGCTGTTCACTCTGCTCCGACAGCATTGCGACTTTGCCCTGAGTGCTATTGTGATCGCGGAGAGCTGCTAATTTTTCTCGCAGTATTAATTCTATTTGCTCCGACCAGGAGGTGAAATGTTCCGGCGGCGGAACAGGCGCCAGACTCAGTGCAAAGACAAATTCATCCCGGCTGAGGGAAAACAGATCCAGACCCGGCTGCGGTGAACAATCAGCACTCAGATCCGCTCCGCTTGTTTCATTGAGTAATTTGATCTTATCGTTCTCACCTGCGACAGTCGTCAGCCGTTCCAATAGGTACTCCGTACCATTGTGTAGAAAACTGATACTGCCCCCGATCGCCTTCGTCTGAATGGAATTCTCAATCCGCGGCAGATAATTAGAGGCAAGGCAGTCTTCGCAGTGACCATAAAATGTGAAGACAATGAAAGATAAGATCTGCTCCAGGCGTTCGGCCTGACCCGACAAGACTGAAATATCTTGATCACCCCGCAAATCCAATCTCACTTGCGCCAGGCTGCCATAAGTCAAGATGTCTATTTGCAATATCTTCATCATTGTCCTGCATCCCGGCTGCGTCTTGACTGCGATTCCGGCGCAGTCGACAACTGTGCAAATTCTTGCTGGCGGACTATGGCAGATGCGTTCTCTGTTGCAGACGCCAGGTAGGTTATAGCCAGATGTTTGGGTCCCGATTCGTCATCCTGCTGCTGATGGTCGGCACTCTGGCGCTCAGCTGTCAGAGCAAAACCCGGAAACAAAAGTCTGCGCTCCTGTCCCGGGAAACTAGGTAAAGTCCGTTCATCAAGGATCTCAATATATAATAGGTTGCGCTGGAAATACTGTCGTAGCTGGCCTATATCTGCCAATCTTGACTTTTTGCCCCGCAATACCAGCTGCCAGAGGCTGTCCGGATGAATATTGACTCGATTGGTTCGGATTTGCTGCTGCAGGTGGCGGATAATATCGGCAGTCGATTCATTGCCCAGGCATTGGTACTCGATTCGCTCGAAAGTAGGCAGGAATAAGGGATATTCCTGCAGTTTCAACTGAGTATTTTTCAGTTTTTGCATCTGTTTTCTCGTAACTAGATCCAGATTGGCTCGACCACCCTTGATCAAGTCACCGGACAATTCACCGTAGAGAAAGCTTTTGCTGCCAGGCTCCCGGAAGCTCCGACCGATCGGTGCTCCGGCTGAGGCATAAGGCACCTCAGACTGCTCATCAATGATCAGCTGATGATTATGCCCCGCAGCAAAATAATCAGCATTACTGCTGCGGATCAGCTCCGGAGAAAGAGGGCGGAACGGTGAATTCCTATCCAGTAGATCACCGTGTGCTACCGCTATCTGAAAAGCCGAACCGTCACTGACATTAAAATCCGGGAAATAGCCCGGCCTGGCTGCTGTCTGATGTTCAAAAGCCAGCCCGGTAAAAACTGTATTGAGATCAGGAAATTCAAATATGCTGTTTTCCCTGCTGAAGATATGGACATTTGCCGGCCACTTTTCACCCAGCCAGGGAGCCCCCGGCGGCATAGGATCATGATTGCCGGGAGCAATAATGATCGGTAGGTCGGCAAGTTCTGTAATTAGCCGAACAAAGAATGTCAGGCATTGCCCCTCCGGGCGGACTCGATCAAAAATATCGCCGGTCAAAATCAGAAAATCCACCTGATGATCACGGCAGGCTTCGGTCAATGCTTTGCCTATTTCATTTTGTTTGGCTTTGAGTAACTTCGAGGCGTCAGAGGACAGCGAAGGCCAGGTCTGGCCCAGATGCCAGTCACCGGTTTGGATAAAGCGGATTTTGCTTTTTCCCATTCTTAACCTCTTCACCGTAAATTGGAGCTGTGTGCTTCACAAATTTGAGCTTTGTGCTAAGTCCATTAATACCAGACAATTATATCATAAATGTAGAGGAAAATTTTTAGGTGAGCGGCGATTATAGGCGAGTGTACTTTATATAAAGTAACGTTGGCTACAGAGTTTAGCAAAGTATTAATGCGAAGATAGGAGATGAAAAATAAGATTTTTATCACAATATTCCGTGTATATCGGATCATATTCACGAAAATTGAAAGGGGCTTTACTTATGAAAATGAATGAAAAAGTTCGCAAAGCATTTAGCACTCAGATTAACAGAGAGTTTTATTCTGCTTTCCTCTATCTGCAGATGTCCGACTGGCTAAACCAAAATAGCTTCCCCGGTGCTGCACACTGGATGTATATCCAGTACATGGAGGAATTGTCTCATGCTCAGGGTCTGTTCGAATATCTGCAGATGAGAGGTGTCAAGGCCGATATCGACCGGATTGACAAACCTGAACCGGAAACCTGGGAGAATGTCCAGGCTGTTTTCGAAGGCGCTTTGAAACATGAGCAGCAAATCACGGCTTGGATCAACGAATTAGTTGATATCGCAGCTGAAGCCGGTGACAAAGCAGCCGTTCTATTCCTCGACTGGTACGTCATAGAACAGGTGGAAGAAGAAGCAAATCAGGAAGATAATTGCGACAATGTCTCTAGTGCCAGCGGGCAGCCCGGACCTTTGCGCATGTGGGACAAGCAAATGGGTACACGCGTCTTTGTACCTGCTGTTATTCCTTATCTCGAATAATTTCTGCACACGCCGCTATTTAGACTTAGCATCAAGGAGCCTGCAAACAGGCTCCTTTTTTACAGCCTAAAGTTCATGCTTGATCCGGCTCGAAATATGTTTACAATAAGGAAGATTGATCCTTAGGAGAAGCCAAAGTAGTGGGTATCAAAAAGCGTCAGACAAAGCGCAATCTAATAGTTTTAAGCCTCTGTTTGCTACTCCCGATGGCAATCAATGCTGCCTACCCTTTACTGCTTGCTCCCAAACAGGCTTCCCGTGCTTTTGTTAATATAAATCCAGACTCAAATTCCGACGCTTCTATACCGGTTGCGGATTCTCAGTACAATGCTGCTCTGACGGATGTTTTAGACTCATCAACAGAAGAATCTCTGCAGGCAACTGCTGACAGCGAACTTAAAGCTGCAGATTACCCTCCGGCAGATACTATTCCCCCATTCACCAAAAGAGAACCACCGGAACTGGAAACATACACTGTCAGTACAACTGCAAGTCCAACCCCTGTTCCCAGTACCGTACCGGCAACAGTGCCGAAACAGACTGAGGCAACTACACACCAAACTGCAAAGGCTACTGAAAAAACTAAATCAACCACTAATCAAACAACTGTCCGCCAGCAGACTGCAACAACAGCAATTCCTACCGCTATTGCTGTTGCATCGCCTCCAACTCCAACTGCTAAACCAACACCACAGCCTACTTTTACTCCTACTCCTACTCTTACTCCTACCCCCACTCCTACCATTACCCCTAAACCTATACCCATAGCGACTAATCAAGTCAAAGTCGGAGCTCCTTATACCATCAGAGTATTTATTGATCAACAGCTGGTCGTTGTTTATGGCACAGCCGACAACAAAGAAGTCCCGATCAGAAAGATGGTCGCCTCAACCGGCACTCGAAGCTATCCGACTCCGATTACCGGAGAGAATCACCATTATTATCTGGGTGGTGGCCAAACTTGGGTCAGATTTCGTTTGTTCAAACCAGTATCCTGCCATCAATATGCTACGAGGTTTTATGGCAGAACCTTAACGGGCAAATCACTGGGCTCTAATTTTTACTTTCATACCCCAGCTTATTCCAAAATGCGTGATCCATCCTCACTCTATGTCAGCTTATTCAATCTGCTGGGAACTAGAGCTTCTCACGGTTGTATTCGTCTAAACACAGCTGATGCCAAGTATATTTATGGGCTACGGGGAACTAGAACAAAAGTCAAAGTTTTGAACAGCGCTGCCGGCTATAATCTCAGCGGAGTTCCCGGTCTGCCCAAGGTCACGATCAAAGTCGGAAAAAATGATTTACGTTATGGCTGGGACCCCTATGATCCTGACTACAGAAATCCATGGAAAATCCAAGTAAAAACACCGCCACAACTAACCGGTACAGCACAAGAATTTATAGCCGGGTCAATACCTGTTTTTGACTATCTTAAGGGAGTCAAAGCCTTAGACTTTTTTGGCAATGATCTGATAGTAAGCGTCCAGTCCGGAACTGTTGATGTGAATAAGGCCGGCAATTATCCTGTGGTCTATTTTGCCAAAGATGATATGGGCAATAGTAGCACACTAACTTTGACACATCGGATCCTACCCGCCCCAACACCGATACCTACTGCCACACCGACACCTACCGCTACACCGACACCGTTGCCTACTGCCACACCGACACCTACTGCTACACCAACACCTACCGCTACGCCGACACCGTTGCCGACTGCTACACCGACACCTACCGCTACACCGACACCGTTGCCGACTGCTACACCAACGCCTACCGCTACACCGACACCTACCGCTACACCGACGCCGACACCTACTGCTACACCAACACCTACCGCTACACCGACACCGTTGCCGACTGCTACACCAACGCCTGTACCTACACCTACGCCTGTACCATAAGAGGTGAGCAGATTATTACCGACATCTGATCTATGCTTGTCCAAGTATCTGATCTCACATAAGCATAAATTCTGATTCATGTGAGCAGATTTTATCTTCTGCTCTCTATTGACATACCTAAACTGATCCTAAAATAACAATTCACTCAGCAGCATTAAATGTTCCGGTTTCCCCTTTCGCAATCAGTGATAGAATTGAATTGTTAGTGCAAAACAGAAATCAAATGGGAGGTTAAAATGTCACAAGACTTGTATCAGCAAGCCATAAATACTGCCAGGGCACTGTCGATTGAGGCTATAGAAGCAGCCAATTCAGGTCATCCGGGTTTACCCCTGGGAGCAGCTCCAACATTATTTGAACTATATTTCAATCATTTGCAGCATAATCCTCTTAATCCGGAATGGCTAAACCGGGATCGCTTCATAATGTCAGCCGGTCATGGCTCTGCCCTGTTATATAGTGTGTTGCACCTTTTAGGCTATCAGATATCCAGCACTGATCTTAAGCAATTTCGCCAACTTGGCAGCAATACGCCGGGACATCCCGAATACGGCTGCACACCCGGAGTTGAAATGACAACCGGCCCGCTGGGGCAAGGCTTAGCTACCGCAGTGGGTATGGCTATGGCTGAGATGCATCTGGCTGCCAGATATAATCGACCCGATTTTCCTGTCATTGACCACTATACCTATGTTTTAGCAGGTGATGGCGATCTGATGGAGGGGATCAGTTATGAAGCATCATCCCTGGCCGGACATTTCGGTCTGGGCAAATTGATCGTACTCTATGATGACAATAAAATAACTATTGATGGCTCAACTGATATAACTTTCACAGAAGATATAACGACACGTTACCAATCCTGCGGCTGGCAGGTCCTAACTGTAGATAATGGAGAGGATACAACTGCTATCAGTCTGGCACTTGAGGCTGCCAGATCTAATACTGATCAGCCCAGCTTAATTGTCGTCCGCACAATAATCGGCAATTTCAGTCCTCTGGCAGGCGATGCCAAATCTCACGGAGCTCCGTTAGGAAGCGCTGCCGTAGAATCCACTCTATTACAATTAGGATTTCCTACCGAACGCGCAGCATTCACCGTCTCCGCTGAAGTAAAAGAATTCATGCAGGAGCGACAAAATCTCCTGGCTCAAGCAGAAGAAAAATGGCAGAGACTTTATCAAACTTGGAAAAGTACTTTTCCTGATTTGGCTGCTGAATTTGAAAAAAATCTGGCCGGCAATCTGCCCGCAGATTTGTCTTTGGATACAATTAGTTCTTTAAGTGAAAATCAACCAACCAGAGTGCATTCCGGGCGAGTTTTAAACTTCCTCAACCGAAAATTATCAAATCTGATCGGCGGTTCTGCTGACCTGGCCAGCTCCAATAATGCCGTGCTCGAAGGAGAAGGCAGCTTCAGTAACGCTACTCCCGAGGGAAAAAATATTCACTTCGGAGTGAGGGAACACGCCATGGGTGCTATTGTCAATGGTCTTATCCTGTATGGCGGACTTCGTTCCTTTGCCGCTACTTTCATGATCTTCTCAGACTATATGAAACCATCTATTCGTTTATCCGCTCTGATGAATATTCCCGCCCTATACATCTTGACCCATGACAGCATAGGTGTTGGCGAAGATGGTCCGACCCATCAGCCTATCGAGCAGTTAGCTGCTCTGCGTGCCACGCCTAATCTCAATGTCTTCCGCCCTGCAGACGGCTATGAAGTTGCCGCCGGATATCAGCTTTGGCTCACCAGCCAAAAGCCAACTGCTTTGATTCTGAGCAGACAGAAACTGGCATATGTCGGGGGTAACTTCCGGGGTGCTCTGAAAGGTGCCTATATCCTTAAAGACTCCGATCATTTCCAGCTGATCCTGATGGCAAGCGGATCTGAAGTGAGTTTGATTATAGAGGCCGCAGAGATACTGGAAAAGGAGAATATCAAGGTCAGAGTAGTTTCCATGCCCTGCCAAAACCTTTTTGCGGAACAGGATCAATCCTATCAAGATCTGATATTACCTCCCACATGCAATCGAAGGCTGGCTGTAGAAGCTGCCTCTTCATTTGGCTGGCATAAATATATAGGCCTAAATGGTACTATCATTGGACTGGACTGTTTTGGTGTCTCAAGCAAGGGATCAGAATTATTCAAACACTTCGGCTTTACCGCTGAAGCGATTGCCTCAAAGGCCAAACAGCTGTTGAACAATAAGAACTGACATCAAAAAACAAAACCCCTGTAACATATCAGTTGCAGGGGTTTTAACTTGGAGCCGAAGGTGAGGATTGAACTCACGACCTATTCATTACGAGTGAATTGCTCTACCACTGAGCCACTTCGGCACAAGTCAAAATAAGCCATTAAATGATAGCAAGCAAGCACATTACTGTCAAATTGTGCTGCGTCGATATTAGCCTTTTTGCATCATTTTTTCGTTATCGGAGTTCAAATGGCAGTTCTTATATTTTTTGCCGCTGCCGCACCAACAGGGATCATTTCTACCGGGAATATAGTCCTTTCGCACTGGCTGTTGCGTAGGTGGAGCTGCAGCTGCCGCTAGATCAGGTCTGGCTCGGCGGGCACGGCGGCTCATTTTGCCTCCTTCATTGTCCGCAGATCCTGCTACTTCCGCCAGGGCTGAAAAGCCTGATGATCCTCTACCCTCTGTCAAGTCAGTATGTCTGGCTCCTTTTCTTCTGCTGGAATCATCCGCAGTCAGGCGGGCACGCATAATCAGACGGACAGCATCCTCTTTGATACCATTAGTCATAGCCTCAAACATATCGAAGCCTTCTCTTTTATATTCCACGACCGGATCATGCTGGGCATAGCCTCTCATACCAATACTGTCTCGCAGATCGTCCATGGCATCAATATGGTCCATCCAATGATTGTCTACAGTCTGCAGTAGAATCAGCCGTTCCGCTTCACGCAAGAGCTCAGGAGAGCCCAATTCAACTGCCCTACTCTCCAAATGTGCCAGAGCTTCTTCTGTCAACTGACGGTTGAGCTCTTCGCCATCAATTTGTCTTTCGGCTTTGAGTAGATAAGCTAAAGACGGCAGTTCACCAAACAAATCATGCAAGCGTGTGATCAAGGCAGCCTTGTCCCAATTAGCGGTATCAGCTTCACCGGCAATAAAGTCAAGCAGAATATTTCTCATCAGCTCCGTAACAATGCCACGATAGTAATCATGGAGATCCTTGCCTTCCAATACTTCACGGCGCTGTTTGTATATGAGATTGCGCTGCTGATTCATTACGTCGTCATATTCAAGCACATTTTTTCTGATCGCAAAGTTTCTGCCTTCGACCCGCTTCTGTGCAGTTTCGATTACACGGCTCAACATAGGATGGTCAATTTGCATATCCTCATCGACGCCGAGTGTTTCAAACATCCGCTCCAGACGCTCCCCGCCGAACAGTCTCATCAGATCATCTTCCAGGGATAGATAAAAGATGCTTTTGCCAGGATCACCTTGTCTGCCGGCACGTCCCCTCAGCTGATTATCAATGCGCCGTGATTCATGCCTCTCCGTACCAACTATATAAAGGCCACCCTTAGCGATTACCTGTTGCTTTTCTTCTTTGATGTCAGCAGCAAAGTTGGCATTCAACTCGGAATACAGCGCCCGAGCCTCCAGAATTGTCTGATCATCAGTAATATTATGAGCAGTTGAAGCCTCAATTAATTCCTCATCAATGCCCCTGCGGCGCATTTCCTGTTTGGCCAAAAATTCGGGATTACCACCCAGAAGGATGTCGGTACCTCTGCCTGCCATATTGGTGGCAATAGTAACTGCACCCAAGCGACCGGCCTG
This sequence comes from Clostridiaceae bacterium, assembly GCA_012519085.1. Lineage (GTDB taxonomy): Bacteria > Bacillota > Clostridia > Saccharofermentanales > DTU023 > UBA1046. The sequence goes on from JAAYQX010000005.1 coordinate 23,278, forward strand.
GGCGACGATCTCCGCTTCCCGTTCATGATTCTTAGCATTCAAGACATTGTGCCGAACACCCGCTCTGGAGAAAAGACTTGATAAATATTCCGATTTTTCTACAGATACTGTGCCCACCAGAACCGGTTGCCCAGTGGCATTAGCCGCTCGAACCTCTTCCAGCAAATTCCTGTATTTACCTGCTTGTGTCTTGTATACAGCATCGGCCTGGTCCGTTCTGATCATTGGCATATTAGTAGGAATTGTTATGACATCCAGATTATAAATTTGTCTGAATTCATCTTCTTCAGTCAAAGCCGTACCTGTCATGCCCGAGAGCTTACTGTACATCCGGAAATAATTTTGGAATGTGATAGTAGCTAAAGTCTTGTTTTCTTTTTTAATCTTGACATTCTCTTTCGCTTCAATCGCCTGATGTAAACCATTGCTATATCTGCGACCGGGCATCAATCGGCCTGTAAAATCGTCCACAATGATAACTTCATCATCAGCTACTACATAATCCTCATCAAGACGCATTGTGCCATGTGCTTTCAATGCATTGTTGATATGGTGGTTAATCTCATAATTCTCCTGATCTGACAGATTGCCAATTTGGAAAAAAGCTTCCGCTTTAGCAACGCCTTTTTGTGTCAGGACAGCTGTCTTAGCCTTTTCGTCGACAATATAATCAGCATCACCTTCCAGATCGGATATTTCTTCGGCGGAACGCATAGTGCCGGTTTCTTTGATTCTTTTCTCTTTCAATCTCCTGACAAAACCATCTGCGCTGCGATAAAGCTCAGAAGATTCGCTGCCGCGACCGGAAATAATCAAGGGTGTTCTCGCCTCATCTATCAGAATACTGTCAACCTCATCAACGATGGCAAAATTCAGCTCTCTTTGAACCAGATCTTCTAGACGCAAAACCATATTATCCCGCAGATAATCAAAGCCGAACTCATTATTGGTGCCATAGGTCAAATCAGAGGCATAGGCTGCCTGTTTGGCCGGCTTATCCAATCCATGAACGACAAGACCTACAGATAGGCCCAGATAACGGTAGATTTTACCCATCCATTCGCTATCGCGTGTAGCCAGATAGTCATTGACCGTCACAATATGAACACCTTTACCCGTCAAGGCATTGAGATAAACCGGCAGGGTGGCAACCAGAGTCTTACCTTCACCGGTTCTCATTTCAGCAATTCTGCCCTGATGCAGAACAATACCTCCCTGCAACTGTACGGGAAAATGCCTCAGCCCCAGAACCCTATCCCCCGCTTCTCTGACCACAGCAAAAGCTTCGGGCAGCAAAGAATCCAGATCTTCTCCTCGTGCCAATCTCTGTTTAAATTCATTTGTCTTATTTTTCAGCGCGTCCTCACTGAGCTCTTTATAAGCTGTTTCCAGGCTCATAATATGAGAAACAGTACCCTTTAACCGCTTCAATTCTCGCTCAGAATAGGTGCCAAATATTTTATTCAATATGCTCATAAGTCTCTTATTCTCCTGACCAAATCATGTTAATGATACGTCAGCAACATCACTTAGACAAGAAGAGACAATTTCTATTCGTGATCTTGGTAACGCATGCTTGAGCCATATTTTCTGATCTGCAGTTCTATGGAATAACTTGCTGCCAGCCTATACCATTCATCTTGCTGGGACTGATCAAGCCACTGGGGATGATTATTGGGGATGACTAAAATTAGCTGTTTTCTACTGATTTGAGCCGGCACCAGGTATTCCCGTCCTTTGCTTGTGAGCTTGGCGCCTTGAAAATTAGCTAAATTAATAAGATGTCGTTCCAGCTGGGCAGTTGTGTATGAGGAAGAATTATAACTGGGTGCGGTTAAATCTATACTCTTAATTGCAGTTGCCGTCATTCCATCCCAGGCGGCGATCACAGGAAAATTGAACGGCAGATTTGCTCCGTATTTGTCACGAAAGATCTGCCCACGGGTAAAATTACTCAGACTCCAGATATCATCCTGATCTGAATTACCATCATCTGTCTCTTCCAGTCCTTCACCTATTTGGCTCTTTGCCAATCCTGAAGTCCAGAGAGGAATAATACCATGTACTGTTTTACTGATCGGGCCAAGCACGGTATTCTGACGGTATTTTACCAGCAGATTGAGCATATTGTCCTCGCTATTCCAATCCAGAATTAATTTTCTCCTGTGGCCGATCAGATCAAGCCCCAGCCCTGTTCGAGCCTCGCTCAGCCAATAGTCAATACGACTGTTAATCAAGTTGCCAAACATCAATGAAGAACCGAGATCTACAACCATATCACGTATAATATGCGCCGCTCCCGGAATTGGTAATATCTCAACCAATATCTGAGGGATATCATTTGTCTTTGCCAGCACAGGAGAGGCAATTACCTCAGCAGCGGGCAGTAACAGGGCAATTTCTTCACAAGTCTGGTCCAGAGCATAGCGCAGAAGACTGTCTTCCCTTACCAAACGAATCGCAGAAAGCAAAAAGAAAATGAGTGTCAGAATTATGGGCAAAACAATAGCTGCTTCTAAGGTAGCCATACCGCTGTTTCTATTCTCTCTAAATTCGCTTTTACTTATCATTTTCCATACCTGACTTGCATCTTATCTGACGTCATTCGCTTGGTAGCCTCCCTCAAGGCTAAAGACCTTGCCTTGTTGAGTAACGGTTTCGGCTTTTAATCTGATCCAAGCAGGACCGGGGTGATGACGTCGGATGATTGCTCCCATTCTGGATAGTATTTCCTCCTCGGACTGTACCAGCATAAACAGAAGTAGATAATCGTGATAATACAGGATTACTGAAGATCGCTCCCCCGGCCGGAAGGAAACCCCATAGCCGCGTCTAAGCCTGTTCACATCGCGGCTTCCATCGGCAACTGCTCTTGCTATCAACATCAAATATTCAAATGGTTCCGGAGGCAAAACTATTGTTCCTAAGGAAATCACGGCAATTCCGGCAACAAATCCCCTGGCAGCCAGACGGTATGTAAAGCGCAAAGCTTTATCCTTAGCATGGTGAGCCAATTGGATTAGTGAGCGCAAGATAATCAGCTTGGACTTGACCTCATCAGCAGCTCGTTTACCGGGACGTCCAGTCAGTATCTCTTCCAGTTCATATGGTCTGGACTGAATCAGCTCCCTATGAGATCTGCCATCCGGAGTATATCTGGGAAATTCCTGTTTTGACCCGATACGGCTCGCTACTGCCGCCGGGAAATAGTCTAAAGCGTAGCCGACAATATATAGCTTATCGAGTGCTGTAGTGTTCGGTACGGCCAAAACCGAATCAAAAACCGAGGCCAGCCTAGACATACTCTCAGGATCAAAAAAATCAGGTTTATCACCGGCAGTAATATCACCCTTTTTATCATAGATATGAACCGGCATCAGGGTCGATGCAATTTTGTTGTAAAGCGGAGTAATCTCTTCTGCCAAATATTCATCCAGCTCCTCTTCCCATTCAGGATCAGCAGGAAGTTTTGCGGTGAGATGATCTTGGGCTTCTGCATAACCATCTTCCGAGAACAGATCATTCAGAGAACCTGTCAATGAATTGCTGTCAGCGATCTGCACCTGACTGATGCGATGCGAAATTCCCTGAATTATCTCGGCAGGGAATCTAAGCTTCATATGTCTCAATATTTGCTCACAGAGCAATTTGTTTTCAAACAGAGTCTGCACTCCCGTGATCTGAATTGCGGCAGTATTGTCATAATGTGCAGTAGGCAGACTGTCAAAGGATTCATTTAGTGCGAAAAGACCGAAATCCTGCCACAGATTCTGATCAAAGCGAGCTAGATTCAGTTCCAGATTAGCAGCGACCCAACGACTGAGATCCAAATCTCTGCGATCCCTAAGAGCATTATCAAATAAGGCCAATAAGAAAAGGAAAACTACCGGCAGCAACAAGCAAAATGTTAGAGCCAGACTGCCTGCCTGAGTCATCTTTGTTGTCGCTTTTGTTTTCATGGCTGTTCAATCTGTTGTGTCATAAGAAACTTGAGGTCATGATAAAGACTCAAGCTTTCAACCATCTTTTGCGGTGAGCATTTGAGCACTGAAATGGTACCCTGCTGGACCATTTGTGTTTCCAGCCTATATAAGAAAGCGGGGTTCACCTCCTGCTTAACAGATAGCACTGCAGCGGCAGCGCTATGTCTCGCCTTGACCGCTTCGGGAACACATAATGAACTACTCTGCAAAAACAAAGATAAAGCTAATGACATGATAATAGATGTCTCTAATGAAAAGGCCATACAATCCTCCTGTCCTCAGCATAGAAAACAGTTGTTGACTGTAAAAGAAAAGTCAGGCGACAAGATATGTCATCTGACTTGATCAAGCTGCAAGAATAATCCGGAGAAAATTAATGATGCATAAACCAATAATTTTTCTGCAATTTTTCCAAAGTAGTGGCTGACCCGTGGCCAGGTAGGACGGGCAAATCCGAGGGCAGTTCTTCTCTCAATTTCCGTAGTCGTGCCAAACTCCGGCGCATCTGTTCTTCACTGCCTCCGGCAAGATCCATGCGCCCAATATCCGTAGCGAATACTGTGTCACCTGTAATCAAGGCAATGTAGTTCTCCCGCTCGGCATCCGGCTTGCTCAAATACAGAAAACAGCAAGAACCTCTGGTATGCCCCGGCGTATGAAAAACACGTAAAAACAAATTATTCCCTAGTTCAATCTCTTGACCATCACGCAATAAAATATCCGGTTTTGCAATATCAATCCCTCTGCCGAAAAAAAGTGATGCATTCAATGTTTTGTCCATGATCATGTCAGCTTCAGCTTCATGAATCATTAATTCCAGTTTCCGGTTGAAGCTTCTCCAGGCATCAGCTTTGCCCACATGATCATAGTGACCATGAGTTGCAATCAGTGCCATGACTTGATCTTTCAGTTCCACTTTTTCGGGAGGAACTGCAGGATCAATCAGTACATAACCATTTTCTGCCGCCAAGAGCCAAGCATTGCCGTAGCCATAACCTTCAGGAATCCTTTTGATCCGCGGATCTAAGTTAAATTTATTGAATGATGCCATTTTTAACCACCGTGCCCTAGAATGATCATCAGTAATTCAGCTGAAGCAATATTGGTCGCATAAGGTATATTTCTAAGGTCGCAAGCCCGCAATAAAGAATTCGTAGGATAATCAACCAGGTCAGGGTCACGCAAAATGATCACCGCATCAATCTCACTATATAGTGCCTTCGCAGCGAGCTGATCTATGGCTCCTCTGATTTCAGTCGCCATGGTATATATCTTGAGACCGGTAGCATTACTAATCAGTCTTGCGGTATTCAGAGTAGAAATCAGATTGTATTTGCTCAGTATCTGGCGGTAAGCACGACAAAGGTTTACCAGTAATCCAGTTTTTTTGTAATCTGCGAGCAATACAATATTCATGAGCGCCTCCATTACAAACTCTAAAATCCTTTACAATATTGACATTTTACCATGTTACAACAAATATATTATAAACAACAAACATAGATGCCATGATTTCAGTCTATATAAGATAAGCTGATCAATTATTATTTTGGATTATAGACAATATCCTTCGGCTCAACACCGAAATACTCGCACAGTATTCGATAAGAAATTTCGGCTGAGAGATCTCCGTATGAAGCATCCCTAATTACATGTGCAATTGCTATTTCAGGGTCATCAGCGGGGGCAAAACAGGTAAATACTGAATTGATTTTGAAATTTCTATTTTTCCCCCCAACTTCAGCCGTTCCCGTTTTAGCCGCAACTTTGACTGGAAAATCGTGGAAGAGTTGATGGGTATAACCTGAACCGGCATGTGTAACCAGCAGCATACCCTTAGTAATAAGTTCAATATTGCTAGGGTCAATGTCAAGCTCCTGAGCATGGATCTGTTCTGCTCTAAGTAGGCTGCCATCAGGGGCTATAATATCCCCAATCACATGAGGCGTCATTAGCTTTCCACTGGCAATGCCTGCAATGCCTCGTGCCATCTGTAATACGGTATAGCTGTGATCAAACTGTCCTATTGCAGTTTGAGCTGTATCCGCAGGGAACCACTGCTTATCGCCGGCATCAGACCTTAATAGACGTTTTAATTCACGGCTAGGCCTGATGCCCGGGACTTCTCCTGGCAGATCAATGCCACTGAGCTCACCATAACCTAATTTTTGTGCCCAAGCGCTAATATTGTCGATCCCTGTAGCAATGCCCAGCTTGAAAAAATACAGATTGCATGAATACCTAATAGCTTCAGTCAAAGGAATGCTGCCGTGTCCATAAGTCGGTCTTGTTAAGCAGCGCCACCAGATTTTGGCAATTTCCTCGTAGCCAAGGCAAGTAAAATTGTTGCTGGCAGTGGTAATAGTTCCGGTTTCCAAGCCCGCTATACTGGTCACAATTTTGAACACCGATCCTGGTGTATAGTTTTCAGATATTGCTTTGTTGAGCAATGGCTTGCCGGTATTATCTTGTAAATACTCCCTGACTCTGACAGCTGCACCAATGTCATATAATTGCATAATAAAATCATCAGGATTATAGTCCGGCAAACTGACCATAGCTAATATCGCACCGGTTTTGACATTGAAAACAACAACCGCACCGCTGGGAGCAGCATATTGATCCTTGGTCAATACGCCATTGCGCAGATCCTCCATATTCTTTTGCAAAGCGTCCCTGGCGACCTTTTGCAAATCCGGTTGTAAAGTCAAAAACACTTTATTACCGCTTTGAGGCTCGACTCCGTATGCGCCCGGATAGTAATATGCTTCACCATTTTCACCGGACCATTTATTGAAGGTCTGCAACCCGTCTTTACCTTTGAGATAGCGTTCCGCGCTGGCTTCAACTCCGGCTTGCCCGATTAGATCAGATGTCTTGTAGCCCTGCCCCCGTAAGGAATCATACTGACTTTCACTAATGCGGCCGATATAACCCAGAACATGAGGTAAAGTGCTTGCATAAGAGGTATATACTCTTTGCCACTCTTTAGTAGAGAGAACACCAAAATAACGTTGATTCTGTCCTTCAATAGTGCGCAATACATCTTCATTAACATTAGAAGCTAAACGAATTGGCTTTCTTTGTGACCATAGCCAATTATTTTCCAGGATAAGATATCGCAACTGCATGATCTGATAGGCTTCCCGGTCGGAAAACAGTCTACTGGAACCTGATTCACGGTCTTCGATTTTAAAATAATCATAGAGGAGCCATTCAAAAAACTGACCCGGATCTTCAATGACAATTCGCTGTTGTTCCCGCTTGGTCTTAGCTTTTTCAGGCAAAATCATATTGAAAAGATCTTTATTCTGTTGCCAGCGCAGAATCTTTTCGGGACTTTGTTTGAAGGCAAAACTAATATCACCTTGTTCAGATGCAGGACCGGTTTCCGTCGGTCCAAAATATTGATCCAGTGTGCTTTCAGAATTAATTTCATGTTCCGCCAATAGATTCGAGATATCCAGCAATACCTGATTTAACTGTGGGGCGGATAAGTCGGACTGAACCAGCCATAAGACATTGCTTTCTTTATTAGTCGCAATTACAGTACCATCCGCAGCGACAATATCTCCCCGCGGTGCTGTCAGGATTATCTCTGTTTCGCTGCCGGAAGTTAAATTAACAGTTGCAGCATGTGTCCCACCCAGCAGCACGAATCCGGTTCTGATCAGAATCGCTGTCAATGCAATCAGAAAAAATGCCAATACTAAGGCAGTCCTATTGAAGAAAATTTTATAAGCCGGATTGGCACTTTCTTTATGGTGTTTTTTTTGCTTCCGTTGCCGGATTCTCTGGACAATATACTTAAACATTGCTCTCCCCCGGTTCAAAACGGATCATTGGACCTCCGTAATCTCTATCAGACCTCGGATAAGGAGGCAAAATATAATGGACAATGATCAATATACCTGTCAAAACAAGGTTTTTCACAATCAGCCAAGGTAAATTGCTACCCATTTTGCCCAAAATCCACAATAAATTTGTTCTAGGTTGAAAACTCTGACCTATAAAAACCAAAAATGCACCTATGAACTGGAAGATGACAGTAGCTGCAATTACCATTAAGGCATAAAAAGCCAGGCGAAGTTTGCCTCTAACTACCGGTAGATATCCACTGCCCCAACCGAGGAGAAATGTACAGAACATACCTCCGCCAAAATAACGTCCGGCCAGATAATCCCGGAAAAAACCACTGACCAGACCAATGATTAAACCATCGCGAGGACCATATCCCATGCCTGTCAGGAGTGGAAATACTAATAGAAAGTCAGCTTGCAAGCCAAGAGAGCCCAGAAAACGACCGTCAAACTGAAGAGAAGTGCCAATAATAATGGCCAATATATAGACTAGGGCAGGTCTGATGCGAGCTATAAAACTTTTCATTCATTTTCTCCAATCAAAACAAAAACAACCGATCGATTTTCTTCGGGGGCACTTGGCTTAATAATTGCAGATTGGATAGCGCCGGTTTTGGAAAATCTTAATTCCTGAACAGTGCCAATAACCAAGCCGGGCGGGAAATGTCCACCTACACCGCTGGTTTTAACGATATCGCCAACTTTTAAAATTGACTGTCCGGAAATATTGTCCGCCAGACAGAGCCCTTGTGACCGTAGCTGAACATCGCCCCTTACTCTCATATTAATGGCAGCTGTTCCCTCACCGACAACTGCGTTAATGGCAAATCCCTCATGAATTAGCGGCATCACTTTGGATGAGTTGACATCAGACGAATAGAGCCTGCCCAGAAGAAACGATCCCGCATCCACCACTGCATAAGAATTCTCAGGAGAAACATTAATGCCATCTTCCCGTCCCAGATTAATTCGATAGAGGTCAAACCAGCCGGTAAAACCGTCGGTTAAAATATAGCCGCCTTTGATTGTATAACGATCAAAGCGCGTCTTGATCTGAAGGGCATCTTTGAGATTCTCATACTGTTGTATGGCATCTTGATTCTGACTCAGTTCATGTGCCAGCCGAGCATTTTCCAGCTTAAGCCTTTCATTCTCCTGACGTATCTCCTCTGTGTCACGCAAAGAAGAAAACCAGCCGGAAACAGAACCGGCAACAGAGCGAAGGCCGCGATAAATTGGGTTAACCACCTTGGCAATAGGAGCAGTCAAAATAGAAAAAGGACTGGAATCAGGAATTGTGGACAACATCAATATGGCCAAAATAACTATGGCCAAAACAACTACAACTATGATGCGAGGTCCCTTACTTCTATTCATATACAATTACTGCTATCACATTAGATAAAGTAAATTGTAACATTAGAAAGTCAGTTATGAACAGTGATCTGTCCGTAGCAGCAAATTACAGAGCTAGATCAACCCCCGCTCTTTCATACTAACAGATTCATTGGAACCGATTATCAAATGGTCGAGTACAGGAATGCCCATCATCTCCCCCACTTCCATCAATCGCCGCGTAGATTCCAGATCAGCAGCACTGGGCTCGGCATCCCCGCTGGGATGATTATGCACCAGCGCAATGGCAGCAGCATTGGCCTTGACAGCTTCCCGAAAAATATCCCTGGGAAAAACTACGGCAGCAGTAAGTCCGCCACGTGATATTTTTATTTTGCGAATCATTCTATGTCGTACGTCAAGCAAAATCACATGAAATTCCTCACGCGACAAATATCTTAATTCCGGTTCCATCAACTGAATAATATCCGCCGGCCTTTGCAAAACCGGTCTGATTTCTTCACGTCTGGAACTCAAATGTCGGTTGCCGAGTTCAAAAGCTGCCTTCAATCTGATGGCTCTGACACGTCCAATACCTTTGATGGCACACATTTCTTCCAGACTGGCTTCGTACAGACCTGTCAGCCCGGAAAAGCTTTTTAAAAGCTGATGGGCAATTTCCAGTGCTGTCCGGCCGGCCATACCGCTTTGAATCTGAATTGCTACCAACTCTGCATCCGATAGCTCCCTGGGACCATATTGTTCCAATTTCTCATAGGGCCTTTCCAGTTCCTGCAATTCTTTCATCTTAAGTTTTTTTGACATCATAAATCCTCCCTTTTATATCAGGAGCATGCAGTCAGATGGCATATCAGGAAATCAAATTGTAGTTGCTTCGATCAGGAGCAGTTCCAGACCTAATAAATCATTAATCTGTCCCTGCTTAATACGCAAATCTGTTTGAAACATCAGCTCATAAATTGAAGCCAGCTGCTTTAGTTCAAATCTCTGTGCCTGAAGTCGCAGTTTCTTAGCAATAAAAGGTCTCAGTTTTAGCTTTGCAGCTAGAACACGACTGTCCCTTTCTGTAGCAGCTGCCAGCAATTGTCTGAGATGGCGATAGAGCATAAACAAAATCAAAGGTGCCGGTTCTTTTCTAGTCAGCAGTATATCCAATACTTGCAAAGCTTTGGCAGCTTGACCTGCAGATATGGCATCCGTTAAATCAAATATACTGCTGCGGTTATCCGGTCTTGCGACCAGGTCTACTAGTTGTAAAGTAATATTCTGTTCCCCGCTCCAACCCATATAGAGGAAAAGCTTTTCCAGCTCTGTCCGTATCTCTCTCATCTGGCCTTCACAGCGTTCAATCAAACTATCAGCTGCTCCAGGTTCAATGGAAAGTCCTTGTCTGCGACAGCCTGCTGTGATCCATGCTTGCAAGGTTCTGCTGTCCTGAATGCTGATTTCAGCCCGGACACCCCCGGCTTTTTCCAGTGCCGACAACAGGCTTTTCTGGGATAGATTCGCTTTTGTCTCTATAAAAACCAACACGGTGTTTGAGGGGAAATTCTCCAATAAAGCCTTGATTTGTTTGCGTTTTTCAGAGATTTCCGCCTTACCTGCCCCTGGCGCCGCTACAAATAGATCCGTATCTTTTAGAATGACCATCTTTTTATCAGAGAGAAAAGGCGGCGTACGAATTTCCTGATCTATTCTCAAGGGATCAATATTCTGCGGGGCATGAGCAAAGTCAAGCTGGATCAAATCAAGATCACCCGCACCCGGAATAATCACGGTTTTGATCAAACTCTGAACCAGTTGTTGAATCAACCAATCCTCTTCGCCATAAAGCAAATAGATTGGACGGATTATACCGGCATCGATTTCTTTGCTTAATTTAGAATAAGACATGCGTTTTTCCTGCCCAACCATGTGCTAATCCTAACCTTATTCTGATCTACATGCAATCTGATTGCTCCCTCCTTATCCGTTCTTAATAACATCTGGTTGCCACTTTCTGCCAATCGCTCCAGCACCTCCGGCGCCGGATGTCCAAAGCGATTAATTCCCACTGAAACTACAGTTATAACCGGCCTTACCAGTTGCAAAAACTCGATACTGCTGGAATATTTGGAACCGTGATGCGCCAATTTCAACAGCATACTGTTTAAATCCTCTCGGCACTCCCGAACTAAAATGCGTTCAACTTCATCAATGACATCCGCCGTCAAAAGCAGTGAAAAGTCTCGCCAGACGCATTTTATTACCAGGCAATCCCGATTGGGATCAGGCCGTGAATAACGGCTGACCGTCTTAATATTTGTTTCTGCAGGGGGAGCTAAATAATGCATTGTAATGCCGGTATCATTATCTTCACTACAATCATAATCTCCGGCCTCACGGAATAATATATTGACTTTTTGCTGATTACATAGAGATATCAGCTCCGAAGCTAAATCCTGTTCTTGCCCCCACTTCAGCTCAGAATCCTGATTGTCCATAGCAGGCACTTTTGTACGCCAGCTGCCCGGCACAATCACCTGCTCAACCATATTCTGTTCCAGCAGATCTAAAATACCGCCACAATGGTCGCTATGTCCGTGGGTAACAATGGCAGCAGATATCCTTGTTATGCCCCGGCTTCTCATAAAAGGAAGGACAACTTGATAACCCTGATCCCTTTCACCGCCATCGATCAAGATCACCGAATCCGCTGTGCGAATCAGACAGCAATCACCTTGTCCAACATCAAGAAACCAGATTTCCTCATCTAGTGTTTGCGGTAAACTTCGTATGATAAGCGCCAACAGAAGAACAGCTGCGGCTATAGTTTCAATCCTGCGGTTAGCAGCGGTCTTTCGGCGTTGTAATATAACTATCGACAAGATGAGCAATAGCATAATCATTAACTGTCCGCTCCTGCCCAGCTCGCCTTTGCCAATAAAGCCCCCTTTAGCACCGGAACCCTGCTCGCTTAAATATTTCAACAATAGGACAGGAAACTTCAGCAGTCGGGACCAGAGTTTAATCAGTATTTCGCCCAGGAATGGCAACACTTTGAGCAATGGACTAAGAAAAAATAAACCTACGAGGCCTCCGGCTGTTATTGCAGCTGCCGGAACACCAGCCAAAAGATTAATGGGGATTGCTTTGGGATTTAGGCCATTTTGCCAGAAGAGCAAAGGCAGTAAACAGGCAAACTGGGCGCAACAGGTAATAGTCAATAGCCTCAGCAGCCGGTACAATAACCGATCAATGCTAACTAAGATAAAGGCAAATATTGGGTTTTTGCATTTACTTACAATCTGTGGCTGAGTTATAAAATATTCAGACCTGGCAGACAGGCCCAGCCAGTTCAGAAATAGTTTGCCTCCAAGACGGATTCCTGCTGTGGCTGCCATACTGAGCCAGAAACCTCTTTGCATAGCACGGAAAGGATCAAGAGCCAGCAAAATCAGTCCGGTAAAACCGAGTAAAGACAGTTCATCAAGATAGCGCGCTTTCAATCCGGCGTACCTACGCAGCAGCAACATTAGAGACGCCCTGCTGACTCCCGTGCGCCAACCGGTAACCGAACCAAAATATATCAGCAGCAGTAAAGTCCGGATATCTCGGGATCGTTTAGAACCAAATTTAATCTGCCGCAAAGGCAGCAGCATAAAGCCCAGATGTGCCCCCGATACCGAAACCAAATGGATAAGACCACTCTCCATGAAAGCATGATTCTCCTGAACGGTCAGACCCTGTTTTTGTCCCAGACAAATGGCTGTAATGATGCCAACAGTATCCGGGCTTAAATATTGACGAAAAAACTTAGCTGCCCGGTTTTGCAAGACGACCAGCAAATTGCGCCAGACAGCACCCAAAGTTGTTTTTTTGCCAATGATCCGGGGTGGGACTGTTAATTTAGTCTCTAGGAAGATAGCGCGATTTCGGAGCCAGGAACGGCGATCAAAACCACCGGGATTTCTCTGTCCCGATGGAATTTCCAGCCTGGCTTCTGTTTCTAGGCGATATCCGGCCTGGAGATATTTTGCCTGGCCCAGCACGGATACCAAGGGTCCACTATCTAATCTGAGAACTGCCTCACCCCAACCGGTTGTACCCATCAGAGCCGGCCGGATGATCGTCCCTTGCCAGCTGCCGTTGTACTGGCTCAGAACTTCAGACTTCTGACTCTCAACTAGAAATTCCCGCATTACCGGCGTACAGACAAGAAGTATGCCGGACACCGCTAAACTGAGAAAATGCCAATCAAGACCTATCCTTCTACCATAGGTACAGAATATTGCCAAAACCGCCACTAACAGTAGCAGACCGTAGCTTCCTACTGTGAGAGAATAAATAGCTGACAGCAAAGTAATGAATAGCACCGGGGCCGGGCGGCCGGCTTTTATCTTATCTGCTGCTATGTTTATATCCGCTTTTGCCATAGCAACAGCTTGTCATAATTACGAATTCAAAATGAAGTAGAACAGTTGCCAAGACCTGTCACTGCCATTCAAAGCCCTACAATATATCAGTCAGTTCTTTTAGCGCGGGCATTGATCAGTGAAGACAGAAACTGGCGCAGCTCGAGAATGCCACCGCCCTTCACCGCTGAGACGCCGGTGACAATGATAGCGTCTTCGTCAAGCGAAAATTTGGCGGCAATCAAATTTCTAACTAACTTTTTCTGCTCCAGCAGTTTCTGCCGGGATAATTTATCGCTTTTGGTCAGGACAACAGACCAGGGATGGCCTAATGCCTGCAACCAATCCATCAATTGCCAATCATGGGCACCTGGTTTATGTCGGGCATCAAGTAGCAAAAGGATATGGGCCAACGGGCGATCACCCGTCAGATAATCATTCGTCAGGTCTGAATACTTGTCTCTTGCGTCCGATGAAACCTTGGCATAACCATAGCCGGGAACATCCACCAGGCGCAGAGCGTCATCGACTTCAAAGAAGATAATCAGCCGCGTCTTGCCCGGTGTCTGGCTGGTATAGGCCAATTTTTTGCTGCCGGCCAAGGCATTGATCAAAGTCGACTTGCCGACATTTGACTTCCCGGTCAGCACAATTTCGGGGCGCGCAGGATCCGCTTGCGGGAACTGACTCACTGTACCGCAGGTAGCTAAAACTTTTGTCAATCTGAAATTGATCTCTTTTGTCATTGTCAATCCTGTACCTGTTAATCAAAGGCGACACTGAACGGAACCGGCCCAATTTTTTGTAATTGTTAAACTTGTATCTAATTAGTCTCACTTTATTTGCTATCATTGGAGTATTCATACTGCCATTGATATAATGATTTTGTCCAGCATTAGGGAGGTAATATAGGTAATATGATGTACTTTAATCTCACCGACTACCGACACCGGGTCTATAGCGATACGATGTTAGACTCGATCGGACCTATTGCCATGATCACGCACCAGCTTGACCCAACTCTTTCCTCACAGATTAACTATCATCTGGTCAAAAGACGCAAGGAGTATGTTGAGGCTGAGCCCGATCTCATCAATAGTGCCGGTTTTGCGCGCGATGATTATCGTATAAATGTCAATATGGATCGCTATGATTCCGGGGAAGGCAAGGTAACAGTCGAACAATCGGTGCGCGGCCATGATCTGTTCCTCTTTACCGATGTCCTCAACTATGGTCGAAAATACCAGCGCTATGGCAGCAGCGTGACTATGAGTCCGGATGAGCATTACCAAGACTTAGTCCGTCTGGTATTGACAACGCGTCCGACTGCAGCACGCGTCAATGTCATCATGCCCTACCTTTATGAAGGCAGACGCTATAAAAGAAACGGCCGCGAATCACTGGACTGTGCTCAAATGCTGCAGGAACTGTTTGGCTTGGGCATTGACAACTTCATTACCTTCGACGCACATGATGGAAGAATCGCCAATGCTGTGCCCCGGAATAATTTCGAAACTTTCCCTACTTCGGCCCAGATCCTGGCCACATTATTTGACGCATTCCCTGATATTAATCTGCATCCGGATCATTTTATTATTGTCAGCCCGGATGAAGACAGCATCAGCCGCTGTATTTTCTATGCCTCCACTTTGCAAGTACCGCTGGGCATCTTCTATTCCGACCGCAACTTCAGACGTGTAAACGGTCAAATTATTGAGGAATCTACCAGAAAATATCTCGGTGATGATGTAACGGGAATGGATGTTTTGCTGGTTGATGATTTGATGGATACCGGCCTGACATTTTTGGAGTGCGCCTCCCATCTTAAGGCTCACGGCGCCAAAAGAGTATTCTGTGCCGCATCTTTCGTCCAATTCACCAAAGGCATCGATCATATGCGCCAGGCCTATACCAGCGGCATTATAAACGGTGTTTTTGCCACGGACATGGCCTACCGGGCGCCGCAAATCATAGCTTCACCTTGGTACTACGATGTCCCGATGGCAGAAGATCTGGCCTCGCTGGTAGATGCCTTAAATCACGACGCTTCCCTGTCTGCCCTGCTGGCCCCTGCCGACAGAATTGATAAGCTGGCCCGGAAACATCAGGAACGGTACCAGCAGCTATACGCCAAAAAACAGCAATTAAGTTACGACCCAAGACAGCTCTCATTTGACATTTAATAATTTTATTCTGACCGCCGAGGAGGAAACAATGAGTCCAGATATACATCGTCATGAAAGATCTAATGATCTCACCTACGACCCCAATTACTACAAATACGATCAATATGGCAACAATCCCATGCCGGCTTATGCACCTGTCGGTCTAATTGCCATGAAAAGTGCCGTTGAATTCAGCACCATCGTCAACGATTTTCTAGTGCAAAGGCGCAAAGAATATATGGAGAGCGAGCCGGATACCATAATCAGCCCCGGTTTCCTGCGCGACGATTATTTTGTTCCGGTCAATACTTTCCGTTTTTCCTCCGGTGAGGGCAAAGCAGTAGTTGAACGCACCGTGCGCGGCCATGATCTGTTCATCATCTGCGATCCTACCAATTATTCAGTAACCTATAATATCCGCGGCTGTGTCAATCATATGAGCCCTGACGACCACTATCAGGACTTGAAACGTGTTATCCTGGCCAGTTCCGGCAAAGCACGCCGGATCAATGTCTTTATGCCCTATCTCTACGAGGGCCGTCAGCACCGCCGCAATGCCCGCGAATCGTTGGACTGTGCCTATATGCTGGAAGAGCTGGATAATCTTGGGGTTGCCAATTTTATTACTTTTGACGCCCATGACGACCGGGTCGCCAATGCGGTTCCCACTTTTGGCTTTGAGAGTGTTCCCACTGTCTATCAGGTGCTGAAAGCGCTCAACAAATTGTACCCGGAGATTATCAAAGATCGCAGCAATCTAATGATTATCAGCCCTGACGAAGGCGCTATCACACGCTCCATGTACTATGCCTCAGTGATGGGCGTCCCTCTGGGTACTTTCTACAAACGCCGCGACTACACCATGATCAAAAACGGCCGCAATCCCATTATCGCGCATGAATTCTTGGGTGATTCAGTCAAGGGGAAAGATGTCCTGATTATCGACGATATGATCTCCTCAGGCGACTCGATGCTGGAACTGGCAAGGCAGCTCAAAGCCATGAAAGCCAACCGTATCTTCTGCATCGCTACTTTTGGCCTCTTCACTGACGGCATTGCACTATTCGATCAAGCCTATGCCGAGGGCAATATTGACCGGGTATTCTGCACCAATCTGATCTACCGCAATCAGGAGCTGTTAGACGCTCCCTGGTATGTCGATGTCAATATGGGCAAGTTCGTTGCCTTGCTGATTGATGCCATTAATCACAATGCTTCGCTCAGTTCGCTGGTCGATCCCTCGAACAAGATCCGCAAGCTATTTGATCCTGCCTAGTAAGCACTAAATTTTAATTATAATTTTCACTAGCAAAAGAGGTCAGCACCTGACAGGAGCTGACCTCTTTAATGTCTGGCTCCGGCTGATCACCCGGCTAATCAACATAATCGCCGAACAGCTGTGCCGATTTAGTGAGGATGTCGATTTTGCGCAGATGCCGTATGTCCCGATTGCGACGGTAATCAAATTTCAGATCAATATTGCCACGCAAATAGACATCAAATACATCATTGGGCTCATAGCAATCTATTACTTTTACCTCACTTCCTGTGATCGATAGCAACAAATCTACCTGGACGGAGGACCCGCCCCATTCACCATCAGGGTATTGGGTATTTGATATAACCTGAACTTCGGCCAGATAGATATCGCTTTCAATCTGTTCCAGATGATGCAGCTTGCTGACTATCTCATATGACTCGTCCGTTAATCTGTCGGGAGCATCCGGCAAATATTTGCCGGCTTCAAACTTTTTGCTGGCAGCCAATTCGCTAATAAACTGACCGAATCTGATTTTTTCCGCCAAAAACACTTCCAGTATCTCGCCCTCAAGATAGGGGCTGAGATCATGAGTCTGGCCAAAATTCTCATTCTCATAGAGTTTGCCGGTGAAAGTAATCACAGTTTCCTTTACCGTTTCATCAACACTGTCCTTTAACTCTTCAGATTGATAGCGAGGGAAAACCACTTGGGTAAAATCGGCAGCCTTATCCTTTACTTCCTGATCTTTCGCCGACAATTCCTGCTCGCTGAGAGACCCTATCCCGCGACTCAGATATTCTGTCCTTAGATTAAAATCAGGCCCACGCAATAAAGTGTCATAGTAACCGTCCACAATATATTGATCTGTCACCTTATATTTGCCTTCATGTTTAGACACAATCAAATATATGATATCGCCGACAGACATATAATTATCCAGACCTAAACTGTTGTAACCTAAGGATACGGCCAACTTAACAAAAGTAGCATCCCCCGCCAGTTCCTCAAGCTCCAGAATTTCAATGCCGAGCAGGTAGTTATATCTTTCGAAGCCACTCCTTGCAATGTACGGATACTGCTGACTAATCAGTTTTTCCAGGTAACTTGCCAGAGACTCACCCGCAAAATATTTGTTCAAATCAAAGGTGGTGCCGAGCTCTTTATTCTGATACAAATCAACAATATAGAGATGAATTAAGTTTTCCAGCTTTCTATCAATCTTGCCCTGATAGGCAGGGGTAATTACTTGGAATAACGGCAGCGCAACTTCATCGTCTTCCAGCGCAGGCGCCAAAGGATCGTCTCCCCTCTTTGTCTGAGGATTAGTCAGAAAACAGACTGCCAGCACAATGGCCACAATAATTGCGGCGATAATCACCCAGAAAGCCGGCTTCTTATAATTAAGGATCGAGCGGACTCTCTCCTTCACACTCACGGCCCCGAAAGCCAGCGGACAGGCCATAATACTGCGTCTCGCTACACTGTTCTCTAACAAAGCATCAGAATAGGCGATCTTGTCCGAGGTGGACATGGAGCGGATAACCCGTTCATCACAGGCCAGTTCAATATCCCGGCAAAATAGATAATAGGCAACCCAGATCAGAGGATTAAACCAATAGACCGCCAGTAAAACAAAACCCAGAGGTTTCCACAAATGATCTTTGCGCGCAAGATGCGCCTGCTCATGGGCTATCACATATGGCCGCTGCTCCTCGGCCAGACCGGAGGGCAGGATCAAACGGAGACCGACCAAAGACCACAGGCTTATCCTTATCGCCTTCGGCGCTTTCCGGAAAAGCAGACGCAAGAGCAAGATGACCAAAATCAACCAACTGGCGGTGATGCTCATATTAAAGAGGCGGATAAACAAATGGTTCATGATTTATCCTCCGCTGCGTCAATCATGGCCCGAATCTCCGCAATCTCTGCTGCGGTCAGAGCCTTCTGCTGGGTAAAAGCGGCAATAAAAGCCGGCAGTGAGCCGTCAAAGGCTTCCTCCACAAAGCGCTCGCCCTGTTTGCCGTAGAATTCTTCCCGGGAAAGGAGTGAAGTAACAATACCGTCTTGATTCTGAAAGATACCCTTTTCTGTCAATTTACGCAGAACATTATAGGTTGTGGGACGCTTCCAGTTCAGTTCCCGGCTGCAGATTTCAGCCAGCTGACGTGATCCGATCGGCTCGTGCTCCCAGATAATATCGGTGAAGCGAGCCTCAATTACACCTAAAGTCAAATCAGCCATGGCATAGTCCTCCCGATCTGTTCATTAGTAATAAACTAACTGTAGTTTACTGACAATGAACAGACTTGTCAAGAACTAATTTAAATTTGGAGATAAATGCTCTTTATGGTCAATCGGATCTCTGGCGGATGAAAAAATAAATCCAGCCGGCTACGAAAGCAATCAGAACTTCAATGCCGATCAGAGTGAGAAAAATCTTGACCTTGTTCAGAGATATGAGCAGATTGAGGAGAATTAAGAGCACAAAGCCAACGATCAGCAGGAAAAATCGACCGATACCGACTCGCCAGATTCTCTTGATCAGATGCTCCTCACTATAGGCATGGAAGCCATAATCGTTATCATTTTTCTTCGCCATCAGATCACCTCACAGATCATATGATATTATACAAAAAGATCAGATTAGCGCCAAGATACAGCTGCCGGGTTTTGACTTGTTTCGCGGGCATTTTTACGAGATGTATCACGGATACTTGGTCTGTCACAGACAGCAATTACCGGAAGCCAGCCGGAAGAATATTCCTATTAAATAGCGCTAACTGCTTGCAGACATATGAATTTCTAAACTCAACAGGGGCAAGGGGAAGATGGCCTTAGACGGAATTACCGCCACAGCATTAAGTGAGGAACTGAACCACAGACTGGCCGGCTCGCGCGTAGACCGGATTATGCAGCCTGACCGCTATACGATCGTACTCACACTCTACAACGGCCACAGGCAGGAACAATTGACAATCAGTGCCAATCCCTCTTTGCCGGCCATCTACCTGGGGCGTCCCGATCAGCCGAACCCTCAGATAGCGCCTTCGTTTTGCATGATGCTGCGTAAATATCTGCAGGGGGCGACTCTGACTGCTATTGACACACCACCATACGAACGCATTTTTCGTCTGCACTTCCAGGCACTGGATGAATACCGTGACCGCGTAGAAAAATATCTGGTCGCCGAATTGATTAACCGCCGCACCAATCTTATCCTGCTCAATGCGGAGGGAAATATCCATAATGCCATCATCCATGTCGATCACAGCATCAATCGGGTGCGGGAAATCCTGCCGGCACATCCTTATCAGCTCCCACCCCCCATGGATAAGCTCAGCCCTGAAGAATGGCTCAGCTCACTGGAAGCCGGCACTCCTTTCCCCTCATATCTTGACCCTCTGCGCATCGAACAGGCGCTGTTGGCACTGATCCTTGGCCTCTCGCCCTTTCCCGCCAGGACAATTATCGCCAGCTGCGGTCTGGATCCCCGCCTGCAGCTGCAGGAGCTAAGCCCGGCACAAAAAACACAGCTCGCCGCTGCTCTTGCACAGCAGATGCAAAAGGTCGCCGCACGCCACTGGCAGCCGACACTGTATTACAGCAGCACCGATGCCAAAGTCCCGCTAGATTTCTATGCCCTGTCCCTGCCGACCCCTCTGCACAAGGAACCACTCACTTCCATCGCTCAGGCCATGACCGTCTTCAGCAACAGTCAGCGTGAGAGCAACCGCCTGGAACAAAAGCGCCAACATCTGAAGCGCTTGCTAAATCAGGAGCTGGAAGCGGTGGCCCGCAAGGCCGACCTCCATCGCCAGGATCTGGCGGAGGGCGAAAAAGCGGATAAATTCCAACGTTACGGCGAACTGATCCTAGCCAATCTCCGGCAGTATCAGCCTAATGCTCGAACCATGACTGCCATTGATTATTACGACCCAGATCAAAAAACAATCGAGATTCCACTGCAGGAGCAACTATCCTCTGGCCCCGCCAATGCCGATCGCTATTTCCGCCGCGCCAACAAAGCCAAGAGCAAGCTGAAAATCGGCTCCCAGCTGCTGGCGATCGCCGAACGCAATCTCTCCTGGCTGCGCTCGCTACAGACAGCCGTAGACACGGCAGCTGAAGTAGCCGATCTGGAGGCCATTAATGAAGAATTCCGCCACTACCGCAAAAGCAGCAAAAACGCCCTCACGGCCGCGCAGCTCCGGGGCATAGCAGGCCAAACTGAACGCCGCCCGAATCAGAAACAGTCGGAAACAGAGCTCCAGCCGCTAAATCTCAACCCCGGCAAACCGGGCAAAAAGAAATCTTACCACCCTAAGCAGACCAAAAAGAAAAAACAACGGGCACACTCTGCCGATCAGCCCCTGCCCCCCAGGCGCTATCTGTCCTCGGACGGGCTGCTGATCACAGTCGGTCGCAACAATATCCAAAACGACCGCCTCACCCTGCGTCAAGCCGCCAAAGACCATCTCTGGCTCCATGTCAAAGACGCCCCCGGCACCCATGTCATCATCAATCACAAGCAAGAAGAAATACCCGACCGCACGATCGAAGAAGCCGCCGGCATCGCCGCCTGGTTCTCCCGCAAAGCCGGCAGTCTGGCCAAAACCGCCGTTGACTTCTGTCCCATCCGCAATGTGCGCAAACCCAAAAGCGCCCATCCCGGCCATGTCATCTACGACGACTACAGCACTATCCTGGTTGAACCGCTGGACCCGACCACTTTGCGAAAACCCTAGAATTTTTTAACGAAGACAATCCCGATCACTCCCTCACCCGGACTAAGTACAGTTGGTTACAGGTAGCGGCACACATTTAAGAGCGCCTTCGTCAAACAAAATTTAATTCGGCAGCTAGCTTAGGTTCGATCAGATATCCCCTGTTCCAGCCGGGCGTGCTCCGCTTTAATTCGCTCTTTGAATGAGGATTCTTCAAGAGAAAAAATACAGCCGCAATAGCGCTGGCGGTATAATCCATGCTCCCGCGCCCATTGCTGCCCGGCACGGAAGCCGGGACGCCAGTCGGCAGCCAGGAATTTAAGGCCATATGAATCTGCCAGTTCCTGTCCGATCTCAACGATCATTTCGCGCTTCTGATAGGGACTGACTAATAAAGTAGTGCTAAAAACTGGAAAACGGTTGGCCTGTGCATAGCGGGCTGCTTCTTCCAGGCGCAGCCGATAACAGAAGCGGCAGCGTTCAGCCTGATCGGGCAGTGACAGCCACTGCTCTGTCGCCGCCGCACCTGTCGCCACCAAAGACAAATCCAGCAAGTCGCTCAATTTGGCTAAAGACTCGTAACGGCGTTGCCATTCCGCCTGGGGCTGAATATTGGGATTAAAATAGTACAGAGTTGGCTGATAATTTTCCGCTGAAAGCTGCTGCAGCGGATATTCGGCACAAGGACCGCAACAGCAATGGAGTAGAATTCCTTCTGTCTTCTTAATCTTCATCGACAATATCTACTCTTGGATAGCGTTGTCCTCATCAGACAGTTCGGTCAGATCGCGCAGCGCCATCTGGGAATCAAGCACAGCTTGAGTACCCGGTCTACTGCCGGGAACCAAACCCAAATGAGCGAAACCTTGGTCAGTTAGCACTCTGCCTCGCGGTGTCTTAGCCAGGAAGCCGATCTGCAGCAAATAAGGTTCATAGACATCTTCGATTGTGCCCGGATCTTCGCCGGTTGTAGCAGCCAGAGTATCCAGCCCCACCGGGCCACCGCGATAGATCTCGGCCATGGCCAGCATTACTCTCCTGTCTGTAGCATCCAGGCCCCGCTCATCGATCTCCAAGGCAGCCAGACCTACACTGCAGATATCCCTGTCAATCACGCCACAACCTTTGACTTGGGCAAAATCCCGCATCCGGCGCAAGAGGCGAATGGCAATACGAGGCGTGCCGCGGCAGCGGCCGGACAAAATTTCCAGTCCATCCCGATCAATCCCGATCGAAAGCAAGGCTGCGTTGCGTTTGAGTATCTCGGCTATTTCCGCCTCCGAATAGAGCTCCAGGCGATGAATCATACCAAAGCGGTCACGTAAAGGCGAAGTCAAAAGACCGGCTCTCGTGGTCGCTCCAATCAGTGTAAACGGCGGCAAATCTAGTCTGATCGAACGGGCGGCCGGACCTTTGCCGATCATAATATCCAAAGCAAAATCCTCCATCGCCGGATAGAGAATTTCCTCCACGGCATGGTTCAGGCGATGGACTTCATCAATGAAGAGCACATCATGTTCTTCCAAATTGGTCAAGATAGCGGCCAATTCACCCTGACGTTCAATCGCCGGGCCGGAGGTCACACGCATCTGCACCCCCAGCTCATTGGCAATAATACCGGCCAGAGTTGTTTTGCCAAGTCCCGGCGGACCATAAAGGAGTACATGATCCAGGGCCTCCCCCCTTTCCATGGCAGCTTTTATATAGACCCGCAGATTTTCTTTAATCCTGGACTGTCCGGCATATTCGGCCAGAGTTCTGGGGCGCATACTGACTTCATCTTTGTCCTCCATCAGATGTTTGCGGGACAAGATACGCTCATCTTCCTGGTCTTCATCCATCTGGCTGAAAATATTATACAAAGTATTACCTCCCCCTGAACCTGATCAATAACTCACACTTTCATCGTCTTCAGTGCTTTGAGAATGACAGTCTCCAAGCTGTCATCCTCTGTTCTGCCGCAATTCTGCAGGGCCTGTCTTGCCTCCTCATTGCGGTAACCCAAAACCATCAAAGCAGATACGGCTTGAGCATCAATGGAATCCGGCGCCGACAGAAACTCATCACTTGTCGAAGTCAAATCCAACTCCAATTTGCGCAACTTATCTTTTAGTTCCAAGATCAAGCGCTGAGCTCCTTTTTTGCCTATGCCTTTGATAGTAGTCAGGACATTGACATCATCATTGAGAATCGCCAGGGCGAAAGCACCCGGAGAAATCGAGCCGGTGATTGTGATGGCAACTTTAGGACCAATTCCCGACACCGTCTGCACCAACCGGAACAGATTTTTTTCTTCTTCGCCGGGGAAACCGAACAGGGTCATTTGATCTTCCCGGACAGAAAGCTCAACCGGTATCTTGGCCGTTTCGCCGACAGCAGGCAAGGCATTCACCATCCCCGGGTGAATCTGGACCTCATAACCGATGCCACCGGCCTCGACTATGAGATAGTCCGGTGTCTTAACTATGATTTGGCCCCTAATATATGAATACATGTTTTTCCCTCATCTGTTAGAAGTGCTGTAAGCAGCGTCTAATATCTATTGTACTATGAAAATAACCGAATATAGTCCTCGTGAAAGAGCAGCACAAAGTGATCTTCTTATTGATAACCGCCAACCGCCAGGGAATCAAGCCTATTGCCACTATGGGCATGACAAATCGCTACCGCCAATGCATCAGCAGCATCATCAGGCTGGGGCGGTCGGGATAGTTTCAGCAGAATCCTGACCATTTCCTGCATTTGTGCTTTCTCCGCTCGTCCGTAACCGGTGACAGCCATTTTGACCTGCAAGGGCGTATATTCAAACACCGGTATGCCGGCCTGAGCCGCGGCTAAGACAGCAACACCCCTGGCCTGTGCCGTTCCGATCGCGGTCGTTGTATTGCGGCTGAAAAACAGTTCCTCAATCGCCAGACAGTCCGGCTTAAAATTGGCTATCAGCTGAGCCAGACCCTCATGGATTGAGCGCAAGCGCAGGGGGAAATAGCTTTTGGCCGGTGTTGAAACGACGCCGTAATCGAGAGCCTTCAAGATGCCTCTCTCTTTGGCTATTACTCCGTAGCCGGTTATGGCATATCCGGGATCAACACCCAGGATAATCACAACTACCTCACGCCCTTTTACTGCTCAATAAAGGCTCTGATCGCCTCGATATTCTTAACCCAATTAATCTTATAAACCTCATGGCCACTCTTGGTCTTGGTTCTGGCTTTATGCTGTTCGATCGGTACAAACATCTGATCTATCTCATATTTGCGGTATTTCAGGACATTGAAAATATAGCTCTGTAGCTGTCCGGGAGTAAGATTGGTCTCCAGATTTCTCATAATATCCTCCAGTACCCTGGGCAAAGAGAGCGGGCTCATGGACCGCATTTTCTTGATTAGAGCTTCAATAACTGTCCGTTGGCGGCCCATCCGTTTCCAGTCGCTATCAATTCTGCGGATACGGGAATAAGCCAAACACGCATCACCTTTCAGCAACTGTTTCCCGGCTGTCACCTGATGGCCTTGCCCCCTTAGATGAGAAGCCTCAGCCTCTGTCAGCTCAATCTCTACACCGCCAACCCGATCAATTACTTTGACGAAATTTTTAAAATCGACTTTGACATAATGTTGCACATCAAGTCGGAAATTCCTTTGTATCGTCTTCAGCAACAATCTCGGCCCGCCCCAGGTATGTGCCGCATTAAGTGCATTGTTCGGCGACCAGTATCTCTGATAGCGCGGATCCGTATCCTTGGGAATGCTGACCCAGATTGTGCGCTGAAAGGATGTCAAATGAAATTTATCCGTCTTCTCGTTGATAGAAAGCAGAATCATACTGTCTGAACGCCCATAGGATTTGTCATCGCGACGGTCCGAACCAATCAGCAGGATATTGTGAATCTGAGGATTGTTATAGACCGGAATCTTCATCCCCTCTTTCATCTCAGGCTCCACATCAGGGAGTTGCTCCAGATTAGTTTCAATAGGAATCGTACCCTCGGTATCATAAGTCGGCAAACTCAGAAGATACCTGGTATAACCGAAAAGGAAGGCAAACGCTGATAGCACTATGCCCACAACTAAACCCAGAGTTATAGCGATCTTACTTTTTCTCATAATTCCTCCGCGCCTTCATACGCTACAATATTGCATTCTATCACAAAAAAGCCGCTTCTTTGTGAAGCGGCTATTATTAATAATCAGATCCCGGGCCGGATTGAGCTCTCGCGGTCTCTTACCGGTCAAAGCATTAAGCTTCACGGGAAACGTTAGCCAGCCTGGCCAGTCTGGACTTTCTCCTGGCAGCCGTATTCTTGGAGATCAGACCGTTAGTGGCAGCCCGGTCGAGATCAGCCTGGGTCTTCCTCAGCATTTCGCCAGCATTATCTGCAGCAGACTCGATCGCTAGAACTGTCTTCTTGATCTGGGTTCTCAGCGCACTTTTCTTGCGTTTATTGACCATAGCCCTAGCCTGGTTGCTTTTAGCGCGCTTGATCGACGACTTAATATTTGCCATTCCTTCACCTCCTGCAGTATTTTAAACGAACTGCATTTTACCATGTTGCTCAAGCCCATGCAAGTCAAAACAATTTTAGATGCCCAGCAGCCTCAGCTGATCCTCTCCAGATAATACTTTTTGCCCACTGTAGCCAGCAGCAATATGCTAATCACAAACAGTAAAATGCTGCCACCGTTGATAACCGCCAGAATCGCAATCAGATTGCCACCCAGTTTTTGCATCAGCAGAACAGCACCAATCAAAAGGCCACCGACCACAAGCGACATCAACATGGTCTTAAATATATTCATATTTTGCTTAGCAACCTGCTGCTCCGAATTCCATTCCAGATACGGCTTATTCAAATCAATGATTAAAGCCAAATTATTGACGGTCAGGGGCAAGAATATAAACAAAACAAGCAACGTCGGTTGAAAGTAAACACTAAAAGGCAAAATAACAAATGTTAGGATGGCGATCGGCAACCAGGCCAGCAAAGAAACAATCCCGCCAACTATCAGCTTGGCCAAAAAGACAGTGCTGATTTTGAGCGGCCAAGATTTGAGCATACCTGCTCCTCTGCCTTCACGGGATATGGCTGTAGGCATACAGGTATTTGTACTTGACAAAAAGGCCGCAACCCCCACCACAACTATCATGATTATCGGAATAACGTTCTCCCTGGATTCCGATGCAAAGGTAGCCGCCATAAGCTTTTGCAAAGTTGCAAGACCCTTACCTTCCCGAGAAAATGAAAAGGCCATGGTACCAAACATGGAAACAAGCATGATGATAGGAAAGGCCAGAATATTCATCAAAAAAGTGGGCGAACGGTAGAGAATTTTAAATTCCCTGCTGACCATATTGGGCAGGTCTTTTCTAGTTTGACGCAGGCTCTGCCAGGCTTTGTCTGTCATCGGCTTATGCGCTTGACTGCTTGCTCTACTCTCCCTGGCCGCCCTCAAATAGAGCCGCGAGGACAAAAGTACCAGCAAAATTACTAATCCCAGGGCAACGGCAATCAAACTCATAATCTTCAGAATTGAACCCGGATCTTGAGGTAAAGAAATAGCTTCAATAGCACGGTTCGACATCGGCACAATATATTGCAAAGCAACCGGCCCTGTTGTCGGCAATTCCGAATCTAAATCAATAGATCCCATATTGGAGAAGACGAAGGCAAAAATTCCGACAAACATCAGGACTTGAGTCACAATCATGAAACGATCCTTACTTTTGGCAAAAATGGCCATCCGCATCATTAATAAAATCAGGATGGCATCAATGCACATCGGAATCATGGCGCCGAAAATCAGAGTTAAAAAGGCATAGATATAGTAGAGGAGCGGCATCCCCAGCATATAGCCCAAAACTACTGCGGCAGGCAAAGTTAAAGCTAACGGAATTACCAGAGAGAAAATATAGAGATTAGCCAGTTTGGCAGCTACTATCGTGCTCGGCTTTAACGGCAAAGCCAGAAGAGTGTCTAGGTCTTCAGCAAAGAAAAAGATGCCGGCGGCATAAAAAAAGGCCATGCCCAAAAGCATAAAGAAACCGGGCAAATATAGTTGAGCCAGACTGGCCTGAAATGAAGCCAATACGATCGGGTCGGCCGTTGGATTGCCAGCGTCAAAACCCATAGCCAGTAATTGTTTGGCAATATTGTAGCCGTTAATACCAAAGACAAAGGCGATATAAGCAAAGATAACCACCCCTAGCAATATCTTTTTTGTCCGGTCGAGACCGCGGGAGAACAAAGTCAATTTCTTGCGTTTCTTTGTCTCCTTCATTTCCAAGCCAAAGACATCCGAGCCTTTTACCAACGCTTTAGTTAAGATCCACCATTTTTTCATTCCGGATTCCCCTTTGATCCCACGCTTTAATGATCAGTAAGAAAGCTGTTGTCTTCGGGCAAATGGAAGCTCTCATCCGTAAGTTCAAGGAACATTTCTTCTAAACTGGCATTTTCTTTGAAATGGTCTCTCATTTCTTTAATCGTACCGCAGAAGATTAGTTTGCCTTTATCTATTATTCCCACCCGGTCACAGATCTTCTCTGCAACTTCCAGCACATGGGTCGAAAACAAAACCGTCAGATTGGCATCAGCATGTTGTCGCATCCGATTCTTGAGATTAAAGCTGGACCGCGGATCTAGACCGGTCATTGGCTCGTCCAGAATCCACACCGGCGGAGCACTGATCAGTGCTCCTATCACTACAATCTTCTGGCGCATACCGTGAGAATAGCTGCTGATCTGATCATTGAGCACATCCGATAAAGAAAATTCTTCGGCCAATTCCTTGATTCTGCTTTCACGAACAGACGGATCTATTTCGTAGATATCGGCAATAAATTTTAAATACTCGATGCCCTTGAATCTCAGAAAAACATTGGGATCATCTGAGACAAAGGAAAATTGCTTTTTGGCTTCCAGGGGCTGGTTCAAGATTGAATAACCGTTGATTAAAATATCACCTGCTGTCGGTTGCAAAACACCGGTGATCATTTTCAGGCAGGTTGTTTTACCTGCACCGTTAGGCCCCAATAATCCGAATATTTCTCCCGGATAAATCTCCAGACTGAGATTATCTACCGCCTTTTTCTTACCGTCATAAGACTTAGTAATTTTATCGAGTGTAATCATTTCTACCCCCTTGTCTCGTACTTGATGATGATAATGCCTCAGCTAAGGGCGGTTCTACCATACAGTACAATTAAATTATTCTAAGTCATCAGACTGAATATACACAAGGAAACGCCGCCTATTTTACTAGAATTTAACAAGTCAATGTAACAGATTTTTATGCCTGATATCTAATAATCTGTTATGATTGAGATCCAGATGAGTAGCAATAATCCAATACAGTCAAGATCATCTTCTGCCAGATCGCGGAAGCAGAAAGCCCAAAGGATCAAAGACAGTAAAAGTCCGGGGCTGCGAATTATCCCTCTAGGCGGCTTAAGAGAAGTCGGCAAAAATATGACCTGCTTCCAATTCATGGACGACCTGATCATCGTCGATTGTGGCTTGGCTTTCCCTGATGAGGATATGCCGGGTGTTGACATTATCATCCCGGATTTCAGTTATGTACGTGAGAATAAGGACAAGTTGAAGGCTGTCTTCATTACACACGGCCATGAAGACCATATTGGAGCCTTGCCCTGGTTCTTGAAAGAGTTCAATGTCCCAGTTTACGGCAATACCATGACTATTAAACTGATCGAACGCAAACTAAAGGATCGCGGTTCACAGGTTAAAAACCCTGATCTTCGTTTATTGCGTCCCGGTCAGCGAGTAGGAGCCGGACATTTTCAAGTCGAATCAATTCATGTCAATCACTCGATTGCTGATTCCAATGCCTTTGCCATCACTACACCGTTGGGCGTTGTTTTGCACACCGGTGACTTTAAAATCGATTACACCCCCCCTACCGGCGCACCAATCAATTTAAGCCGCATCGCGGAACTTGGGCGCAAAGGCATCTTAGCTTTAATTTCAGATAGCACTAATATCGAGGTGCCGGGCTCAACCATGTCCGAACTGGCTATAGGCGAAAAATTCAAGGAGCTTTTCGCCAAGGCATCCGGCAGGGTCTTTGTAGCCACTTTCTCATCCAATGTCTACCGCTTGCAACAGGTCATAGATGCTGCCGAGGCGGAGGACCGCAAGGTCTGCTTGATCGGCCGCAGTATGCTGAATATCTTCGAAGTGGCAAATAGCATCGGCTATCTCAGACATAAGGCGGATACCATTATTGACATCAATGCGCTGGATAATCATAAGCCGGAGGAGCTGGTCTTAGTCACCACAGGCAGCCAGGGTGAATCCACGGCTGCTCTGAGTAAAATTGCCTTTGCCGAACATAAGAATGTAGAGATAGTTGAGGGTGACACAATTATTCTGTCTTCCTCTATTATCCCCGGTAATGAAAAACCCATCTACCGAATGATTGATGAACTGTATCGCCGAGGGGCAGATGTCATTTATGCCTCCCTGGCGGATGTACATGTATCAGGTCATGCCTATCAGGAAGAATTGAAACTGATCTATCATCTGGCTCAACCTAAATTTTTCATCCCTGCTCATGGAGAATACCGCCATTTACATCTTCATGCCCAAATGGTTCAGCAGATGGGACACCCGAAAGACAAGATTCTACTCCTATCCAACGGTGATATCCTCGAGTTAAATCATAATGAATCTCGTTTTATCGGTTTTACTGAAGGTGCAGGTGTGCTGATTGACGGTTCAGGCATGGGCGATGTCGATAAATGGGTATTAAGGGATCGTTTACGTTTGGCTGAGGACGGAGTTGTATCCGCCTTCATAGCGATTGACCCCGACCGAAATATATTACTCGGTCAACCGGACATCATTGCTCGCGGTTTTATTTATGATAGTGAAATTGGAAGTACAACCATTAGCTGTCGCAATCTGATTGAAAAATTAGTCACTGAAGCCCAAGCCGAAAACAAACCTTTATCTCAGGCATTAAAATCGGGACGACTGGAACATGAACTACGCCGTCTTTTATTTGAAAAGACGAGAAGGCGTCCTGTCATCCTTATATCGGTAATTGAAATTAATTGAAATAATTTATGCCCCGGTGCGACTGACATCCACCACGCTGGGAATAGCCTTCAAGCGCTTAATTAATCGGTCCACCTGTGCCTGATCTTTGGTTTCAATAGTAATTCTGATGCTGGCACTGATATCTTTGGCAGACTGCACCTTGAACTCCAAGATCGGTATTGTCTCGATAGCTACGGCACTGGAAATTTCCGCTAATAGATTTCGCCTGTCGCGAGCAATCACTCTAAGAATCGTCTGATACTTCAGCTCTTCAGGCAAATCTTCAACCCAGAACACATCTATCAGCCTTGACGCACGCTCCGCAGCTTCAGGAGACTCATCGAACGATTCCACCAGGTGTTTGATATTGTGGCAATCCATACGATGCACAGCAACGCCT
The DNA here is from genome assembly GCA_012519085.1 of Clostridiaceae bacterium. Lineage (GTDB taxonomy): Bacteria > Bacillota > Clostridia > Saccharofermentanales > DTU023 > UBA1046. Next base: position 54,482 of record JAAYQX010000005.1, read on the forward strand.
TCACCTCTGGTTACGTATCCGATGATCTTATCTCCCGGAACGGGATTGCAACATCGTGACAGTCGAATTAAGCAATTATCGATACCACGAACCTGCACTCCCCTGGACTGGCTGGCAATCCTCTTGCGTTTTTTCTGTTTACTTTCCTTTTCACGTTTGGTCCAGGTCTTTTCATCAGAAGAAATAATTGATTGCGGTGCATATTGTACATGACCCGTTTTTGTCACACGATAACCCAAGGTCGCCCGTTCATCTTCAGATAATGACAAAATATAATCGTCGCGCAGGCGCGGTACAATCCGGGCAGCGGACAGACCTCCATAGCCCACAATCGCATAGAGGTCATCCAGTGTGTTCAGTGAATAACGCTTGAGTAATTTATCATAAAATTCTTTTTTTACCAGTTGTGACGGTGTAAAGCCGGACTTTTTGATTTCCCGGTCAATGGTCTCCCGTCCTCGAACGATATTTTCATCACGCATTTCACGTTTGAACCAGGTCGAGATCTTGCTGCGGGCAGTATTGCTCTTGACAATATTCAGCCAATCCAAACTGGGGCCTTTGACTTTATCCGAGGTCAGAATTTCTACTATATCACCGTTTTCCAACTTGGAAGTAAGCGGCACCATGCGTCCATTTACTTTTGCGCCATACATTGAATTGCCGACACCGCTGTGAATATGATAGGCGAAATCAATCGGTATCGCTCCCATCGGCAATGAGATAACTTCACCTTTAGGTGTGAAGACAAATACTTCATCCGTTATTAGCTCCTCTTTCAATGTGGTCATGAATTCAGAGGAATCGCGCATATCACTTTGCCACTCCAGAAGCTGTCTTAGCCAGGTAAGTTTGACATCAAGAGGATCTGCCTTGGAGGAAGCTTTGCGGTCCTCTTTATAACGCCAATGTGCGGCAATACCATATTCTGCAGTCTTATGCATATCCAGAGTTCGGATCTGAACTTCAAAAGGTATGCCTGCCGGACTGATCACGGTTGTATGTAATGACTGGTACATATTAGGCTTGGGCATAGCAATATAGTCTTTGAAACGGCCAGGCATAGGCTTGTGCAGTTGATGTACGAGCCCGAGAACAGCATAGCACTCACCGACAGTATCAACTATGATCCGCATGGCAAAAAGATCATAGATCTCATCAAGAGACTTATTCTGTTTTTTCATTTTGCGATAGATGCTGTAGAAATGCTTAGGTCTGCCTTCAATATCGGCTTTGATGCCCATGTGGGAGATGCGTTCTTCCAGATCACGAGTAGTTTCGAGCAGGAAATTCTCACGATCGGATCGTTTAACCGAAATCTGCTCAACCAATTCATAATAGGCATCAGGATCCAGATAGCGTAAACTCAGATCCTCCAGTTCCCATTTAATCTTGTGTATTCCCAGTCGATGAGCCAACGGAGCATAGATATCGAGTGACTCGCGTGATTTATCGATCTGCTTAGCATTGTCCTGGTAATCCATCGTGCGCATATTATGCAGACGGTCGGCCAATTTGATCAGCACCACCCTAATATCTCTGGCCATAGCAAGGAACATCTTGCGGTAACTTTCGGCTTGTATTTCTTCTTGAGTCGAATAGGAAAACTTAGATAATTTGGTAACACCATCAACCAGGTTTTTTATATCATTGCCGAAAACATCAGCAATATCTGACAAAGAAACTGATGTATCTTCAACTGTGTCGTGTAGAAGAGCCGCAATTAGAGTATCTTTATCAACTTCCAGATCAAGCAGAATTTCAGCGGCAGCAACAGGGTGTATAATATACGGCTCTCCTGTCGCACGCTTTTGTCCTTGATGCGCTTCTTTGGCAAATTCATATGCCTTTTGCAACAGGCTCGTATCGGTCTGACCGGAATAGTCAGACCATTTTTGGCAGATCATAGCCATCTTGGCATCTGCGTCCTGTAGATTTTGCCTATTCTCGTGGTGCATCAGCAATACTTCCCTGTCGTTCAAGCTGTTGCCATAATTCTGTAGTCTTCAGATCTACTCTTTCTGTCGTAGCTCTGAAGTAAAATACCCAATTATCATGATCCGCTTGTCTCATTGAGCCCAGGCCGGATTGGGCAAACAGTTGAAGAATAATAATCAATTCCTGCTCCGATATGGAACCATTATAATTGCTGGACAGCCAATGTGCCAGGTGTAGAGAATCAAACAGCAGTTCCTGTTCCGGCTCAATCAGTTTTGACAAGCCGTGATAAACCGCTGCTATCTGCGAGCGTTTTATCCTGATCGGCTGAGCAGCTTTTATCTCCTGTCGAGCAAGCCTCAACTCCTCAATTTGCAAATTAATTTTTTCAACACCCTGCCAGACATTATTAGTCAGATAACAAACAATATCAATCTGATCGCCCGGGCTATAGAGTAAGTCGGCTATTCCCTTCCTGAACGCAACGCCGGATATCTGTCCTGCACCATTAATTTCCAGTATAATACGCAAATGGCTGCCATCGCCAACCCGGTAGATATCCATAATGCGTACATTGCTGAGCAGAAAGAGTGGTTTGGGATTTTGTTCTCCGGTCGGCTCTAATAGCTCTAAAGAGCGTACAGCCTCAGTCGTCAGATCTTGAGGTGTCAGTTCCAAATCAACTATCAACTCTGCCGGCATAAAATCGCCTGCCTGAGCAATATACGCCTTAATCCTAGTCGTGAACTCCTCCAGTTTATCTGCAGCCAATGACAAGCCGGCAGCACCGGTATGTCCGCCAAAGCTCAATAGCAAATCCTGACAGCTTTCAATAGCGGCATAGAGATCAAAATTACCATAAGAGCGGCCTGAACCGCGAAAAACTCCTTCTTCCAATGTCAAACAGATCGCAGGCAGTTGAAAATGATCCGCAAGGCGGGCACTGAGAATTCCCAGAATGCCGGGATGGAGTCCATCATAAGCTGCAATAATGATCCGATCATGACCGGGTACAAGTTCAGATTCCACTTGAGCTCTTATTTGCTCTATCTGTTCTTTCTCTAACTCCCGACGTTCATTATTCAATTCATTCAGTCTGGCGGCAAGCAATTCTGCTTCCGTTGCCAAATCAGTCAATAGCAGCTCCAGGGCAACTTCTGCTTGACCCAGTCTACCTGCTGCATTAAGCCGGGGAGCGAGGTTAAACTGAATTAGCTCCACAGACAGATCCGCCTCAGCTTTGCGACAGCACTCAGCTAATTTTTTGATTCCGACCGGAGCATATTCCGGATAGACTGCGATAGCATCAACGATCAGACGCCTATTGACACCTCTCAAGGGCATCACATCAGCTACAGTTCCAATCGCAGCCAGTACTGTCAGCAGCGGTTCCGGTTCTTCCGGGTAGATCAATCCGAGCACCAGATAATAGGCAACTCCCACACCCGCCAAACCGCTCAGAGGAAAGCCTTCCCTTTCGCGCTGTGGGTTTATAAAAGCAGAGGCCGGATGCAGCTCATCAGTACAAGCATGATGGTCGGTTACAATCACTCTAATACCATTCGCCTCCAGCAGGCGGACTTCTTCCAGACTGGAACTGCCACAATCTACAGTTATCACCAGATCGAGATTTTGGGCAATGATCTGGGAAACCTGATCATGGGTAAGTCCGTATCCGTCGCGAAGTCGGTCTGGAATCATACTGATGACATCTGCCCCCTGCTGCCTGAACCAGCGTAGCAATAAAGCTGTAGCAGTTAAACCGTCCGCATCATAGTCACCAAAGATCAGGATCTTACCCTTTTTATCCAAAATCAAGCGGATTATTTCAACAGCAATCTGAAGATCAGTAAACAGAAAGGGATCCGGATAGCAGATCTCCTCCGGGAAAAGTAATTCCAGAGTATCTGAGTCACAATAATTACGAGCCTGCCATAAACGGTGCATTAAAGGGTGTAAAACAGGTCCCCCGCAAATATCAGTTACGGCAGATAGGGCGGAGCTACCATGCTCTTTTTGTCCGTCATCGCCCGGAGCATCTTCTCCTTCGCTAGTGGGAGCTTGTACTCTAAGTGTCCATTTACGAGACAGCAGTATTTGCTTCAACTGTGTTCTTGTTTCCTGATCCATCCATTCTACTCACTTATTCAGCCTATTATAGCATCAGACAAAGCTGAAAATCGGTATATAAAAATCCGCCCGGTTTGTACCGGGCGGACTTAGGTATCATTCTTGCAATATTAACGTTTTCTCTTGCGCGCTGCTTCCGATTTCTTCTTTCTTCTCACACTCGGTTTTTCGTAATGCTCGCGTTTTCTAACTTCCGCCAGGACTCCCGAGCGTGCACATTGACGTTTAAAGCGCTTCAAGGCACTGTCAAGGGATTCATTCTCTTTGACACGAATTTCTGACAATTTTCTCCCTCCCCTCACAGTGGACTATAGCCGCTTGGCGGCGACAACGGCATTATACCTCACCCGCACCTTTGTGGTCAAATATCCACTAACATCAATTTTCTGCTACTCATACATCTAATACAGCATTAATAGCAAGATATATTTAGATCATGCAGACGCATTTTGCTCTCTGGTTTTGGCAGTGTCTATATTACACCAGATTCTCATTCAGGTCACGACCGGCCAGCATATGGATATGCAAATGCATAACGGTCTGGCCGGCTCCGGGTCCACAGTTGATAATCAGCCTGAAGCCTGAGTCGGTTAGCCCCAGTATCTTTGCTACCTTGAGAACAGCTTGTAATAATTGACCTATGACTGTCTGCCCTTCTTCATCTTCAGCCAAAGTCAAAATGCTCTCACTATGGTGCTTGGGCACCAGTAAAACATGATAATCCGCCTGGGGGTTCAGATCGTGAAAGGCTACGATATTATCATCTTCCCAGACCATTTTAGTCGGAATCTCGCCGGTCGCTATTTTGCAAAAAATACAATTTTCCTGTTTTCTCATTTTGACCTCCTCTAATCGAATTACCGTCACTTTACAATTTGTTGCTCAATCAGTTTTTTCACCTGTGTCAAGGCCTGATCCAGCTTATCCGGGTCCCGTCCTCCGGCCTGCGCCATTTCAGGTCTGCCACCACCACCGCCGCCTGTAATACGAGCTGCCTCACGCACTATATCCCCGGCATGAATGCCAGCAGCGACAGCAGACTTGGTAGCCATCGCCAGCCAAAGAATCTTATCATCCACAGTAGCGGCTAAAACTACTACCGCATTGTCGAAATGATCTCGTATACGATCACCTGCCGTCCGTAAGTCTTCCGCATTTGTAACCTCGATTTGACTAACAACAGCAGTAACGGGTCCTATTACAGTCGCCCGGGTCAAAAGCTTGTTCGCAGTAGCAGCTATATCCTGACTTCTTAATACCGATAATTCATGCTGCAGGCTTTTAATCTCACTTTGAAGAGAATCTATCTTGTTGGCAAGCTCGGTTCCGGTCGTCTTCAGTTTATCTGCAGTGTGACGCACAATATGCCTAAACTGCAACAGAGCAGATAGAGCTTTTAATCCAGTCACTGCTTCAATTCTACGTACTCCGGCTGCAATACCGCTTTCGCTCAGCAAAGTAAAAATCTGCACCTGCCCGGAGCGGCTGAGATGAGTGCCGCCGCACAATTCCAGGGAAAAATCCCCAATCCTGATCATCCGTACAGGATCCGAATATTTTTCATCAAATAGGGCCAGTGCGCCGGCAGCAGTAGCTTCTGCCAGAGGCACAAGCTCTGTTGTAATGGCAAGATCTTTGTCAATAGCCTCGTTGACCAGCCATTCAACGGCATCCCTCTGTTCCAGTGTCAGAGAACCTTGATGTGTAAAGTCAAAACGGAGATAATCAGCTTCAACATAGGAGCCGGCCTGATGCACTTGCTCACCCAGAACCTGTCTTAGTGCCTGATGCAACAGATGCGTTGCCGTATGATTTCGGGTCGTAGCCAGTCGCACAGCTTGATCAACTTCCAGAATAACCTCATCACCAACTTGGATCTGACCGTCCGTCAGCTCAGCATAATGCAGGTATACCCCCTGATCAGTGGTTACAGTATTGTCAACTTTCAGCACAGCCGTCTCGGTTCTAATCCAACCCACATCACCCTTTTGTCCGCCGCTTTCAGCATAAAAGGGCGTGCTGGGCACGACAATAAGCAACTGATCACCCGGAACGGCCTGTTCAATTACTGAGAGCTTATCATCGTCCGGCTGTCGAAGAATCAACAGACTGATCTGACCGGCAGCACGCATTTGATTGTAGCCTACAAACTCCGTCGGCGGCAGAGCTGCCAACTCTTCAGGCATAGCATCGGCATCCCAGGCCGAACCTGACTTGGCACGTAAGGCCTGCCTGGCGGCTTCGCGTTGACGTTCCATCTGCGCTCTGAACTCCACTTCATCAATATCGATCCCCGCCTCGGCAGCAATCTCTCGGGTTAAGTCAATCGGGAAACCGAAAGTATCATGGAGCTTGAAAGCATCGGAACCGGACAGAACCTCACCTGCCTCTTCTTGTACCCTAGCTATCAGATTCTTGAGAACGCTTAGTCCCTGAGCTATGGTCGCAGAAAAACGCTCCTCTTCCATACGCAGAGAACTGACAATCAGTTTTTCTCTTTCAATCAACTCCGGATAAACACTGCCGGATATCTCGATGACTTTTGGCACCAATTCAAATAAGAAAGGCCTTTCAATTGCCAGCAGCCTGCCATGACGAGCAGCTCGCCTTATCAAACGTCTGAGCACATATCCACGCCCTTCATTGCCCGGTAATACCCCATCACTGATCAGCATCACGGCACTGCGCAAATGATCAGCAATTACGCGCAGAGAAATATCTTTGATCTGATCTGTGCCATAAGCTGTTCGGCAATAGTCGGCAACAGTCTTCAAAAGTTCTTGAATGGTATCGACTTCAAAGATATTCCCGACGCCCTGCATCACCGCAGCCAGACGTTCCAGACCCATGCCGGTATCAATATTTTTCTGTTCCAGTACAGTATAACTGCCATCCTCTTCACGATAAAACTGAGTAAAAACCAGATTCCAGACCTCAACGAAACGATCACAATCACAGCCCGGCGCACAAGCGGGATCTCCACAACCATGTTCGACACCACGGTCATAGTAGATTTCTGAACAAGGACCACAGGGACCGACTCCATGCTCCCAATAATTATGTTCTTTGCCAAGGCGGGAGATATGGGAAGGGTCAATCGGCATTGTTTCCCAGATATCATGAGCCTCATCATCTTCCAGATAAACAGTCGCATACAGTCTTTCCGATGGGATCGCTAAGACTTGGGTCAGGAATTCCCAGGCCCAAGCAATTGTTTCCGTTTTGAAATAATCACCAAAAGAAAAATTTCCTAGCATCTCAAAAAATGTAGCATGCCGGCTAGTCTTGCCAACATGATCAATATCAGGAGTTCTCAGACATTTCTGGCAAGTGGTGACACGCAGTGACGGTGGTTCCAGTGCCCCCGTAAAATAGGGTTTCAAGGGTGTCATGCCGGCATTAATTAGCAGCAGAGAGGGATCATGCTGAGGTACCAGAGAAAAACTGGGCAAACGCAGATGCCCTTTTTCTTCAAAAAAGCTTAAAAAAAGCTCGCGCAACTGATTGAGACCAAATTTTACCACGGTTATATTGCCTCCTGTCCTATCCAAAAAGTTTAGCAGACGTCATGACCATCGACAAGTTTATCATAAGAGATTACTACTAAGTTACAAGTAACGAATTTGACAGTTGACAATAAAGTAGAATTGTGGCACTTTAGCTTATACATTATTTAACCAGCTGACAGGTTATAATCGATATGGTACAGCAGGTAGAAACACAGGCAGGGCAACGGATAGAAAGAAAGATCTATCTATTTATTATGTCTTTTGCTAATAAATTCAATACTAAAACTATATTTAGTTATAAGAAAGTGGCTGCGTAACCCAAGTTGTGCAGTCGTTTTTAATGTTGTGAAAAGCAAATTATAGTTTGGCAACCAGGGGGAAGGAAATGAAGACCAGGCAAAAGAACAGGTCAGTGCTACTTGCCACAATGTTAGTTTTAACAGTTTTAGCATCTAAGGCATTTGCGGTAACACTCTTTGCGAATAGCCCTGCGGATGGAACGGAACCTATGTCTGCAACAAAAGGAGATAGCATTGATGAATCTTCCGTCAAGGCTACAGCATCGGGTGATGTGGTAATTAACGAGACGAATTTTCCTGATGAAATCTTCAGAGTACATGTAAGACAATACGATACAGACAATGATGGTACCCTACAGGAATCTGAGCTTAGTGTCGTAACTAAAATGAATGGCAACGACAAGGGTATAGCCGATATGACGGGAATTGAGCATTTTACCAGCCTGACTCATCTTTATTGTTCCTCTAATCAGCTGACAGAGCTGGACGTATCTGACCTAACTAATCTGCGTTGGCTCTGGTGTTATTCTAATCAGCTAACAGAGCTGAACATATCGAATCTAACTGACCTGACTAGTTTTGACTGTGGTCATAATCAGCTAACTGAACTTGATGTAACTGATCTCATTAGCCTGAAATATTTTCTCTGTAATTCCAATAATCTAACGAATCTGGACACATCCAGCCTAAATAATCTAATTGAGTTTTACTGTGGTTCTAATCAATTAACAGAGCTTAACGTAGCGAATTTAACGAACCTGACTAAGCTTTCTTGTTTTAATAATCATCTGACGGGGCTGGATTTATCTGCCTGTACAAAGCTACAGCAGTTGACGACTTGCCCGCAGACAACAAGTACAGTTCTCGCTGTCAAAGATGGGGATCAGTATACGATTAATTTGGGCAATTTAACCGCTGTGGACATAGAAAACATATTGGAAGTGACGCTAGCTGACGGTCAGCCGCTTCCAAACGGTTACAGTTATGATGCCGGCAATGGCATTCTAACGATAGGAGCTGAAATGGAGCTGGTGAAACTAAGGTATCTCTATGACACGAAGGCTAATTTGGACAATATTGATGCTCAACCTTATATGGAGGTATATTTTAAACCTGAAATTCTTACAGGCTGGGTAGAAGAAGCCGGTGAATGGTATTTTTACGATGAGACCGGTGAAAAGGTAACCGGTTGGCTCTTAGATAACGGCAGGTGGTACTTCTTAAATCGTAGTTCTGGTGCCATGCGAACTGGTTGGCTATTATATGGAGGTAAATGGTACTTCCTGAATCGTAGTTCCGGTGCCATGCAAACCGGCTGGCTCTTGGACAGTGGCAGGTGGTACTTCCTGAATCGTAGTTCCGGCGCCATGAAAACCGGCTGGCTATTAGATGGAGGTAAGTGGTACTTCTTAGATCGTAAATCCGGTGTCATGAAGACCGGCTGGCTATTAGATGGAGGTAAGTGGTACTTCTTAGATCGTAAATCCGGTGTCATGAAGACCGGCTGGCTATTAGATGGAGGTAAGTGGTACTTCTTAGATCATAAATCCGGTGTCATGAAGACCGGTTGGCTATTAGATGGAGGTAAGTGGTACTTCTTAGATCGTAAATCCGGTGTCATGAAGACCGGTTGGGTTTTAGATAATGGTAAATGGTACTTATTCGATAGTAATGGCGTTTATATTCGTTCCGGTTAGATAGGCAAACAGGGGGAAGGAAATGAAGACCAAGCAAAAGAGCAGATCAGTTCTACTGGCCATACTGTTAGTAATAGCAGTTTTGACCTCCCAGGTATTTACGCTGACACTCTTTGCGAGTAGCCCTGCGGATAGAGCAGAACCTATGCCTGCAGCGGAAGAGACTGCAGAAACCGGCACTTCTGAAGAAGACGTTGCGCCGACTGACGAAGATGGGCCTACTCCCACAGAAGAGCATGAGTTGACAATTGAAGAAGCATTTGCGGAAGTAGCACAGGAAGGAGAGCCCGCAGTGACAGATTCAGCAGCTGACAACACTGCCGAGGAAGATGATGTTGCCAGCGAAACATTGGAACAGGGCGAAGAAACCGACAATGCCGAAGAAGATAAGCCTAAATCTGAAGATATGCTTGCGGAAACAACAGATACAGCACCCGAAGGAGAGTCCGCAGTTGACAACACAACTGATGAATATGCCGTAGCTAGCGAAGCAGCGGAAGTAGATAGCGTTAATAAGTCTGCTGTCAGGGTTTTAGCATCCGGTGATATAGAGATTAATGAGACTAACTTTCCGGATGAGAACTTCAGAGAACACGTAAGGCAATATGATCAAGATAACGATGGTACTCTACAGGTATCCGAACTAAATGCCATCACCAGTATGGACTGTAGCAGCGAAAACATAGCTGATATGACCGGAATTGAGAATTTTACTTATCTAGCTGAACTTCATTGTTGGAACAATCAATTAACGGATCTGAACATATCAAATTTAACTAAACTTACTTCTCTTTCTTGTTACGCTAATCAACTAACAGAGCTTGACGTATCTAATCTAACCAATCTGACTTATCTTGATTGTTACGCTAATCAACTGACAGAACTTGACGTATCTAATCTAACCTATCTGACTTATCTTGATTGTGATTCTAATCAGCTAACAGAGCTTAATGTATCTAATCTAATAAACCTTTCTCATCTTCATTGCAATTCTAATCAGCTAGTAGAACTTAATGTATCCAGTCTAACTAGTTTGACTTATCTTGATTGTTATTCTAATCAACTAACAAGGCTCGATGTAGCGAATCTAAATAACCTGACTAGTCTTTATTGTAGTTCTAATCAGCTAACAGAGTTGAACGTAACCGACTGTACAAGTCTGTCTAGTCTATATTGTTCTTCTAATCAGTTAACAGAGCTAGGTGTTTCGAATCTAACAAGCCTGACTTATCTTGATTGTTATTATAATCAGCTAACAAAGCTAAATGTAGCGAATCTAAATAACCTAACTAGTCTTGGCTGTGGTTCTAATCAGCTAACAAAGCTGGACGCAGCGAATCTAAATAACCTGACTTATCTTTTTTGTGCTTCTAACCAATTAACAGAACTCAATGTAGGGAATCTAAATAATCTGATTTATCTTGATTGTTATTCTAATCAGCTAACAGAGCTAAATGTAGCGAATCTAAATAACTTGACTTCTCTTGATTGTGGTTCTAATCAGATAACAGATCTGAATATAGCGAATCTGAATAGCTTGGCTGAGATTTATTGTGGTTATAACCAGCTAACAGAGCTGGACATAGCGAATTTAAATAACTTGACTATTCTTTATTGTGATTCCAATCAGCTACCTGAGCTGAGCGTAGTAAATCTAAGCAACCTGATTTATCTTGATTGTGATTCTAATCATCTAACTGAGCTGGACGTATCCGGTTGTACAAGTCTGACGGAACTTTCTTGCAATGCCAACAAACTGACAGTTTTATATGCATCTGATTGTACAAGCCTTAACACCCTTTCATGCGAAAACAATGAATTGACCGCACTTAATGTTGCTGATTGTATAAACCTGGATACTCTTTCTTGTTTTTTTAATCAGCTACCAGAGTTAGACGTGTCTGCCTGTGCAGATTTGTGGCGTCTTGACTGTTCTAACAATCAACTGACATCGCTGGATGTATCTGATTGTGTAGATTTGAGAGAGCTTGCCTGTTCTCACAATCAGCTGAGATCACTGGATGTATCTCCCTGCATAGATCTGTGGCAATTAAGTACCTGTCCACAGGCCGCGGGAGAAATCCAGGGAATCCGAGAAGGTAATTACTACAAGATTAACCTTGGTTCCTTTGCCGGAGTTGACATTGCAAATATAAAGGCTGTGACCTTGGCAAATGGCGACCCATTGCCGGCTGGCTACAATTATAATGCTACCAGCGGCATTCTGACGATAGAAGCTAGTATGGAACAGGCGGAACTAAAGTATGTCTACGATACGAAGGCGAATCGTGACAAGCTTGATGTCCCCCCTTATGAAGACTACGGTGACATAATCGATTCCACACCGGATATGGAAGTATACTTCACCTGGGTCAAGTCGGGGATACTTACAGGCTGGGTAGAAGAAGCCGGCGAATGGTATTTCTATGATGAAACCGGTGAAAAAGTAACCGGTTGGTATACTGATAGTGAAGATAATAAATATTATCTAGACGATGAAACCGGTGCCAGACAGCATGGCTGGTATTTGTCTGAAACAGGTAATTGGTATTACTTCCATCCTGACAGTGGCCGTATGTGTACGGACTGGCTCTTAGACAGAGGCAGGTGGTACTTCTTAAATCGCAGTACCGGAATCATGCAAACTGGTTGGCTCTTAGACAGTGGCAGGTGGTACTTCTTAAATCGTAGTTCCGGTGCTATGCAAACCGGCTGGCTATTAGATGGAGGTAAATGGTACTTCCTGAATCGTAGTTCCGGTGCCATGCAAACTGGTTGGCTCTTAGATAACGGCAGGTGGTACTTCCTGAATCGTAGTTCCGGTGC
>JAAYQX010000029.1 GCA_012519085.1 Clostridiaceae bacterium
GGACAATGACAAGACCTCCTACATGATATTGCTTGCAAAGCTGCCGTAAAGGCTCATGACAGATTAGATCATCTAGAAATTAAGCGCCTCCTGGCTGACTTGCAAAATCTGGATAATCCTTATCATTCATTGGCAAATTTTATATTTTCGTTTACACAGGCTTCTATAACTGCAGAAAAAGCAAGCTCAGGATTAAGTTCTGAACGCACTTCAGGTACCGCACGAATCACAATAGAATCGACTCCAAAATCCTCAAAATCAAAACCTAATTGGACAATTTGTTCTCTATATTCTGTGACTGCAGCAAGTTCCAACTGAGTAATTTTCATCTTAAGTGGCTTCAATAATAATTGACTGGGCATTTTTCTTTCTTGATTAGGCTCTTTGCTCAGTAATTCTTCAAATAGAATGCGCTCATGCGCGGCATGCTGATCAATTATGACCAGTTCACCCTCCATTTCAAGTAGAATATAAGTATTAGCATATACGCCGATAATACGTGCATTCTGGATGCCGGTGATGTCCAGATGCTCAAGGGAGATTTGTCCTGATGAAACTTGTTCTGGCAAGTCAGTTTGTGTTTCCGGCCGCGTTAGGGGCATAGCAATATATTCATCTAATGGATCAGGCAGCATATCGGAATAGGAAATTTGCTTATCCTTTGCCTCATCATTAAACAGAATGCTCTGTGTTTTTGTACTGGAAAAAGATTTATCCGGAAGTTTTTCATGTCTCTGTTGCTCTTTCTCATCCACTGAATCCACCACAATCGTACTGATATCTGTACTAGTAGATGATTTCCTTTCACTACCAACAGAAGCAGGTAAAACCGATTGCATTTGATCCTTATTTGGTTCTAAAACACTGGGGATTCCTGAGACTGATGCCAGGGCATTCTGAATAGTATGATAGACGGCGCTAAATACCTCTTTTTCCTGCCAAAATCTCAATTCGCTTTTTTGAGGATGGACATTTATGTCAACTAATTCCTGTGGGATATTAATTTGCATGACCAAGGCAGGAAATCTGCTTTTAACAAACCAGCCACGAATAGATTCATCAATAGCTACAGATAGTATTCTAGAGTTGATATTCCTGCCATTGACTATGAAAACTTGTCGTGCCCGATTACCACGAGCATTTTCAGGTGTTGAAATATAGCCGGATAGCAATACAGGAGGCTGGTTATTTTCAAAGGGAATCATCCCTTCAGCTGTCTTACGGTCGAAAACTGCGTAAATTGCACTTAAAAGATCGTTATTTCCGGGCGTATAGAGTATGCTCTTCCCTGCCTCATTAAGAAGTCGAAAAGACACATCCGGTCTGGTCAAAGCTAATTTGCCCATGATATCTGCAATATAACCGGCTTCAAGACTGTCTTTCTTTAAAAACTTATATCTGGCAGGTGTGTTATAGAACAGATCATTAACAGTTACCACCGTTCCTTCCGGGCACGCGCACGGATTAGCTGCAATTATTTTTCCTCCTTCGGATTTAATTTCATAGCCCAACTCAGCGCCCGGTTCTCTTGTGCGTAGTCGCAGACGGGAAATCGAAGCAATGCTAGGCAAAGCTTCGCCCCTAAATCCCATTGTAGTGATTGTTTCTAAATCGTCTATAGTAGTAATCTTGCTGGTGAAATGACTTAGCAAACAGTGTCTGGCATCCTCTTCCGTCATGCCACCTCCATTATCACTAACTTCTATTTCACTTATACCGCCATTGCGGATCGAAACTAAAATTTGTGTAGCGCCTGCATCCAGGGAATTATCGATTAATTCCTTGACTACTGATGCAGGCCTTTCAACAACCTCACCTGCAGCAATGTGATTGATGGTAACGGGGTCTAATTTTTTTATTAAAGCCATGAATTGAGTTCCTCTTAACCTTGATTACGCATTTTTTTGGCAATTTGAATTAAATCATGTAATTTACTTAACGCATCTATCGGCCGCATCTGATCAATATCAATCTTTTCAATCTCAGCAATAAGTTTGTCTGCTTCATAGACGCTGCGTGCAGTGCTAAAAAGATCGATCTGACCCTCCTGCTGCTTTGCGCCTTTCCTCATTACCAATCTTTTCCCTTGATTATCAGCCTCGAGCTGCATTACCAACTCTCTAGCTCTAGTTACTACGGATTGTGGTACCCCAGCAAGTCTAGCCACTTCAATGCCATAACTATCATCTGTGCCGCCAGGTCGTATTTGATGTAAAAAGACAATCTCTCCCTCTTTTTCACTTACAGCTATATGTGCATTGAAGATACCATTTTTGAGCTCTGCCAAATCAGTAAGCTCATGGTAATGTGTAGCAAACAAAGTCCTGCAGCCCAAATATGATTTATCTGCAATATGCTCCAGCACAGACCAGGCTATGGATAAACCATCATAGGTGCTGGTACCTCTGCCAATTTCATCTAAAATCAGTAGGCTTGATGTTGTGGCCTGGGTCATAATCGTTGCAACCTCAGTCATCTCTACCATAAAGGTTGATTGACCGCTACCAATGTCATCAGCTGCTCCGACTCTAGTAAAAATTCTGTCAACCAGTCCGATACTGGCAGATTGAGCAGGTACAAAACTACCCATTTGTGCCATTAAGACAATTAGTGCATTTTGTCGCATATAGGTTGACTTCCCTGACATATTAGGACCTGTCAACACCATACAGCGACGATCAAGTGTGTCGAGCTCAAGATCATTCGGCACAAAGGTGCTTTGAGCCGTAAGTCTGGACAAAACCGGATGTCTTCCCTGCGATATAGTTAGACAATTATCGTCTGTAATTTCAGGACGAACATAGCTCTCACGATCTGCCAAATCAGCTAACCCGGCATATGCATCCAATCCTGCCAGAGCTCGAGCAGTTCTTTGCAATGATGGCAAATTCATCTTCACTTGTTCTCTGATTTCGGAAAATAGTTCATATTCCAGATCATTCAATTTCTGTTTAGCGCCGAGTAATTTATCTTCCCGCTCTTTAAGTTCTTCGGAAATATACCTTTCAACATTTGTTAAAGTCTGCTTACGAATGTAGCGATCGGGGACTAAGTGCAGATTTGATTTAGTAATCTCAATAAAATAACCAAAGACCTTATTGTAGCGAACACGTAGGTTCTTAATTCCGGTTGCCTCTCTCTCCCTTTGTTCATATTCTAAAAGCCAATCCTGACCTCGTTCAGAAATGTCTCTGTAGGCATCAACTTCTTCATTAAAGCCTTGTTTAATTAGCTTTCCCTCAGTTAGTGAAATTGGCGGATCATCGACTAGTGATCGTTCCAACAATGTATAGAGATCGGCATGAGGATCAAGATCAGAAACCAGATCCTGCAAGGTATCCGCTACTAAATTTTCCAGCTCGGATCTAAGTGAAGGAATACGTTCTAAGACATTTTTCAAGGCGATTAAATCACGTGCATTGACCGTTCCTAGACCTATTCGGCTGGAAAGTCGTTCTAAATCGTAAAGGCCTGCCAGCATTTCGCGGCAATTCTCTCTGACGATGAATTGGTCTAGAAAATCTGCCACAGCATCTAGCCTAGCCTCAATATCAGTTTGATTAAGTAAAGGCTGTTCTAGCCAGCTGCGCAGTAAACGGCTACCCATACTGGTCTTGGTACGATCCATCACCCAGAGTAGGCTGCCTTTATATGAACGATCCCTTATTGTTTCAGTTAGTTCCAGATTTCTACGGGCAGATTGATCCAACAACATATAATCCTGTTGTCGATAGGGGAAAATTTTTCTAATATTCTGAGGTAACTGCAATTGATTGTCCGCAATATAACGAACTAAGGCAGCAGAAGCATTAGGCCACAGATAGTCTCTATCTGAGTATTCCAGAATATCCGGGTCAATGTCGGCAGGAATAAAATAATCATCAGACAAGATCGTCACGGCTATATCATTTTCTCTTAACCAACTCAATATAGTTAGATCCTTTGAACCTAGTTGGTTGATTAATAGCTCGCATGGACGAAGCCTGGACAGCTCATCAACTAAACGTCTATCGGCCGCTTCACTCAATAAGGCAGTTGTTTCGAAATGACCGGAACTAACATCGCAGGCGGCCAAACCGAATACATGTCCTGCCTTGTAGACAGAGGCGATATAGGAATACTTTGTTTCATCAAGCGCGGCTGAGTCAGTTACTGTTCCAGGTGTAACTATCCTTACAATCTCACGCTTAACTAAGCCTTTTGCCTGACTGGCATCTTCCACCTGGTCACAGATGGCAACCTTATAGCCCTTATTTACTAGACGACTGATATAAAGATCTGCCGCGTGATGGGGCACTCCGCACATCGGTGCTCGCTCAGAAAGTCCGCAGTCTCTTTTGGTAAGTGTCAATTCCAGCTCACGAGCAACTAATATTGCATCATCAAAGAAAAGCTCAAAAAAATCGCCTAAACGGTAGAACAATATGCAATCAGGCCGCTTATTTTTCTCAGCGACATATTGTTCCATCATTGGAGACAGTTTTTCACCTTCAATATCTTTGAGAGTTAAGGGCATATTTCCTCACCTAAAAGCGTAAATGTCTTGGCGGCAGTGATATGGACAGGTATAAACTCCCCTTCCCTATCAGTCGCTGGTATTATATTAGAAGATGCATCAGTTCTGTTCTTGTCTTGAGGAATAAAATTCACTAAACGATTATCAGCTGTCCGTCCGGACAAAATAGTTTTATCGCCGGAACTCCTCCCCTCACACAAGACTTCTACATTGTGTCCGATAAGCTTCATATTTGCAGTTAAGCTATGCTCATTCTGTAATTCAACTAAATGTTCAAACCTTTCTTGTATAACTTCCCTATCTATAGGATTGTACCATTCTGAAGCAGGGGTTCCGATTCGAGGACTGTATATAAAAGTAAAAGCGCTATCAAATCTGACTCTGTCCATAACATCTATAGTATCAATAAAATCTGCCAATTCTTCACCCGGAAAACCAACAATAATGTCGGTAGATATGCTTAGGCCAGGCCTAGCTTCTCTAAGCTTATTAACAATTTCCAGATATTGTTCACGGCTGTATTGCCTATTCATCTTGGTCAAAATGCGATTGCTGCCGGACTGTAAGGGTAAATGAACATGTGGTTCTATTTGCTCAATACGGCCGATAGTTTCTATCAGCTGATCCGAGAGATCCTTAGGGTGCGAAGTCATAAATCTAATTCTCCTAATACTCTTGATCTCAGACACTTTGGACAATAGCCAGGCGAAATTTTGTTGTTTTTGATCAGCAAAATCTTTGCCCCAAGCATTTACATTCTGGCCTAGAAGCAAGACCTCCGGAATGCCCTCAGCAGCTACATGCATAATCTCTTGCAATATATCCTTCGTCTTGCGGCTTCTCTCGCGCCCCCTGGTGTAAGGGACAATACAATAAGAACAGTAATTGTTGCAGCCATACATAATTGAAACCAGTGCCCGATATTTTCTTTGTCTGGATATAGGTAAATTTTCATGAAATTTGGTAGACCGATCCTCAGTATAATAGATTGACTTATGAATCAGCCCATCTTCAATCAAGGATAAAAGAGAAGATATCTGATCAGGCCTCATGATAAAATCAACAAAGCGAAATGACTGCTCAATTCTGCTTCTGTGAATATCCTGCGTCATCATACAGCCGCAAGTGCCTATGATACGTCTACCTTTTTCCCCGGCAAATTGCTTGAGACTTCCTAAATGCCCAAAAAACCTGTCTTCAGCATTGGCTCTGACACTGCAAGTGTTGATTAAGATTAGGTCACCCGTTGCGTATGAATCAGTGGGCAGAAACCCAGCATCTTCCAAAATACCGGCCATTATTTCACTGTCTGCTTCGTTCTGCTGACAACCAAATGTACGAATATAATATTTAGGCTGAACGGCGTTTACAGCACGGTATTGACTAACCCAGTCTTTTAGAACGGGATAGGCATCAAGTGCCGTTGTATAATGGGACTCTCCTTTCATATTTTGACTCATCTATAGTTATTCCTTAAACACTCACAATGGGTGTTTGTAAGACCAGAGAAAACGGCCTGTCAACCATTTCAGCTTCGGTATGCTCTCCTTTAATTTTACTTCTTCAGCTAGATAGAAAGCTAATAAACTCTCCCATTCATCATGTCCGAGATTAGTTAATCCCGCAGAATATATGGCCTGTTCCATTAGACGCAGAGATACTTGAGCATCATATGAAGCAACTGCAGCAGATATAAACCACTGTCTCAAAGTGTCACCGCTCTTTTGCTCAATCCCTTGCAGACCCCAGATTTGCTTTAGGTCCTGGCGGATGGCCTGAAGAAGTTCTTGTGGTTTTTCTGCGAAGCGATTACGCAGCCAGGCAGGATCATGTCTGCGTTTATATACCAGTCTACGCCATAAAATATAGATTAGAAGTGGCAATAGATACAACAAAATTTTCAGGATTATTAATAGAATGCTCCCCAGTTTTTTGAGTAAGCTAGATAATGCGCTCGGCTGTTCTTCAGGCTTATTGTCATCACTGTGATCATCAGGATCGGATACTTCAGGTGTCGGTTCCGGCAGCTCGGGAGGATCAGTTTCTTCAGGTTCCGGTTCAGGCGTAGGGGACGGTGTTGGCTCTGGAATCTGATCACGCCCGGTTATCTGTTCCTGAGCTGCAACCGGCGTACCGTCAATTGGTAACCAGCCAATCTCATCCAGGAAGATTTCAGTCCAGGCATGAGCGTTGTTTCCATCTATAGACCTGGTCGATACTGTATTTTCAGCCGAGGCATCCGCTCTGACGATAAAGCCTTCGACATAGCGTGCAGGAATATCCGCGATTCTGCAAAGAGCTGTCAATAATGTGCCGGTATAGGTACAATATCCTTCTTTGGTTTTAAGGACATGAAGAGCAAAATCTTCATTAGGATCCGGGGCAGTCACATCCAGCCGATACTTGATATTTTCGGCAACCCATTCGCGCAATTTAAGCGCCTTCGGCGCCTCAGCCATTGTTTCATCAGTTATTAACTGCCAGAGCTCCGGCTCGGAATTCTTTATATATGCCACTAAGATTTCTTTATTGTAAAGATCAGTCCAGATTGCCTTCTCACTGGAGTCCAGAAGATATTCCTTCTGCATGGGACCTAGACCGAGCTGGAACATTTGCAATTTTTCAATATCATGAATAGCTTGTAACTGAAAGATCTGTCCTTCCACTGTATATCCCTCGTCAGGGATTGACTGGTCTGCATATAACGTTCCCGATGGATTGAAATAAGCAAAAACCTCATTTCCACTTTCTGTATACTGAACTGTATCGATTCTGCCGCCGTTAAAAATAACTTGTTGTTTGGCTACCGGCGTCAAAACATAATCCTGGCTTAATAAGGGAAATATCGGATTGCGCAGATCATCTGGGTCATCCAGACCTGCAACAGCTAGTCCCATAATTTTAGCTTGGATGTCCTTGTTTCTGCTATGATTTAACATCCAGTTTTGATCCATTGAGTCTTGGGTCCATCTTGTTCCGGTATAGGTTCTGAAAGTGGCGCCGCGCAGATAGATTTCCTGCGGACCTGTTGTCACATACATAAATAGTTGATCTAAGGGATCAACAGGTCCGCCCAAACGATTTTCCAAGGGGTAAAAGCCTGCTTCGGCAATACTGAATTCAACATAGCCGATAGAATCTTCTTTCAGATGACTTTTTCCTGTTAGACGACTGATAAAACGATCAATGGCACTATTATAGAAAAAATCACGCGGAATGATAAAATGAGCACCTATAACAACAGCAGTAACTAAAACAGCTGCCAATAATCGTTTGCCACTTTCCTTATATGACCAGTTGCGGGGTGCAAATAATGAAGAACTGCTATTTGTGTTCTGACCGGATACATGCTTTTGCATGCTCATCATCACCAACAAACAGGCAGTGCCGATAAAAAACAGTATATAATCCCCACTCACCCATTCTTCAAGGTTAACAGTCATTAACCCGCCAATGGCAATCAGCATCAGCCAGGGATGTGAAGATAAATAGATTCCTAGACTGCAGAGGATTAATATCACCAGACCCAGCACTATAGAATACGATGAAACATGAGCATAATTGCCATCCGTCTTGCCCAATAAGTAATCAGCTCCGGAAACAATAAAATTGACAAGGTGTGCTAGCGTAGAGTTGTATAATCCCTCACTGATACCGGTTAAATAAAGAACAGCAATCAATAATGCGATAACAACAGTACCAAGAAAGACGATCAGCGTAATTTTATAGTGACGATAACTAATTACCAGTAAAGAGAGAAATACCAATTGAACAACAAACTGTAAAGGCCAGTTCATTGCAGTTTCATTCAAAGATAAAACAACCTTGGTAAGCAGCAGTGAAAAAATCAGAGTGGTGACAAAACGTAAGCTGAAATGCAAAATACGGTCTGCCCGATTGAGATTAGCCCGTAGTTCCTTATCGCCTGCGGAAGGGACCGAGGTTAGGGAGAATTGATATTCTTTGCGCGGTGACTCAGCCATGATTAGCCCTCGCATTCTGGTTCAGACTATTATTCTGAACCAGATCTGCAAATCTTACGACCTGGATGCCCTCATTAAGTAGCTCGTCATATGCCCTTTGCAGTTCCAAATCATTAAGAGACGGAGACTCCATCAAACACAGCATTACGCCCAAAGAAGTTTTTTGGAATGAGATTATCTGCTGAGCAAGCTCTGTTGTCAGGTTTCTGACAACAAGCACATAATATGACATAGAGTAAATAACATTAAGTCTCTCTAGCTGACTTCCCATATCTCGCATAGACTGCTGTGGCAGCAATGCCAATTGACGCCGAAAAAAGCCAAGATGTCCGGTCTCGTTTGAGGCCTGAAACATACGAGCAGGATGCCAGGTTTCCATTTCAACCCATTGTTTTTGTTCCAGAAGAACAGCAATAATGCTAGCAGTCAATTCTAGCATATCATCCCTGGCAAAATTCTCCTGATCGCGTCGGACGTCATCTTTGATCTCAGTTAAGTTATAGGCGGGATCCAACATAATATAGTAGCGCACCTCACGTGGATCCTCGTACTGTTTCACCATGAATTTCTGCAGACGAGCACTTACTTTCCAGTGAATTCGACGCATGGTGTCTCCCGGTTGCAATTTTCTAATGGTATCAATTTCATCCGATATATCGAATGATCTGACTCTGGCATGCTCCCCCTCATCAATTAATTGTTTAACAACAGATGCACTTTGCTGCTTATAAAACAGGCGCGGCAAAACCAAAGTAGTAAAGCGCAATTTTTTTTCAACACCGGGGACTCGCAACCAAAAAATTTTAAACAAATCACGAACCTTAAGATCAATCTCACCCAATTCCAGGAAACCACAATGCAGACTTTCCAGGGAGGCAACCAATTTTCTACTTTCGCGCGGGCGAACTGTCAGATTCAACAAACGGCTTTCAGATAGAACAGTTTCATCAGATTGGCTGGACCAGGCGATCATGCGCAGCTGAGCCGGCAAAAGAATAGATTCCAGACTCAGATCCAATGAATAATTTGCTGTTTCCAGGCGGGATATCTCCTGGCTGTAGCGCATAGGTTCAATCTTAACCTTAAATCTCAAATAAATAACATTAAATAAACTAAAGAATAGGACAGCAAATAATAGGATCATACTGATACGAAATACAGCATATCCGTAATAGCTGGCACCCACCCAGAGTAACAGCAGGAGCAGAATGATCCAGAAGAATCTTCGCGTCACTTTAACGCTCCGGTACTCTGATCTCTCGTAACAATTGTTTTAGGATCATCTCCGGCTCTTGCTGTTTCAGTCTTCCCTCCGGCTTCACGATTAAGCGGTGACTCCAACAAGGTAAAAGCATATTCTGCACATCGTCAGGCAGAACATAGTCACGCCCGGAGAGTAAAGCCTCAGCCTTTGCAGCATGCATCAGCATCAATGAAGCCCTGGGACTAATGCCCAGTTCCAGCTCAGGATGCTCTCTGGTTCTAGCTGATAAAATGGAAATATATCTTTTGATAGCATCACTGACATAAACATAGCGCACCTGATCCTGGAGCCACAGAATATCCTGCGCCGATGCTACCGGTTTCAGATCATCAAGAGGATTATCCTCGGAATAGCGACCTAGGATAGCCATTTCTTCATTCAGATTAGGATATCCTAAAGTAATCTTCAGCATGAAACGATCAAGCTGAGCTTCCGGTAAAGTATAGGTACCAACCTGCTCAATTGGGTTTTGAGTCGCTAAAACCATAAATGGCTGCATCAATTCATATGTTTGCCCCTCTACGGTTACCTGACTCTCCTGCATTGCTTCCAGCAAAGCAGACTGCGTCTTGGGCGAAGTACGATTGATCTCATCGGCCAGCAACAACTGAGTCATAATAACCCCGGGGTGAAATTCAAAAGCTGCTTTAGCCGGATTGTACATATTATAGCCGGTAACATCTGAGGGCATGACATCCGGAGTAAACTGGATTCGACTGAAATTTAAATCCAGCGATTTTGCTAAAGCGGAAACAAGGGTTGTCTTGCCGATACCGGGAACATCCTCCAGCAGGATATGTCCCTTGGCTGCTAGCGAAATCATCAATTTGCGGATAACATCTTCTTTCCCAACCATGACATGGGAAATATTCTCTTCAATCAGCAGGCAAAGTTGTCCTGCTTTGCGCGGTTCAATATTCATGATACTCCTTGAACAAAAAATTCTGTATTATATTTTGCCTTAAAACCATTACTATGACAAAGGGCTAAATGGTTCTGTGTTTTCATCATTTTTATGTTTACTTGCCGGCAATGCTTTTTTGCTCTTACCATAATAGTGAATTTTTTTCCTTATGCTTTCTTTGTCATGAGTTGGGTACAGCTCTTCAATCGTGGTTCCTTTAGGTATCAACATTGCCTTGACCGCAATTTCCGGCTGTCGCAGTAATTCCTTAATATGTCCCCTACCCTCAACATCACTGAAAAATACCAATTCCCCTTTCTGGGGCATATTTTCAATCTCTCTGACCAGGTACAACATCATAATATAGTGTCTCTTAGCTTCAGGGTTGCGGATTAACCAACTGCGCACGGCGTGTAGTGCCGGATGTGTTTCCATCCCCATCATCTCAGCAATTTCACGGTCATTGATCTGAGCCAGCAAAGCTGCTTCAATCACACAGAGGCGCACCAGTTCATCACTGCGTATGACCAGATCCGTCTGCATATCATCCAGAACCAGATCTTTCTGGCCAGTCAAAAATAAGAAGCAGGAATCACTAATCCTCCCGGTAATGCCACTGATATAGCGCATATTGCCAGCCCATTTCCCGCCTAATTTCTGCTGTTTTTTAAAAGCATAATAATGTAGGTGCAAATTCCTGTAAGTAAGAAAGGACAATGCTCCGACGCTGATTCCAATCAGAGTCAGGCTCAGTGCATTGCTCATGGTTCCGATCAATATAAGCAGAACCGTCAAAACTAAAATAATTATCAGTAGAAAAGTCATAAAGTTATTCTAGCATATCAGCAAGGATTAACAGACTCATTCGTTCGCTTCAGTAGCGCGAAAGTCCAGTAGTTCTTCCCATTCAGCAGCCGAAAGCGGATATTGTTCCAACAGGTCAGGCCTTCGTTCCAAAGTAGCATTCAAAGCTGCCAATCTGCGCCAACGTTCGATCTCAGCTTCGTGACCGGAGAGAAGTACCGCAGGAACACGATGGCCGCGCCAATCAGCAGGCCTGGTGTAGTGTGGTTCCTCCAATATGCCCTGGGCATGAGACTCTTGTTGCTTAGCGGTATCAGATAATACTCCCGGTATCAGCCTACTTATGGCATCAATAACAATTAGGGCCCCCAGCTCACCACCGGTCAGGACAAAATCACCGAGAGAAATTTCCTCGGCACCTGTTTTTTCAATGACCCTCTCATCAACACCTTCATAATGACCGCAGATGAGAATTATCTGTTCCATATCCAGCAGTTCGATAGCGTATCGATGATTAAAAATTCGGCCGCGTGGAGACAAGAATAAGGTTTTTGTCCCGCTTTTCACTTGAGATTTACAGGCAGAATCGGGTTCCAGATTATTGGCGCAACACCATGCTCGCCAGATTGGCTCCGCCATCATCAACATCCCGTTGCCGCCACCATATAGATTATCATCTACCTTGCCATATTCATTGACAGCAAAGTCACGGATCTGAATTAAATCTATCTCCAGTAACTTCTTGTCAACAGCGCGTCCTAGAATCGAAGACTCCAGATATGGCAAGATCGCTTCGGGAAATAATGTTAAAACTTGGAATTTCATCTCTCAGACTCACGATATATCTCATACAATCCTGCGGGTAATTCAACATCGATTCTTTCACTATATGGATCAATCGAAATCAAAATTGACTTCAGGGCCGGAAAAAGCAAATCTTTTTTCTGTTTATCCTCAACAATATATACATCATGATGCGGTTGCTGCAGAATGTCCTTAACGGTACCTAAATAGCCTCTAGCAATATCATATACTCTGCATCCAATCAAATCAGCTATGTACCAGCTATCCTTGTCCAGCGCAAGCGCTTCACTCCGGGCAACACACAGTTCACGGTTGATCAATTCCTGGGCTTTATCTATAGAATCAATGCCGTTTAATCTTATTAAGATCTGTCGGCGATGCAATTTAGCTTCTGTAACTTCATATTCACAGAAACTATCAGATATTCCCTTGAGCAAAACTTTTGTCAATTTGAGGAATCGGTCAGGCTCATCAGTAAGAGGCCTGACCCTTAGTCTCCCTTCAATACCATGGGTTCCAACTATGATACCAATAACAAAATGGCTGCTGATCAATTTAGGCCTCAATCAACAATTTCTACCATAACATGACGACCTTCCAACGCTGCCCTAGCCTTCATGATCGTTCTGATCGCATTAGCACGCTTACCGCCTTTGCCTATCACCCGTCCCATATCTTCCGGAGCAACATGAATCTCCAGAACCAGCTGACGATTTTTCTCATTACTGATAATAGAAATTTCCTCAGGATAATGAACCAGTGGTGTTATTAATTTGCGCAAGAAATCTTTCATTTTACTCAGCCTCGACATCAACCGCGGCTTCATCTGTACCAGAATCCTGCTCCGCGGCAGTTGCAGCGTCATTGGTGTCAGTTTCATCATTAGGCTTATCTTCGGGTTCAACCGCTGCCTGTTCTGCAGGTATTATCGGAGCTTCAGAAGGAGCCTTCTTACTGTTAGGAGTAGCCTTGCCGGGCAGAACCCCTGCATTAACTAAGATACTTCTTACGGTATCAGTCGGCTGAGCTCCTTTAGCCAACCAGTCTCTTGCAGCTTCCTCATCAATTGTGAGTTGCTTAGGATTGGACTGCGGATTATAGAATCCGATCTCCTGAATGAACCTTCCATCGCGAGGTGAACGAGAATCGGCCACCACGATCCGATAGCTGGGTTGTTTTTTAGCGCCAGTGCGCTTTAAGCGAATTTTTACTGCCATTTTTTCCTCCAACGAAGATTATTATTTATCTAGCAACAGTGTCTGCCTAAAAACCAAGGCCGAATCTACTGAGCATACCTCTTTTCCCGCCTTTTGACATACCTGAAAATTGCTTCATCAGTTTTTGCGTCTGCTCATACTGTTTGATCAGACGATTTACTTCTTGGATCGATGTTCCTGATCCACTTGCTATGCGCTTTCTTCTGCTGGCATTGAGGATCTTAGGATTGTTACGTTCACGCATTGTCATAGAACGAATGATTGCGGCAAGGCGATCAAATTCCTTCTCATCTACTTCTGCTCCTTTAAGCTTTCCTGCTCCGCCGGGGAACATCGCCATCATGTCCTGCATCGAACCCAGATTTTTTACTTGTTCAAACTGTTCCAGCATGTCCTGCAATGTAAATTGATTTTTCTGTAAGCGCTCCAGAGTTTTTTGTGCTTTAGCCTCATCTATCTGGCGAGCAGCTTTCTCCACCAGGGTTACGACGTCACCCATACCAAGTATCCGCGAAGCCATTCGTTCCGGATGAAAAACCTCCAACTGGTCGATTTTTTCACCCATTCCGACCAACTTAATCGGTTTTCCGGTCATGCGCCTGATTGAAAGCGCCGCTCCACCTCGCGCATCACCGTCAAGCTTGGTCATGATAAAACCGTCCAGACCGATATATTTATCAAACTCTAATGCGACATTGACAGCTTCTTGGCCAATCATGGCATCAACTATTAATAATTTTTCATCTGGGTTTACTGCTAAGGCAATAGCTTTTAGTTCAGCCATCATCTCCTGATCAATTGTTGTGCGACCGGCAGTATCAACAATCAAAGTATCACAGAGTAAATACTTTCCTCTAGCCAGCGCTTCAGTTGCAATCAAGTCAGCTCTCTTTTCAGCTTTGTCTATATAACATGGAACGTCAATACTTTCGGCCAGAATCTGCAACTGATCCGCTGCTGCAGGACGGTGCACATCAACAGAAGTGAGTATTGGCTTCTTGCCTTGTTCTTTAAGCAAATAAGCTAGTTTAGCCGCAGTTGTAGTTTTACCTGCGCCCTGTAAACCATAGAGCATATATACAGTAAATCCTCTGGGATTGACAGCCAGTTTGCTCTCTGAGCCACCCAGTATTTCAGTTAAAGCATCATTAACAATTTTGACTATTTGCTGACCGGGAGTGATGCTTTTGATTATTTCCTTTCCCTCAGCTTGCTCCGAAATTTCTTTGGTTAAATCCTTCACAACCTGATAATGGACATCAGCTTCTAACAAAGCTAATCTGATTTCACGCATCATATCTTTCAAGTCGCGTTCGGTAATTCTACCCTTGCCGCGTATACGATCAGTTATCGCTTGCAGCTTTTCAGATAATCCAGAAAAAACAGCCATTCATTCCCTCTATTTCTATTCTAAAACATGCAATTGCTCTAAATTTTGCCAGTCTCTCAGCACTAATTCGACATCATCCCAGTCTCTGTTCTTAATCGCAGCCATTAAATTCAGGTGCAAACTTTTAGTGCTGGTGAAAAATTCAACTAGATTTAGTGTCCGCTCAAATTCCCGCAGTTTATCAGCAGCACGATGTACAGCAGAGTTGACGGCCTGACGGGAAATTCCCTTCAGGGAGCTGATTTCGGCTAAAGAGAGATCCTCATAATAGAAGAGTCTCATGATATCTCTCTGCCTTGCATTAAGTAGATCGCCATAAAAATCAAGCAAGGTACATAGCTGCAAATGTTCTGTTTCCGGGTCATAATTTCGGCACATATGAAAATCATAGCGGGAAAGACTATAGCTGTCAAGCTAAAATGTTGACACCACCGCAGTGCTGATTCATCAGGCTATTCCTCAGGCAGCAATGACTCTACAAACAATTCCGCATCAAAATCAGCCAGGTCATCAATGCCTTCACCTAAACCGGCATAAAGCAAGGGTAGCGACATCTCATCTGCAACTGCAAGAGCAACACCGCCCTTCGCACTGCCGTCAAGCTTAGTAATAATCAAGCCATCCAGTGCGACAGACTCATTAAAGGCCCGAGCTTGAACAACAGCGTTTTGGCCGGTTGTTGCATCCAGAACCAGTAGATTTTGAATGATAGCAGATACTTCTTGACCCTCACGGGCCGCTACTCTATGCATCTTTTCCATTTCACTCATCAGATTCGGCTTATTGTGCAGACGACCGGCGGTATCGATGATCAGTAATTTGACATCTCTGGCTTTAGCAGATTGCATTGCATCATAGACGACAGAAGCAGGATCAGTTCCCAAGGTATTGGATATGACAGGAACATTGGCTCTTTCTCCCCAGATTTTCAGCTGATCTATGGCAGCGGCACGAAAAGTATCTGCTGCAGCCAACATGGTTTTAATGCCTTGCTTCTGAAATTGATAAGCAATTTTCCCGGCAGTTGTTGTCTTGCCGGTTCCGTTCACACCGACCATAAAAACAACATTGAGTGAACTGAAATCAGGAGTGAAAGCTTTCGTCTGCAAAATATCCAGCATATCCTGTCTCAGTGTTGACAGAACATGTTCCCTATCTACTTTGCCATCAGCTCTAATTTTGTCCCGGATAGATTCAACTAATTTGGTTGAGACCTCTATGCCACAATCGGCCTGGATCAAAATCATCTCTAACTCATCCAAAAAGTCTTCGTCAAAAATGCCAAAGCTGGCAGCCACACGATTGAAACTCTCCGTAACGAATTGTCTTGTTTTGGATAAGCCGTCTTTGAATTTATTTAATAAGCTCATTTTCTCACCTGATATTTATTATCTAATCCGCAGGATAATCTGACAGTTTCATAGAGTAAATACTGGAGACTCCCCTTTCCTGCATAGTTACACCATAAAGACGTTCCGCTGCCTCCATAGTTCCCTTGCGGTGGGTGACCAGAATAAATTGAGTATTATCGGCATAGCGCCTGATATAATCAGTAAATCTTAGAACATTGGCATCGTCAAGCGTCGATTCAACCTCGTCAAAAACGCAAAACGGCGCCGGCTTCATTCTGAGGATGGCAAATAGTAAGGCAATTGCTGTCAGGCTTCTCTCGCCACCTGAGAGTAAACTTAGATTCTGCAAACGTTTACCGGGTGGTTGTGCCTTAATAATAATATCAGTACTAAGAATTTCATTTGTGTCCTGTAATGATAATTCAGCATAACCGCCTCCAAATAATTCCCTAAACACCGAATCAAAATTAATACTGATCTCAGTGAAATAATGCTGGAACTGATCAGCCATTGCCAAATCAAGATCCTTAATCAAATCTGTCAGCTCTCTCCTGGACAGCTCAATATCATTGCGTTGTTTTGTCATAAAATCATATCGGTCCATTAAGCTTTCATGCTCGCGGATAGCGTCCACATTGACGGTACCCAGTTCCCTGATTTTTGAACGCAACTGGTTAAATTCCTTTTGAGATTTATTGTAGCTGACAATATCTTGCTTCCAATCTTGAGCAGTAGCTTCAGTAAGCTCATATTCCTCCCATAGGCGATTGCGCAATACATCATTACTCTGCTCGATTCTTAATAATGCCTCTTCAAGCCTAACTAATTCGCCTTTGATTGAGGATAGACTCTCACTTTGAGTTTCAATACTATGGAATAGTCTCAGTCGCTTATCCTCTAAAAGGGTCTTTTCTGTATTCTGTTCATCAATTTCAGCTATCGAACTGGAAATGCCGTCTCGTACCTGATCTACTTCAGCTGATAATTGTTCAAGGCTTAACATATTGTCTGAATGCTGTTTTTCGGCTGCAACCACAAGTTGCTTCAGTTGAGAACGTCTCAATTCATCAGACACTGCTTGTTCATTAAGATGCTTAATAAAGTCAATAATACCCGCTAAAGACTGCTCAATTGATCCCAGGGCTATCTTTAGATCAGTCTGCTGTTCACGCAACCTATCACGTTCCGTCCTGGCAGCTTCTCTTTTCGCACTTTCCTGTTCTATTTTTTCTGTCAGTGCAGCTAGAGTTTCTTGCTCATTTCTTAGTTCCTCCTGGGCTGCTATGCTCTGCTCTTGCAGTTTGGTTTTTTCAGCTGATAATTCTGCTAAGGTAGTCTCCAAATGCTCTAATTCATATTTGAGTTTATTTTCAGTTTCTGAAAAGCCATCCAGTTTTAAACGCTGACTGTTTAATTTCTCGGAAAGCTGCTGAATCTCAGCCATAATCTCATCATTTTGGGCTGTGGTCACAAGCAGTTCAGCACGAGCCTCATCTAGTTTTTGACTCAACTCCGGTCGGATATTATATAAATGATCAATTCTACGGCCGAGTTCTGCAATTCTACCGCTCCGGCCAACTACACCCGATGCGGAACGCTTAATAGAACCGCCACTTATTGAACCGCCGGGGTGAAAAACATCTCCCTCCAGTGTCACAATTCTGCAGCCATACTGTATATCACTGGCCATTGTACGGGCATGATCAAAGGTATCGCAAACCAGTATGCGTCCAAGCTGATATTCCACAACATTTTTAATTGATTCCGGAAAACTGACTAGATCTGAGGCGAGACCCAAATAACCGGGATTTTTTTGTGCACTAGCAATCAGATCAGAGCTGAGCTTTCTAGGTGTTATAGTTTCAAGCGGTAAAAAAGTGGCACGTCCATTATCAGTCTCTCGCAGCCATTCAATAAGAATTTGAGGACTTGTGGCAGTATTGGTAACAAGATAATTGGCACTAGCCGCAAGTGCCACCTCTATGGCCGTTTCAAATTCAGGAGACATGTCAATCAGTGCACCAAGAGGACCTATCATATCCGGCACAAAATCAGCGTCAGACTGCACTTTCTGCATAATTTTCTTGACGGGAGCTTGATATCCCTCTAAATTCTCTTCTAATTTGGTCAATGTTGATTGCTGGTATTGATAGTCTCTGATCTGTTGGAGAATATTATCATGCTCTGCCGCCAAACTATTAATTTCTAAATTTTTCTTGTTAAGGAACTGATCAGTTTCACTGCGTTGTGCAGACAACAGGGAAATATTTTGTTCTAAAGCAGTATAAGCTGTTTGGGTATCTGTTTTAGCCCTGTTTAGAGCAGCTTGTTCTGATTTAAATGAAATGATCTGCTGTTTCAGGCTGTTCTGTTGTCTGTCCAGCAACTCAATTTCGCTCTGAAGCCTGATTTGGTCTGTTTCAATAGCAAAAATCTTTTCCCGTGTAGAAGATAACTCCTGCCTGCGGTGATCCTGCGCTTGAGCCTGTTCGTCCATTTGTTCTAACAGCGCTTGAAACTGCTTCTCGACCACAGAAAGTTGTTTTCCAAATGCTTCTTTCTGACGTTCTAAAACATTTTGTTTATGTTCTCTCGTCTCTTGCTCGGCTACCAGCAGCTCTTGTTGTCTTGACAGTCTTTCCAGTTCAGAAAGAGCTTCCGTTTTCTCTCGGGTCAAATGTTTATTTTGCTCATTGAGCAAACCTATATTATTGGTCTTAAGAGATAATTCATCAAGCGCTTGCGCATATTTCTGACGCAGATTATCAGTACACTGCTCAAGCTCGCGAATGCTGTGACCGGTTGATTCATAATCTTGTCTAACACGGGCAACTTCTGTCTCAGCGGCTGCAAGATCTTCCGACAGACGGTTCCTGACCTCAGACTGTCTGCTGGCCTCATGTTTCCTGACGTCTAATTGGTGTAGTATCAAAGCAATGTCTAACTTTTTTGCACTGGTGGATAATTCCAGAAAAACTCGAGCCTTTTCTGCTTGATTTTGCAAATGAGGCAGCCTGTCTGATAATTCGTCAAGAATGTCATTGATTCTAATCAGATTAGTATCTGTTCGTTCCAGTTTGCGTTCTGCTTCCAGTTTACGTGTCTTGTACTTTACTATTCCTGACGCTTCATCAAATATTCGTCTTCTGTCCTCAGACCTGGAACTTAAGACTTCATCGACCTTGCCCTGACTGATTAGAGAATAACCATCTCTCCCAATGCCCGTATCCATGAACAGTGCTGTAATATCTTTCAGTCGGCAAGGTGTCTGATTAATTAAATATTCACTCTCACCGGAGCGATAATACCTGCGTACAATCCGTAGATGATTATATTCCAACGGCAAGGCCTGGTCACTATTATCAAAATTAATTGCAACCTCCGCAAAGCCCATGGCACGGCGATTTTCAGTGCCGTTAAAGACAACATCCTCCATCTTGTCGCCACGCAGAGAGCGCGCACTCTGTTCGCCTAGAACCCATCTAATGGCATCAGTTACATTAGATTTTCCGGATCCATTCGGCCCGACAATTGCAGTGATACCTTTATGGAATTCAATCACTGTGTACTCTGGAAAAGATTTAAACCCCTGCATCTCCAGGGAAGTCAAATGCATTAATCGTCCACCCCGTCTTGAATACTCTCAGTAAGGTCCGAGAGCAAACCACAACCGGAATCATCACAGACTATCATGGTCAATGCTTTACGAGCTGCGTTCTGTTCGGCTTCCTTTTTGCTGCTGCCACGTCCTGACGTAACTTCTATATCGTCAACAACAACTGCAGCCGTAAACGTTCGGTCATGCACAGGTCCTTCCTCAGCGATGATAACAAAGTTAAGCGTGCTATGACCTTTGGCTGTCTGAACAAGCTCTAATAGCCTGCTCTTAAAATCATATTGTATTTCTCCGCTCATCGCCAGTTCCAGATAAGAAGCTAGGAGTGCAACAATAACTTTCCTGGCGCTTGACAAGCCGCCATCCAGGTAAACAGCTCCGAAAACGGCTTCCAGCGTATTGGCGAGATTCGAAGGTTTTGTTGAACCCCCTGTCATCAATTCACCCTTACCCAGCTGTAAATATTTCGCCAGAGAGATATCCGAAGCAGCTCTAGCTAAAGTACGTTCACAGACTACAAGAGATCGCGCCTTAGTCATTTCCCCTTCTTGGGGTTTGCTGGGCATGAAGAAGAGGCGCTCACTGACAACAAGTTGTAAAACAGCATCACCAAGGAATTCAAGACGTTCATTATTTTCAATGCCGCGGTTTTCATACGCATATGTCGAGTGAGTGAGAGCTGTTTCCAATAACTGAGGATTTTTGAAATCATAAGACAAAATACTCATTAATTCCTGCAAATTTTTCTTTTCCATATCTCACCTCCTCTTCAAAAAAAGAGCCCCTCAATACATAAGGGGCTCTGCTTAAACAATAGTACGCCTAGATATTGGCCTGAATGAATGCGACAGCATCACCCACCGTTTTAATACGCTCTGCCTCCTCATCAGGTATGGACAGATCAAATTCCTGTTCCATAGTCATTACCATTTCAACAATGTCTAAAGAGTCAGCATTCATATCATCAATGAAGTTAGAATCCATTTTAATGGTTTCCGGACTGATACGCAATTGTTCAGCCAGCATATCGCGTACGCGTTCAAATATTTGTTCTGTAGTCATTATAGATTCCTCCTAAGAACTATTCTCCATATTATAAAGCAGAGGTTTTCTGCATTAATATAATACTTTTAGTGGTTGATCAGCAAAATGTCAAGTTTAGCAGCGGGGATATTAATAGTTAGGCAATTATTAATCCGCAAAAAACTTACGATTTTTCCACAGATAATCTGTTCCGGACAAGACTGTCATAATAACCGCAATTCCAACCAGGATTGTACCAAAAATCTCCAAAGGCTTATTGGGATAATTCAAATCAGTTATCTGATAAATAATTGGCAATGCCAACAGATATATGATGGCGATCAATTGAGTAACCATTTTGGCTTTACCGAACATACTTGCTGCAATTACCACGCCTTGCTGGGCAGCCATCAGACGCATACCGGTAACTATAAACTCACGAGCAATAATAATTACCAGTGCCACTACTCCAGCCCGATCCAAAGCCACTAGGCAGGCAAAGGTAGAAATTACCAACAGTTTATCGGCTATCGGATCTAAAAATTTACCAAAATTGGATACAAGCCCCCATTTTCTAGCGTAGTGGCCATCCAAAAAGTCTGT
Source organism: Clostridiaceae bacterium (assembly GCA_012519085.1). Classification (GTDB taxonomy): domain Bacteria; phylum Bacillota; class Clostridia; order Saccharofermentanales; family DTU023; genus UBA1046. Next base: position 21,477 of record JAAYQX010000029.1, read on the forward strand.
GATAGAAGCTAGTATGAATAAAGTAAGAGCGATTATATGACCACCTAAGCCAGTCACAAAACTATTCCATTTAGCTGCCCAGTCAAAAGGCAGGGGTAGCATAAACAGCATGATAAAAGGAACCAGAATAATCCTGCTGATTGTTAACTTATTCGCAATATTCATACTCAGTAACCCCCACTAAAGAATAATGATCCGCCTCAACAATTCGTACAGGATAGCGTCTATTCAGATCCAGGTCAGGTACAGTTGACGCCACCCAGATCACAGGGTCGACATCCGGTGCTTCGCCGTAACTGCGCCCTTGATAAAGTATATCACCTTCCTGATAATCACTAAAGATAACATCAGTTATCGTTCCTATTCGTTCTTGACTTTTAGCTAATTCAATTCTACTTTGTGCTAACATTACCCTATCATATCTATTTTGAGCAATATCAGAACTGATTTTAGGTGTTAATCTGGCAGCAGGAGTCCCTGCTTCCGGCGAAAAGATAAAACAGCCAAGCCGATCAAATCTGATCTCTTCCATCAAATTCAGCAGTATCTCAATATCAGCTTCTGTCTCCCCGGGAAAGCCTACCATAACAGTTGTACGCAATATTAATCCAGGCAATTTACTCCGTAACAGGGCAATTTTTCCCTTTATCAGCTCTGATGTCTCCAAGCGCCCCATACGCTTTAAAATAGTATTTGACGCATGCTGAATAGGAAGATCGATATAGTTCAGAATTCTGACTGATTGAGCTATCGTATCGATCAGGTTGTCGGTAATGGAATCAGCATAAAAATACATCATCCTTATCCAGATATCAGAAGGTAATTTACTATCTAGTTCCTGTAACAATAAATCCAATGCAGGCTTTCCGTAGATATCTGTACCGTAACGAGTCGTATCCTGAGCGATCAATATTATTTCCTGTACTCCTCGAGCAGCTAATGACAGAGCTTCTTGGCGGATATCTTCAATAGAGCGAGAAATCTGTGGGCCTCTAATAGACGGAATGGTGCAATAAGTACAGTGATTAGAGCATCCCTCGGAAATCTTCAGCCAGGCATATTGTTGACTGGCCGGCACACGCGTACCACACAAATGTGAAATACCGCCGACACCTTGGGGGGATCTATCGACCGGCCACTCCCCCGCTATCAGTGCACTAACTGTTTCAACAATTAGTCCGTACTCTGCAGTACCGAGTATGGCATCTACTTCCGGCAATGCCTTAAAAATCTCTCTGCCAATCATCTGCGGCAAACAGCCGGTCAATATCAGATACTCAGCCTTGCCATGTGGCTTCTTATACGGTAACAAATCTAAAATTACTTCAACCGCCTCAGCTCTGGCGGGTTCAATAAAGGAACAAGTATTAACAATTAGCAGATCAGCGTCTCGCGGCTCAGAGCATGAAGTATGGCCAGCCTCAGTGAGTCGCGCGCTCATAAATTCGGCATCAACTTGGTTTTTGGGACAGCCCAGAGTCAGTAAATAAAACTTCATTACGCTATACTATTTTCCGGCAAGATATTTGTCAATTATCTCCCTGATTATGGAGTAGTCGTAACCTCTGCTCCGGAGCAGATTATTGATTTGTTGGCGATCAGCCTTACTCGGATTAGGAAACCGCGCATGCACTAATTGACAAGCGGAATCATGATCTGTCGGTAATTCTTCTACAAGTTCTTCAGCAATATCTCTTGGAACACCTTTTCGCCTCAATTCGTACTGAACGGCAAGCCGAGAGCGAAAACGCCGCCCTTGATAGCTTCTCATCATCGCACGACCGGCTCTGAAATCATTTATATAATCAATATCTCGCAAATAGCTAATTACAGCTTCAATCAGCAATTCATCAGCACCTTCCCTTTTCAGGCGTGCTCTGACTTGGCCACTGGATTTGTTCTGTCGCAGGCCAATGAATCTAACCGCTTTTTCGCGCAAAATATCAAAGGATAATTTTGTCATCACTGCCTAAAAAATTGGACATTAATCAAGCCCCAGCAGATCATCTACATCATCTAAAGCCAGTTTATCCTTATCCACAGAATTCGACTCCTCTGACTCTTCATCAGCTGCCTCAAAATGATCACGGATTTTTTCTTCAATCTCTTCAGCAATCTCAGGATTATCAATCAGATACTGTCTGGCATTATCACGTCCTTGAGCCATCTGTTCCCCCTGATATGAGAACCATGATCCACTCTTATTGACTATATCCAATTCGACGCCAATATCTATCAGACAACCCGTCTGGGAGATGCCCTCACCATATAGAATGTCAAATTCCGCTTCTTTGAATGGAGGTGCCACCTTATTTTTAACTACTTTTACACGGGTACGGGAACCAATAATCTCCGTGCCACTGCGCAAGGTCTCTATTCTTCGGACATCGAGTCTGACCGATGAGTAAAACTTCAACGCTCTGCCACCGGTTGTTGTTTCCGGATTGCCAAACATAACGCCGATTTTCTCGCGTAATTGGTTAATGAAAATAACCAGTGTTTGTGATTTATTCAATACACCGGCCAGTTTGCGCAATGCCTGAGACATCAATCTTGCCTGCAGTCCAACCATTGCATCGCCCATCTCACCATCAATTTCAGCTCTGGGGACTAAGGCTGCAACGGAATCAACGACAATAATATCAACAGCACCGCTTCGTGCCAATTCTTCAGTTATCTCAAGGGCCTGCTCACCATAATCAGGTTGGGAGACAATCAAATTATCGATATCTACACCTAATTTGGCTGCATAGGATGGATCCAGCGCGTGTTCTGCATCTATGAAAGCTGCAATTCCACCTAATTTCTGTGCCTCCGCAATACAGTGTAATGCCACGGTTGTTTTACCGGAAGCCTCAGGTCCGAAGATTTCTACAACACGTCCGCGCGGGAGACCGCCAATGCCCAAAGCAATGTCAAGTGATAGTGCCCCGGTAGGAATAGAAGAAATCTCATAATCAACCTCATCTCCCAGCTTCAAGATTGCACCTTTACCATATTGTTTTTCAATTTCATTTAGCGCTGCCGTTAAAGCCTTTTTTCTTTCTTCATTAGCTTTCGGTTCAATATTCTGTCTATGTTTGGAAGATTTTTTTGCTCTGGCCATATCTGCTCCTCTTTATCATATTAATTATTTCATGAATCATTGTGAACGTATGTTCCCATTGATGATAAGCCAACAAAAATAAACTGTCAACTATAAAGATTTTGCTGGCAGTAGTTCCTTTAGTCAAGAAAACTGGCTAAAATAGCAAGCCGTGATTGACTAAAATGAGCCACAATGAACAAAAACTACTCAATTACCGGTGAAAAGCCCAAAATTCTTCTCACCTCCTTTTGGATGAACTTTGCTTCTCTAAGGCCGATAGCAATTCCGGCAAAATACCAGGTTATCAGTGCAATTCCGACTTTACCCAGATACACCACAATTTGCATTACCTTGCCGGCTGGGTGTAGAGGCAGTGTATTAACTCCCATCAATACAATAGCCGTTATCAGGGATATGAACAGACAGCGCAGATAGAATGGCAACATCCGATTAGGCCTGGCCTGAGGAATATGCATCTTGTATAGGATGGACAGAATTGCCCATCTGATTAGATCATTAATAATGCTCGCAATAGGAATACCATATAAACCAAATCCTAGAGTATTGGCAAATAATATACAGAGGACAGGATTTAAAGCCAGAGAGACAATTGAGGTCAGTACCGAAATCCGAGTCACTTTTCGCGCATAAAATGCATTTATTAAAACCTGAATACAGGTAGCAGGAATTAGAGAAAAGGCATATATCTGCAACAGACCGGCCTCAATAGCGATACGGTTCTCAGGTATTGCTCCCCGCCACTGGAATATGGCACGAATCGTATCTTGCGAAAGAACGACGAAAATCAGTATAAAGGGCATAACCATGAAAAGGACGCGTCGAAGGCCGTTTGTATAGATGCGGCGCATATTTTTGTAGTTCTTTAGTGCATGTTCATATGACAAAGTGGGTAAAATAATATTAGTCATTGATACCACTATAATGCCCAAAGGCAAATTTCTTGTTACCTGAGCATGGCGCAAAGCGGTAACTGCCCCTTGAAACTGATGAGCAAAATGAGTTTGGATAATTGAATTGATCTGCATAACAGATCCCGACATCAAAGTAGGAATCGCTAATCTAACAAGTGCTTTAAATCCGGGATCTTTGACATCAAGATTTGGTCGATAGGGACGAATCTCTTTTCTCGCCCGCACCAAAATATATACAAACTGGACGAAGGCGGCAATTACGACGCCGAAGGCTACACGAACCGGTCCGCTACTGGTTTTATCTCCCCAATACAGAATAAAGAAAATGCAGACAATATTATAGATGAAGGTGGAAAACATCTGCTTGTGATAAATCTTGTTGCCGTAGAGAACACCTGCCAGCAAACCGCCCAACATAAGAAAAATTGTTTGAGGAAATAGAGCTCTTGTAACTCGGACTGCCAAGTCAACAACTTCAGCCGGCTGCTTCATATTGTAGGCCCTAATCAGATAGGGAGCAAAAATTCCACCCAGAATATTCGCACCAATTAACACTAAAGTCATCACAGTAATGAATGTGCTTAAACTCTTCCAGAAGCGCTTGGCCTGGTTTTTAGCAATGGCAGAGCTCAGGGATGGCGTAACTGCAGCGCTAATAGCTCCGCCCACCAGCATCTGATAAAAAAGATCAGGGATTTGAAAACCGATATTATAGGCATCTGAATTAATACCATATCCTAGGACAGGAACAATTAGAATCTCCCTAATGAATCCGGTAGCTTTTGTTGCAGCTAGGCTTACCATCATTGCAATTGTCACTAGGGATAGATCTTTTGACAGGCTTCTTTTGCTCATCCTATTCTTTCCCCTTATTCTGCAGAAATCTGCCTGCGTAAAAGATCAAGCGCATTGAGCGTTGCGATTCTGCGGATTCGGTTGCGTTCTCCTCTTAGTATAAAATGACGGGCAAACGTTCCTGAATGCTCTGACAAACCAATCCAGACAGTCCCGACAGGTTTACTATCAGTACCTCCTCCAGGCCCGGCAATGCCGGTTACGGACACTGCATAGTCAGTCTGCAACAAAGAGCGAATCCCCTCAGCCATAGCAATTGCACACTGCTCGCTGACAGCACCGTCATATTGCAATATTTCAGCCGGAACGCCCAGTAAAGACTGCTTGAGCTCATTGGCATAGACTATCATAGAACCGGAAAATACACGAGAGGCACCGGGGATACTGGCCAGCTCAGCGCTTAAGAGCCCAGCTGTACAAGATTCGGCAAAGCAGACTCTAGCGTTTTGAGCAGAAAGCTGCTCTACAATGATTTGTGGCAGAGTTTTGTTTTCAACAGAATAAATGTATTCCCCTAACCTGGCTTTAATCTGAACCAGCACAGGCTGAAAAATTTCATTCAATTCCTCAATTGTCTGCTCCGCAGAAGCCATCACACTGAGCCGTAAAACTACTTCGCCATCCTCTGCATATGGCGCAATTGTTACTGTCCCCTGATCGTGAATAATATCCGAAATCATTGAGGTCAAACGACTCTCGCCTAAACCGATAGTTCGAATATACAGATGTTGCAAATGACGTCTGGTCATAGTACACAGCCAAGGCTTTAATTCCCTTTTAAACATGGTGTTCATTTCCAGAGGCGGACCGGGTAAAACAGCCAAATAACGCCTCTTCCCTGCATAGTCTAATTGGAATAAAGCACCCGGCGCAGTTCCGGCTGCATTATATAGAATTTTAGTCTCCCTGGGCAGCATAGCCTGTTTCCAATTATTACTAGTCAACACATAATGGTGGCGAGTAATTCGATCCCGAATCCATTTTGCAGCTTCGGCATTAAAAACCAGTTCTGTGCCGGCGATTTTAGCGCATATCTGCATGGTAATATCATCTTCTGTAGGGCCCAAACCGCCGGTTGCAATGACAAGATCACTACGTTCCAAGCCTTGCCTAATGACTGCTTCCATCCGCTCAGGATTATCGCCAACTACAGCTTGATAGTAATTACTAATCCCCAGCTCAGAAAGTTCACAGGCCAAATCGCGGGCATTAGTATTGACTATTTGACCCAATAATAATTCAGTACCGATAGAAATAATCTCAGCACTATAGATCTGCCGCTCTGACTCAAGCTCCTGTATCACAAGATTATTCACTAGTCAGCCATCCGTCTCCGATATGAAGTGAGTGTATTCTTCAGCAGCATTGCAATCGTCATCGGGCCGACTCCACCCGGAACAGGAGTAATTGCCTTCACCAGCGGCTCGACAGTCGCGAAGTCTACATCGCCAACAATTTTACCATCTGCCGTGCGGGAAATTCCTACATCAAGTATAACTTGGTCACTATTAATGAAGTCAGGAGTGATCAGGCCTGCCTTGCCGGTTGCTGCGACTAGAATATCAGCTTCACGACAGATGCCCGGCAAATCTTCAGCAGGGGTATGTGAATGTGTGGTGGTGACAGTGCAGTCCGCACTGAGCAATAATGCAGCCATTGGTCTGCCCACGATGTTGCTGCGCCCAATAACAACTGCTCGCTTGCCGCGAGTGGGTATACCGTATGCCTTAAGCATTTCCATACAACCTAAAGGCGTACAGGCAACCAAAGCTTCAGGATTACCCATCAATAACAAACCGACATTGTAGGGATGAAAGCCATCAACATCCTTATCCGGTGCAATCGCAAATATGATTTTATTTTGATCAATTTGTGTCGGCAGGGGAAGCTGACAAAGAATGCCATCAATTCTAGAATCCGTATTTAAATCGGAGATCAATCTTAATACTTCCTGTTCTGAGACGGAATCTTCCAGCGTAAAACCAAAAGACTCCATCCCAACCTCTGCACAGGCTTTAAATTTATTTCTGACATAGATCGTTGAAGCAGGATCGTCACCAACCTGGATCACTGCCAGACCGGGAGCTCTTCTATTACTCTTTATCAATTCCTCGACTTCAGCCTTGATCTCTGTTCTAATTTCCTGCGCTAACTTTGCACCATCAATTATAATCGCCATTAATTTTCACCGCCTCAAACATTATTTAGTCGATCAGAGACTAATATTATGTATCATCCCCCTCGTGCATCGCTAAATACTGTTCCATAGAGATTAATACCTTTCTAGGTTTGCTCCCCTCAAAAGGTCCGATATAACCGTAGTCGTGCAATCTGTCTACCAGACGAGCAGCACGTGGATA
>JAAYQX010000006.1 GCA_012519085.1 Clostridiaceae bacterium
GATGACCATGGATCAGAATACAAATCACAACACGGATTCTAATCAACCACAGAATTTCCAGCAATGGCCGCCACCTGATCAATCGGCAGCCCCGCCGGAACAACCACAGCAGTGGGCTCCGCCTCCGTCTCCGCCTGATCAGGGCCAGACACAGCCCGTGGAACAACAAAAGGTGAAGTTGCCGCCAGACCAACCACAGCCAGGGCAGCCGCCACAAGGACAACCACAGCCTCCGGGTCAGCAGCAGCAGGAGATGCCGGCACTGCAAGGACGGCCACCCGGGCCGCCGATGCAGCAAGGCTTCCCGCCACCTCAGGGTCCGCCGGGTTATCCTCCGGGACCGGGACCGGGGCCTGCAGGTTTTCCTCCGGGGCCGGGACCGGGACCTGGTCCTTCAGGTTTTCCGGCGGGACAAGTTCCACCCTATCCGCCTCCCGGACAGCCATCTTATATGAGCCAGCCACCTTCTGACCTCGATCTGAAAAGGAAAAAGAAGCGCAAGATTATTATTGCCGTCAGCGCAGCTGCTGTTGTCCTTGTTCTGGTAGCCACAGCTCTGATCCTCTATTTTACGACCTGCCTCTTCGGGAATCATGACTTTAGTCCCGCGGACTGTGAGCACCCGGAGATCTGTTCCCGCTGTGAAGAGACGCGAGGCGAACCGCTCGGACATGATTGGAAAGCTGCAGACTGTAAGACACCGAAAACCTGTACTGTCTGTGGAGCGACAGAGGGTTCGGTGGCTGACCACAAATGGAAGGAAGCAGATTGCCTCAATCCCAGGACCTGCACCGTCTGCGGCGAAGTTGAGGGAGTCCCGCTTGGCCATATCTGGGTCGATGCAACTTGCCAGCACCCCAAGACCTGTTCCGTCTGTCAGGCCACCGAGGGCGAACCTCTCGAGCACACCTGGATAGAGGGTGCAGATTGTCAAACCCCCAAGACCTGCTCCGTCTGCGGCGAGCAAAGTACCGAGATGGGAGAGCACGACTGGCAACCTGCTAATTATCAGCAACCGGAGACCTGCTCCGTCTGCCAAGAAACCAATGGCACTCCTCTGATGCCCTCTTTTGTAGCAAATAATCAGGAAGTACTGGCGATCGAGGACTATGTATCGGCACCTTACACCACTATCTGTTATGAGGATCAATCCCTTACAACTACCGGCACAGTCAATGTTATAACATACGGAGTCGGTGAGATAACCGGATTACCTGATCCGCCTGAGGGTTACGATTGGTATGTCGCCGGCTGGAATATCGAATTTTTCGATGACAATGCCCAAGAATACGGTGCTTGGTATGACTGGCAATATATGGATTACTATGATTACGATCTTTTCACCGAGACCTTTAACCCGGGCCAGTACGATACTATAGACTTTTCTGTCAATTATAACGGCGAAATTTTCGATCAATGCAGGATAGTTGCGGATACTATTACCAACGAATGGGAAAATGATATTTTGACCTTCAGACAGAATATTTCAGTGCTGCTGCCGATTGGCTATGACGGATTTGTCATGGCCTTTTACAATAAAGGATTAACAAATAACGATTCCGGTTTGAGCGGATTTGATCTGCTGGACGCAGACTCCGTCGTATACAGATTCGGCGCGATGAAATTCCCGGGTGATGACAGCTAAGTTTTGAGCTCAATACGCTCTAGTCATCCCGATCTACCTTTGCCTGCAGGAAAAGCGCTGCTTTCCTGCAGGCAAATTCATCAGCTCTGCTGATATAATCGCCAAGATCCTTACTATTATACTGCCTGACGACATTTGAACCGGCAGAGAACTTAGAGGTAGAACCGCTCCCCAGCCCAATCACATGACAACGATCACTCATCATCAGCACATTATAAGCAGACTCATGCCCGGACAGGGCAAAACCGGTATTCTCCAAGGCACCGCGACTCCTCTTTTGCTTATACAGATAATAGGGCTGATAACCGGCTGCACGTAAAAGGCCATATGCCTTCTCCAACCCGGCAGTCAATTCCGGGTCCGGCAAAGAAGCCGCCAAGGCGTCGTCGGCTTTAATCTCAGACAGCAATCGTGAGGAGTGCTTTAGTGCCAGACTGTGCAAAGTTATGCTCTCCGGAGCCAAGGATATAATTTGCTCTAATGAAGAGACGAAGGCGCTTACCGGTTCACCCGGCAAGCCAAAGATCAGATCCATATTGATCGAAGTGAAACCCAAACCGCGGGCCGACTGATAGGCCTTGAGTGTCTCTGCTACTGTATGACGGCGCCCAATTCTCTGCAAGCTGGCATCGTGCATCGTCTGCGGATTAATGCAAAGTCGCGTAAAACCATGCTCTTTAATCAGCTCCAGCTTTTTCCGATCCAAAGTATCAGGGCGCCCGGCCTCCATTGTCAGCTCACTGGTCGAGTCATGAGGTATATACCTAAGCAACTCATCGATATAATACTCAAAAAGCCCGGCCGGCAGACAAGTAGGTGTACCACCGCCAAAATAGACGGCTGCGGCAGATCCTTGTCGCCAGTGCCGGAAAACAGTTTTCGCTTCCTTGATTACAGCTTCGACATAATCAGGAAGCAGATCCTGATACCGCATGGCGTCGCGGGTGGTAAAACTGCAATAGCTGCATCGCGTCGGACAAAAAGGTATGCCGCAATAAACAACAAAGTCACCGGAATTATATTGGGATAAGATTGCCTGTTCTCGCCCGGCAACCTCAAAGCCCAGTTGTGCCTTATCCGGGAGCAGACGATAATCTCGCAGCAAAATTTCACGAGCACGCTGTTCACCTGATTGCGCCAATAGCTCGGCACAGATCTGCGTCGGCCTCACCCCACTCAAGGAACCCCAAGGAAAGCTGATACCAGTCCATTCTTGCAAGACCTGGTATAGGGTCATTTTTAACTTGCGCCGCAACTGCACCAAATTGGTTCGGCAGCTGGCCTCATATCTCCGTTCAGCTTCAACTCTGATTTGAATCCGAGTTAAAGGTTCAAGCTCTTCAGGAGTATAGACGGTTTTATATCGCAGGGCCTGCAAGCAAGCAGAATCCACCGCAGGATCAATCATAATCTCAATTCCGGGTGAAGTCGCGGATGTAGACAGATGATAATCATAGGGGAAAAGCAAATGATCATCCTCTCTCCGGCATTGACCAAAGAATAGCCGCACCATCTCGGCGCAGATGGCATATTCTTCATGATTAAGTAAAAAAACTTTTCCCGTCACAATTACCTCTGAAATATTTCTACCGGCCAGACCGGGACTAGCACTGTCACTACCGCTAAATTATATGTCTGAACTCACAGTCCGAACAGAGCTTTTAAGCCAAGCACCAAGAGCAGCGACAAGGGCTGATGCAAAATATAGACCAGCAAAGAATGCCTGCCAATCCAGATGATTGGGCTGAGCCATGTCAACAGACGTGGAGAGGCACCGGGAAATCTGGTCACTTTGTCCGGATAACTTAAGCGCCCTACGGCTGCACCGATCAGGAAAAAGCCCAGCCAAGGAATCAAAGGCAAATAATCCATCATAACCAAACCAGGCGGCGGAAATCCCAGCGGTAAGAGCCACCAGCTACCGGGTCTGGTCTGAAATGGCAATGTGCTGACCACCTGCCCGAGGTAAGCAATATATGAGCCTAATATTACAAGAATAACTGTCAGATTGTGATTTTCCTGCCACCTGGAATCCCGGTCAATTTTCCCGTACAGCCACACAAGCAGGGCATAGATCAGTGTGCTGACACTGACCACATGGATAATATTGAACCAGATCACCCCAATGCCAGGCCAGAACCGGAATTCAAGCAGATATGTTACTACTGTAAAGCCTGCAGAATACAGCAACATACGACCGCCACGCCGCAGATTATTGCGCGAAAAACTGCAACTGATACCTGAGATCAAGGTCAGTACTCCCAGAAAAGGCAGTCGCAGAAAGAGATCCAGTTCAAGTGAGCAGATAAATGACAGACTTTCCAGCTGTAAAAATTCATAGAGATCATAGATCAGATGATAGAGCACCACCAAAATCAAGACAAAGCCGCGAACCAAATCAATCTCAAATACTCGCTTGTGCTGTTTATCCATCTCTGCTCCCTCAACCAACAGATAGCGACATTCTAGCATATAATTCAGCGCATAATGCTCTGCACTGTTATTAGATTAATACTGCCCGCAAAGATTATTCAGGCTTGCGGATTCCTGTGATAATATAGGCAGGAGAAGATAAATCCAGGGCATTGGCTTTAATAAACTTAAGAGTGATGCAGGAAAGAGGCAGTGCAATATTAGGAATTCGAACCGAAGCCAGTGCTCGGTACCGAGGGGCAAAAACGAAATGGCGGAACTAAGCAAGCAGCAACGTTTGGCCAGAATAATCGTTCTGGTTCTGTTGGTCATAATAACTGGTCTGTCCTTGTCTCTAATCGTCGGCCATTATTTTTCCCTAAAGCCGGTTAAAGAATTTGTGCGTTCGGATCTATTTTTCGAGTCCGGAACATCCTACACTGTAGCTCTCAACCAGGCCCACAGCGAACAGCAGACATTATTGAACAGATACCTCCTGATCGGTTTTGGCACATCAGCTTCACTGGCCTTAATCCTGATCTTATGCTGGAACCGCCTCTATCGGAAGAAAAAAATCATGGGTAATATCTATCGTTGGTTAACTATTCTACTGTCAATAGTACTGGCTGTAGGTATCATTTACCTGGCTCACTATCTTATCCACCGTTATCTCTATGGCGAAATGCATTGGTACTCATATCTGGCGAATCGATTCCGCATCAACAATATCGTTGTTTTTCTGGCTCTATTTATCATCCCAATTTGCTTGGCTCTGGGAGCTATCGCCGGTCATTTCTTAGTTGAACGATTTCTCTATCCTCCCAGGGATATCAGGATCTTGACCTCAAAATATAATTCTTCCCCCAATTTACAATCGAAAAAATAAATTGGCAGCCAATAGAAAAGCCGAGATAGAACGAGAAGACTTAACCTGTCCGATCCGATAGAAAAAAGGCTTCCCGTTCATCAGATCGGAAAGCCTTTGACGCTAAAGATAAAATGATTAATCAGCAGTAATCGTACTCAACCAAAATCTTTTTTTCAGCATTTGGATAGCGCATTGCCGCCTGAGCCGCTGCCAGACGAGCTATAGGCACACGATAAGGCGAACATGATACATAGTCAAAGCCCAGCAAATGGCAGAACTCAATTGAAACAGGATCACCGCCATGTTCGCCGCAGATGCCCAAATGGACCTGCGGATTGGCCTTGCGCCCAAGCTTAGTGGCAATCTCCATCAACATTCCGACTCCCTCGCGGTCGAGATGGGCCGTCGGATCTGATTCAAAGATACTATTTTTGTAATAAGCATCCAAAATCTTACCGGCATCATCGCGGGAGAGACCAAATCCCATCTGTGTCAGATCATTGGTGCCGAAACTAAAGAAATCCGCTTCCTGAGCAATTTTGTCGGCAGTCAGGCAGGCTCTCGGGATCTCAATCATAGTACCTACTAAATAGTTAATCCTCTGTCCGGCCTCCGTCAGCACACGCTCAGCGGTATCGATCACTGTTTTCTTTACGAATTCAAATTCTTTGACCTCGGCTACCAGGGGGATCATAATCTCCGGCTTAACTGTGATACCCTCCTTCATCACATTGATAGCGGCTCCTATAATTGCTTCAGTCTGCATCTCCGCAATCTCAGGATAAGAAATCGCCAGTCGGCAGCCCCTATGCCCCAGCATAGGATTAATCTCGTGCAGTTCATTAATAATCGCTTCAAGAGCCTCTACTTTAAATCCTAATTCGACAGCCAGCTCTCTAATCTCACCCTTGGCGGTGGGCAAAAATTCATGCAGAGGCGGATCCAACAACCGAATGGTCACCGGCAGTCCATCCATACTTCTGAAGATACCTTCAAAATCGGCCCTCTGGATCGGTAGGATTACAGCCAGAGCAGCACGGCGAGCCTCTTCCGTACGTGCTACAATCATCTGTCTAAAAGCAAAGATCCGATCCGCACCGAAGAACATATGCTCCGTGCGGCAAAGGCCAATACCCTCTGCGCCTAATTCTCTGGCTCTGTCCGCATCGGCCGGAGTATCTGCATTAGTTCTGATGCCCATCTGTCTTATCTCGTCAGACCAGTCCATAATAGTGGCAAAATTTTTCGAAATCTCTGCCGGCTGAGTTGCCAGCTCTCCTTCATAGACTTTGCCGCTTGTGCCATCCAGTGAAATCCAATCGCCACTGGTGAATACTCTATCGCCGATGGTCATAGTTCTGGCATCTTCATCAATCAAAGCCGCTGAACAACCGGTCACACAGCATTTGCCCATACCGCGGGCCACCACCGCAGCGTGCGACGTCATGCCGCCGCGCGAAGTTAAAATTCCCTCAGATACATTCATACCCTGGATATCTTCCGGGGAGGTCTCAGTGCGGACCAGGA
>JAAYQX010000030.1 GCA_012519085.1 Clostridiaceae bacterium
GGTATTGATAAGTTAGCTTCTGCGCTGGGTTTTGTGGTTGTGACCGAAGATTCTGTGGCACATCTGGCTGAATTGCCGCAGCTACGGGTTCTCAATCAATGGACTTATCATTCGCGTCTCTACCAGGCGGCGCAGTTTGCTTGTGAAAACGCTGATGTCGAGTTGGTGCAGCTGGTATCTTTCGGTTGCGGTATTGATGCGATTACGAGTGATGAGGTAAAGCGGATTTTGGAGAGCCAAGGCAAGCTCTATACTCAGATTAAGATCGATGATATCAATAATCTGGGCGCCGTCCGGATTAGATTGCGCAGTCTGCTGGGCGCACTTGAGGCCAAAGATGCGGCTGCGTGCAGACGGCAAGCAGAGGGAAAAAGCAGTTGCGGGCCGGGAGGGAAACAAAAAGATGCGGGCTCAAGTCAGAAGCGGCAGACGGGAGAGTCCAAGCGGAAAATGCCGACCGCTTCCATCTTTTGATAGTTGGCAGCAGGGAGAGTAAGCAGTGACTTCTGATTATTATGTGCAGTTTACACCGGAGATGAAAAAGGAGTACACGATCCTGGTTCCTTCGATGCTGAACGGGCATTTTGAGCTGGTGATCGAATTCCTCAGCACCTACGGTTATAAGATGGAGCTGCTGACCAGTCAGGGCAAAGAGATTGTCGATCTGGGCCTGCGCTATGTTCATAATGATACTTGTTATCCGGCTATTCTGGTGATCGGCCAGTTCCTGCATGCTTTGCGCTCAGGCAAGTATGATCCGCACAAGACGGCACTGATTTACTTCCAGACCGGAGGCGGCTGCCGGGCCTCCAACTATATCTCTCTCTTGCGTAAAGCACTGATCAAGGCCGAGTTGGAATTTGTGCCGGTAATCTCGCTCAGTCTAATTAGACTAGAAGAACATCCCGGCTTTAAGATGAATCTAAGACAGTATATGGGTCTATTCGATGCTCTGCTCTACGGCGATCTGATCTACAGTCTGGTCAATCAGACGAAACCTTATGAACTTACTGCCGGCGATGCTGATGCTCTGAAGAAACGTTGGATTAAGCAGCTCGGTGATGCTCTGGGCGCTTCTGCTAAAACCAGAGATCGTATTCTGCGCCACCGCAAGGTAACTTACCGTAAAATTATTGAGGATTTCGCCGCGATTCCGAAACAGCCGCGCGATGCCGTCAAGGTTGGTATCGTCGGTGAAATCTATGTTAAGTTCTCACCGCTGGGCAATAATAATCTTGAGGAATTCCTGCTAAGCGAGGGCGCAGAAGTTGTCGTGCCCGGCTTGTTGGATTTCTTCATCTATTGCCTCTATAATTCCATAGTCGATTACAAATTCTATGGCCGCGACTTTTTTGTTCATCTGCTGAGTAGAATTGCTTTTCGCTATCTGTGTAATAAGAAGCGTGAAATGATCAAGGTTATGGAAGAGGAAGGCAGCTTCCGTCCGCCGGCGCCTTTTGAGCACGTTATCGCACTGAATCAGGACTATATCAGTTTCGGTGTCAAGATGGGTGAGGGCTGGCTCTTGCCGTCCGAGATTCTTGAACTTGCCGACAGCGGTGTCAACAATATCGTTTGTGTCCAGCCTTTCGGCTGTCTGCCCAATCATATAGTCGGCAAAGGCATGATGCGCCCGATCAAAGAGCGCAATCCTAACATTAATATCGTCGCCATTGATTACGACACCAGCGCCACCAGTGTTAATCAGGAGAACCGCCTCAAACTCATGCTCGCAGCCGCCCGGTCAACGTATTAAATGGACGAGCAGGCAGAGTAAAAAGATATGGACAGGGTAGAAAATGTACCAGAGATACTGTTTCCAGGCGACGGGTTTGCTGCCATAGAGAGCCTGGCGTCCGGCGCGGGGGCTATAAATGACAAAGACGGAAATAATGGATAGAAACTGGATATATTGATAACGGCCCGGCAGATTAAGCAGATAGCGATAGGCTAACAGGGCCAGCAGATTTAAGAGTACTAGATAGAGCAGGGAGCTGTTCAGCATCCCGGTCAGATCGGTGTCATAACAGTGCTTGTTTTGGACCAGATGGAAGACGAAGACGGTGAGGATGCCGTAGATCCCGTAGTCAGAGTCTAGATAGATGGCTGCACATAGCGAAATGATCATGGCGCTGGTACCGAGAACCATACCGAGCACAGGGTGGAGGGAGAGTTCGCCGGGCGTGTAACGGATCTGGAAATAATCTGCTTCGTCCTGACTGCCGCAGTAGTTTGTCAAGGGTTGCAGACGGGCGACTCGGTCTCGCCAGCTGCTGGTCAATAAAGTCCAGCCGGAGATGAAACCCAAAGCAGCGACGAAAGTGAAGAGGACATTGGTGCCGTAGCTGGCGTAGCCGGCAAGATCATGGCTGGTACGGATGATGATTTCGCTTAGAAGAGCAAAGCAGGTCAGCCTGAGGAAATAGCGACCCAGATGACTGGTGCGGCGATAACCGAGAGCAATGTAAAAAGCAAAGATGGGGAATGCCAGCCGTCCGAGAGCGCGCAAGGTGAAATACAGATCCGGGGGCAGCCAGGAGCCGAAATAGTATCCTATATGATCAATCAGCATGCTGATGGCAGCTATCAATTTTAGAAGCATTTTCTGACCTCTCAGGCTGTTTGCAGTACTTTCAGCCGGATTTGCGGCGGCTGAACCCTGTATCTAATCAAGATAAAATCCAGGTTATTTTTCTTGCCTAGGCAGATAAACTATTGTATCATGACAGCCGTAAGACGACTAGATTTTCAGATTTCGATCCGTTCAAAGCTGAAAGATTGTGATTCAATAATTTTAGTGGGAAATACTTTTCACATATCGGTTGGATATGTGTTATTTTGCGATAATAGGAAACAACAAATGGGATTAGGATTAAATATCGGGATTGATCTCGGGACAGCAACGGTGATCATCTATGTAGTGGGCAAAGGTATCGTCCTGAGAGAACCGGCTGTGGTGGCATTACACAGCAAGACAGGCAAAGTGCTGGCGGTCGGTGAGAGTGCTAGCCTGATGCTGGGACGTACACCCAATATTGTGCAGGCGATCCGTCCTTTGCGCGACGGCGTCATTTCGGATTTCCAAGTTACGGAAGTAATGCTCAAGAGTTTTATCAACCGGGTCAATACCGGGTTTCTGGCGCGCTATTTCAAACCTACAATTGTAGTCTGTGTGCCCAGCGTAATTACGCAGGTGGAGACTAGAGCAGTTGAGGATGCCTGTCGTCATGCCGGCGCCAAAGATGTGTATCTGATCCGCGAGCCGGTAGCAGCGGCCATCGGAGCCGGCATCGATATCACACAGGCCAGCGGCAGCATGGTCGTAGATATCGGTGGCGGCACAACCGATATTGCAGTTATTTCCCTCTGCCAGCCTGTTGTTGATAGTTCAATCAAAGTAGCCGGCGATAAATTTGATGATGCGATTATCAAATATGTGCGCAGAAAATATAATGTGCTGATCGGTGAACAAACTGCCGAGGAGCTGAAGAAAAATATCGGCTGTGCCTATCCTCGCGAAGAGGAATTGACGATGGAAGTCAGAGGCCGCAATCTAATTACCGGGATGCCTGCCACATTAGCACTGAATTCCACGGAGATGCTGGAGGCACTGGAAGAGCCGGTGAGTCAGATTTTTGAAGCTGTGCATACCGTGCTGGAGAGCACACCTCCGGAGTTGATGGCGGATATCAGCCAAAGAGGCCTGGTCATGACCGGTGGCGGGGCGCTGTTGTACGGGCTTGATCTGATGTTGGCGGCCAAGATCGGCATTGAGGTATTGGTAGCAGAGGATGCTGAATCCTGTGTCGCGGTCGGTACCGGACTAGCGCTAGGCATTATGGAAAAATTTGGTGATCTGGCTGACTGATACTTTACTTTTCAGTTTTATAGCTTAAAATTAGCAGGATATGAGGAGAGTGCACCGGAAGTTGACGATTCGGTTAAGGCTTATTATACTGGATGTATCTTAGTTTCCCAGACTTCCAGATTTATTGAGCAGGGCCTGATGCGTTTTTCGTGTTTGCACTGGAAGAGGGAATCCCTTGATAGATTTTATTGCGGCAAATGGCCGACTTATTTGAGGAGAATCTTGCATGCCCCAACTTATACTTAAAGGCAAGAAGAAAAGTGATCTTGCCGTAATCGCTCAGGTTGCAGGTCTTTTGACGGAACAAGAGACCAAAAAGATGACCAAGAAGGAATTACTAGACTATCTGCTGAGCGTGGAGGAGAAGCTGACGGCGGACAAAACAGCTCCGGAGTCTAAGCTAGAGCAAGGCCCGGAGGCCACGGTTAAAACCGCCGTAGAGTCCGAAAAAACTCCAACCTCGTCCGAGGCGGCACAAGCCACTACCAAGTCGGCAGCTGCGACGGACACTGCTAAGGATCCCGCTGAGGCTGCCATTGAGGAGACTTCTGAAACAGCTACTTCCACTACGAAAAGGCCAAGGGCCGGTTCGACGACTAGGAGAACCGCAGCCCGCAAAACAACCGGCAGTCAGCGCAGAAGTACTACGATCAAGGCTAAACCTACAGTGAGGCGTACGCATGTCAGTTCTGCTAAGGACCAATCTGTTGATGAAGGCGTTAAGTCGGTAGCACTTGAGCCTGTGGCGGAGAAGGTCGAGACCAGGCTGATCACAACGGATCAGGAGAGTATCGCTACCGCGGATAAGCTGAAAGCAGACACTGCTGACTCTAATGAAGTATCCGAGCAAGAGAATGAAAGCACCGGTTCTGCCGTGGAAGTGGAAGAAAAAACCACTGAAATTGTGGGTGGAGTGCTTGAGATCATGCAGGACAACTACGGTTTCCTAAGAAGAGAAAATTATCTGCAGGGCATTAATGATATCTACGTTCCTCCTCAGTATATTCGCAGATTCGGATTGCGTACCGGTGATTATGTGGTCGGTCCTTGCCGACAGCAACGCGATAATGACCGTTATCAAGCTCTGTATTATGTCAAGGAGGTCAACGGTCTACCGCCGGATAAGATGATCCGCCGACCGTATTTTGACCGTCTGACACCAATTTATCCCAATGAAAGATTCGTTCTGGAAACAAGCCGTCAGGAACTCTCTACCAGGATTATCGATCTGGTCGCTCCTATCGGCAAAGGCCAGCGCGGCATGATCGTATCGCCGCCCAAAGCCGGCAAAACAATTCTACTTCAAAAGATCGCTAAGGCGATTTCTACCAATAATCCCGAGGCCAAGCTGATCGTATTGCTGATTGACGAAAGGCCGGAAGAAGTTACGGATATGCAGCGCTCGATTGATGGCGAGGTTGTATATTCTACTTTCGACAAAACACCGGAAAATCATGTGCGCGTGACTGAGTTGGTTTTAGAGCGGGCAATGCGTCTGGTAGAACTAAAGCAAGATGTAGTTATTCTTCTGGATAGCATTACGCGGATGGGTCGCGCTTACAATCTGACGATCACACCTACCGGAAGAACACTGTCAGGCGGTCTTGATCCAGGTGCTCTCTACGGCCCGAAACGCTTCTTCGGAGCCGCCCGAAATATAGAAAATGGCGGCAGTCTGACTATCATTGCCACAGCGCTGATTGAAACCGGCTCACGCATGGATGAGGTTATCTTTGAAGAGTTTAAGGGTACAGGCAATATGGAAGTATTGCTTGACCGCAAACTGTCTGAGAAGAGGATCTTCCCGGCGATCGATATCACTCGTTCCAGCACTAGAAGGGAAGAGCTATTGCTGTCACCCAAAGAACTTGATGCGGTTTGGGGTATACGCAAAGCGTTCGGCTCACTTGACACGGCGGCGGTGACGGAAACGATTATCAGTCTGCTCCTCAAGACCAGGAATAATGATCAATTCATATCCTCTATTAATATCAGTTTTGATGATAAATCACTCTTTGATGCCATGCGCGGCAATATGAAAACGAACTCGAGTAACGGGAAATAAGATGACGAAAAAGGAATGGTTCGGCAGCTCTTTGAATGAAGAGTGCGGGATTTTTGCTTTACACAAGGTAGTTGATGCAGGGATTTTGGCCTATTATGGTCTGCACAGTCTGCAACATAGGGGGCAGGAAGCCTGCGGCATTGCTACCAGCGACGGCAAGAGGGTCCTGACCCGCAAAGACAAAGGACTGGTCACGGATGTCTTCGACAAGGCAAAATTGGATGAGATCAGTGATAATGCCATTCATGCCTTGGGACATGTTCTGTATAACAACTACGGTAGCAACATTCAAGAAAATATACAACCCATTATGGTCCGTTCACATCAGGGCACCTTTGCTCTGGCGCATAATGGCGAGATTGTCAACGCCGGACAACTGCGCTACGAACTGGAGCAAGAGGGCAGCATTTTCCAAGGTACATCAGATACTGAGATAGTGGCCCATTTGATCCAACGTGCCAAAGGTTCAATGGCAGAGAAAATCCTTGCTGCCTGTAAGCAGATGCAGGGGGCATACAGTATGGTGATCATGACTAAGAACACTATGTACGCCGTACGCGATCCCCTGGGGTTAAGGCCGCTCTGTTTAGCCAGACTTAATGGCGGTTATGCTATCAGTTCGGAAAGTTGTGCTTTCACGATCGTCAATGCTGATTTTGTTCGCGATATCCGCCCCGGTGAACTTTTGAAAATGGGCAAGGAGCAGTTTGAGTCTTTACAATTTGCGCCGGAACGCGTGCCTTCAATCTGTGCCATGGAATATATTTATTTCGCTCGCCCGGATTCCGATATCGATAAAATCAATGTTCACGCCTCACGCAAGGCCTGCGGCCGCGAACTGGCTCGCCAGGACAATGTGCAAGCGGATATCGTCGTAGGAGTGCCCGATTCTTCACTGTCAGCCTCTCAAGGTTATGCTGAGGAGAGCGGGCTGCCTCATGAGATGGGACTAATTAAGAACCGCTATATCGGTCGCACCTTTATCCGTCCTCGACAGACTGACCGTGACCGTGGAGTTAAAATGAAACTATCTGCCGTCCGCAGTATTGTGTCAGGTAAAAGAGTGGTTCTGGTCGATGATTCAATCGTGCGCGGTACAACCTGTAAGCGGATTGTTGGCCATTTATTTGCTGCCGGTGCCAGAGAAGTTCATGTACGCATTGCCTCTGCACCGCTCTGTCATCTCTGTTTTTACGGGATTGATCTGCACAGCGAGGACGAATTGATTGCTGCAAAACTCAATCAGGAAGAAATATGCGAGCATATTGGCGCCACCAGTTTGCGCTATCTGCCGCTGGAGACCATGTACAAGATCATGGGCCAATCTATCTGTGCCGCCTGCTTTACCGGTAATTATCCGATTCCGATCCCGGAGAAAAATCCCCTTTATGACTTTGATAGAGCATAGGGATTCAAGGTGGGCGGAGACAAATTATGTTGTTAAAGAACAAGAATTATCCTTTAGACGGTGTCTTTGTCAAAAGAGTATCCTATATTGCAATCCCCATGATGCTGCAGCAGCTCATTACCAATTCTGTCAATCTGGTTGACAATATCATGGTCGGTCAGCTCGGCAGCTATGCTATCAGCGGCGTTGCCGCAGCAAATCGTTTTTTTATGCTTGGTCTGGCAGCGATTATGGGTGTCAGCAATGGCGCCGCTGTCTATCTGGCTCAATTCTATGGCGGAAAGCAGTATAAGCGGGTGCAGGAATCTTTCCGTCTCTCGATCGTAGCCGTCATGCTGCTGATTTTGCCTTTAGTATTCTTTTCGATCCTATTCCCGGATCTGATTATACGTTTCTTTAACAAGGATCCGGGACTACTCGCACCCGGCAGAGAGTATCTGCCGATTGTCGGTGTAGCCCTGATTCCGCAGTGTCTGAGTTTTTCTATGCAAAGCGCTATGCGCGCCTTGGGTGATACCAGAAGACCTTTGCAGATTTCGATAGTCACCGTGCTGACCAATGTCTTTTTCAATTATGTTTTGATCTTCGGACATTTTGGTTTTCCGCGGTTGGAGGTGACAGGAGCAGCGCTCGGCACTTTGATTGCCCGTATTGTGGAATTGATCTGTTCGATTCTGCTGATCTGTAATGTCAAATATTGCTTTGCGACCAAAGTCAGGGACTTGTTCAAAATTCCCCGCATTCTGATTAGAGAAGTTGTTAAACGGAGCCTTCCTTTGACCATCAATGAACTGCTCTATGGCAGTGCGATGGCACTGTTATTCAAACTCTACGCTACCCGTGGCACCGATGTGATGGCTGCAATGACGATCCTTGGCACTAACTCTGATCTCTTCTTTATTATTTTCAGTGGCATGACTGCCGCCACCTTTGTCGTTGTCTCTCAACCGCTGGGCGCCAATGAATTGGACGAAGCCCGAGCCAACGGCTATTGCATGATTAAGTTCAGTGCTCTGATTTCGCTGTTTTTTGCCGGTCTGATGTTTTTGTCTTCCTTCGTGGTTCCCGAGTTCTACCGGGTTGCGCCTGAGATCAAAAGCATGGCTGCTATTCTTGTCAGGATCTCCGCCGCTTTTTTCCTAATCTATACCGTCAATGTTCAGTGCTTTTATACTATGCGCTCAGGCGGGGATACCAAGCGCAGCATGATAATGGATTCAGGCTATTTCTGGCTGGTCAATATTCCCGCTGTTGCCACGGCAGCCTATCTGACAGACTGGTCCATCTATGCAGTTTTTCTGATTGGTCAATTCGTAGACGTAATCAAAATGTTCCTGGCGCTGTATCTGGTTCAGAAAGAGGGCTGGGTTAAAAATGTGACTGTGGCAGTAGATGTCTCCGACCTGGAAGAGGAGCCTGGCGAAGACATGATTTCAGCATAAGGCCTTCACTGGAAAATTTTTCTTTAATTTTGCATGGCCTGTGGGTTACTTTTTACATTGGGATGTTATAACTTTTACAAACGCATAGCAAGTACAAACTTTGTGAAAGGAACTTATAAATATGTCAGGCAGCATGCTAAGAGGCGATTATCAATCAGAAACGAACGCAAGCTTGCACCATGAGCCTACAGGGAAAATTGTACTTTTGAACCCTATCAATGAATTGGTAGAGGAAATTTTGACAGGAGAATGTATTCAACCTGTATACCAGCCCATTGTATCTCTCAAAAATGGTGTGATTTACGGCTATGAGGCTTTGAGTCGCATAACTCTTTCTGATTGTCATTTGAACATAGAGGAACTCTTTGAAGCGGCGACCAGAGCTAATAAGCTGTGGGAGTTAGAGGTACTTTGTCGCACTCAGGCGCTAAAAGGCGCTTATCATAAACCTGCTCGAATTAAGCTCTTCCTAAATGTGGACCCCAATATCATCTATGACAGTGAATTTATTTCGGGATTTACAAAAGAGAAACTGTTGAGTTTGGGATTGAACTCTAAGGATATAATTTTTGAAATTACGGAAAAAGTGCGATTAACTCGCCCGATGTTTTCATCAAAGCTCTTAATCATTATCAGAGTCAAGGCTTTAAGGTAGCGGTTGATGACTTCGGTATAGGTTATTCAGGGCTGATGCGGATATGCTCCTTTTCTCCTGATTTTTTAAAAGTAGATATGTCTATCGTGAGAGGAATTAATCACGACAGCAAAAAGCGTTCGGTTGTTTTGGGTATTGTTAAGATCTGCAGAGAAGCCGGTATACAGGTTATCGCTGAAGGAATAGAGACAAAAGAGGAACTGGCCACTCTCATCGATTTAGACGTGGATTACGGGCAAGGATACTTTATAGCTCGCCCCAATGGAAAATTTCAGGATTTATCGGTAGGAGTGGAGGTTATGATTAGGCAGTTGTGCCAAAGAAATCAATCTCCTCTTCCTTTGCTTCCGGGCGTAGAGGCTGTGGGATTAATTTGCAAGAGTAAAGATACGGTTACGCCCGATACGAAAGCCCTGTCGGTTTATGAGGAAATGAAACACAACCCCTCAATTACAGAGATGTGCGTAACCGATGATGAAGGGAATGTTTACGGAATTCTGACCCGAAATTATTTGCTTGGATGTTTTGGCGGACAATATGGTTATGAACTGAACAGCCGCCGCAATGTGAGTGAATTGTTAACCAGGGAGTACATGACGGTAGACTCGGGCATCACTGTGGATGAAGTAGCTAACATGGCCATGAATAGGGATTTCTCCAGTGTTTATGATGCCGTAATTGTTACCGAACAGGGGAAGTATTTGGGAGTTGTCACCGTTAAAGATTTGCTGCTGGCCGCCATCAATATGCGCGAAAAAAGAGCCTCCGATGCCAGTCCTCTTACAGGACTTCCCGGCAACAATACTATACAACTCATGATTGATGCAGTGATTAGGGAGTCGGAACCCTACGCTATCATATATTTGGATTTGGACAATTTTAAGGCCTACAACGATGCCTATGGCTTTCCCAACGGTGACGCTATGCTGAAAACTTTAGCGCAAGCCATGACGCAATGTTGCTCCGAGAAAGATTTTATGGGGCACATAGGTGGGGACGATTTTGTGATTATTACTCGCCACCGCGATATCGAAAGCATACAACAGCTGTGTGATAGTATCATTAATACCTTTTTTAACCTTATTCAACCGCTATATTCTTCCTTGGATTGGGAACGCGGTTATATTGTGTCTAAAGACCGAAACGGATTCACGGATAACTTTCCCATTACCACTTTGTCTATGGCTGTCGTGACCAATAAAGATAAAGCTTTCTCTGAAAGCAGTGCTTTATCTAAAGCTATTGCAGAGGTAAAGAAACAGTGCAAACAGCAAAGAGGTAATGTGGTTCTTATTGTTTAGAAACAAATTATTTAGATATAAAATGATACATAAGCCAATGATACATATACTGGCACCGGTATATAATTTTGCTTTGTGTATGTAAAATATAAAAGCATATTTAGGTGGCTAGGAGGGTAAAATGGCTCTGCTGGATTTAAATTTTTATTCTTATATTTTAGGAATGGATTGCTCAGCATATGTTTTATTGCCGGGGAAACGAATGTATGAGTTGACAGACAGATCATCCGAAACGTTCCCGGTTTTATATTTGCTGCACGGCCATGGCGATGATGAGACGGCTTTCATTAGAAAAAGTGTAATAGAAATATTGGCTAGAGAGCATGACCTTGTAGTGGTTATGCCTAATGCACATAGAAGCTTTTATCGTAACGAAAGCAATGGTTTTAGGTACGAAGATTTTTTTGTACATGAACTGCCATTACATATTAAAAATTATTTTCGGGTATCTGATAAGCGTGAAGACACATTTATTGCCGGCTTATCAATGGGAGGCTATGGTGCGTTCCGTTTAGCTATGAAATATCCTGAGAAATATTCAGCCGCATGTAGCATGTCCGGTGCTATGTCCGCACCTTATGGCATGATCAAGAAAGATCCTGTTGATGATTTTTATTATTATTTCAATCAGAATGTTGTACGTATTTATGGAGATGATACTCAAGAAAGAGAATTATGGACCTTAGCAGAGTCATTAAACAAAAATGATTCATTAAAGCCTCGTTTATTACAGACCTGCGGAACAAGTGATGTTCTATACGAATCAAACGTTGAATTTGCTGAGTATATGGAGAAGCAAATTCAATATTCCGATTTTACATTTCTGGAGAGTGAAGGAGCACATGACTGGGATTTTTGGAACAGATCATTACGCGATGTACTGAATTTTTTGGGATTTAAAACGGAGAGCAAATTGGAAACTAAGACGGTGCAGGAGGTATAACTTGCAAACTTTACGTAGACGGCAGCCGGGGGTCGCACCGCTCACCCTCATGCTTAGCTATTTCACACTCTATGTATATTCTGTTCTCTGAGTAATTTCATTTAGTCGCTTGAACCAGTCAGTATCGATACGGTCCAATTGTGCATCTGTCATCCTTACCAGCCAGTTATTATCTGTACAGCCTGGTGTATTGATTCTGTATTCGGAACCAAGCCCCAGCAGATCTTGGACCGGACAGATTACCAGTCCGGCCTGGCTCTGCCATAATGTTCGCAGGATATTGCGTAGATTTTCTCTGGCTATTTTGGGCGATGATCCTTCTCTCAGACCGAAATAATCTCTGACCAGTTCCCATTCACGCTCCTTAAGGCCATGCAGCCAGCCCATCAGTGTATTATTGTCATGTGTGCCCGTGAAAGCAGCAATCTTCTGTGGATAATGGTGCGGCCGGTCCCGGGAAACCGAGTCGGGATCAAAAGCAAACTGCAGAACTTTCATTCCGGGCAGGCCGGTAGCTGTGAGAAGATTGCGCACATCTGATGTGATCTCGCCCAGATCCTCAGCTAGGAGACAAGCAGCAGGGAAAGCTTGCAGTAATGGTTCAAATAACTTGAGCCCCGGCCCTTTCTCCCAGCGTCCCTCTGCTGCAGTTTCCGCTCCTGCGGGCACAGCCCAGTACGATTCAAAGCCTCGGAAATGGTCAAGTCGAACGACATCATATAAATATAAGGTGGCAGACAGAAGCTCATGCCAGTAACGGTAATCGTCCTGAGCCATCTTATCCCAGTCATATACCGGATTATTCCAAAGCTGTCCTGTAGTTGAAAAATAATCCGGCGGTACACCTGAAACTCTAATCACAGTTTTGCTTTCATCCAACTCGAACAAATCCGGTCTGCTCCAGACTTCAACACTGTCAGTTGCAGGATAGAAGGGAAGATCACCGATGATCTGAATTCCCACCTGGTTGATTTTGGCCTTGCTTTTTTGCCATTGCCGATAAAAAGCAAATTGCAGAAAACAGTAATAATTATAGGTATCCTGATGCTCAGAGATGAAATTGTTAACTGCATCATCTTCTGCCATTTTCAGAGGTTCCGACCATTCCCACCAGGGTCTGAAATCGTGATGATGTTTCAAAGTCAGAAAATTAGCATAAGGAATTAGCCAGTGCTGCTGTTGATTGATGAATTCTACCAGCTCCAATCCAATGGTTTCATCCAGCCGTGAAAAGGCCAGATGCAGCAGGTCTGATCTGGTTTGCCAAAGCCAGCCGTAATCAATCCTGTTCCGGCTTCCGGAATACCGTGCGGCATCCAGCTCTTTTTTTGTTAGCAGCTCCTTATCTGCCAGTTGATCAAGATCAATCAGATAGGGATTACCGGCAAAGGATGAGAAGGATTGATACGGTGAATTGCCTGCTCCGGTATGACCGCAAGGCAGTACCTGCCAGTATCTGAAACCGGCAGTGACCAATTTTTCCGCGAATTTACCGGTTCCGGTGCCGATGCTCCCGATGCCGTACGGTCCCGGGAGAGAGAAAATAGGCAGCAAAACACCACTTGAACGATTCATTAGCACCTCAGCTGAAGATAATCTTGTCAGTCATTCTAACAGGGTGAAGTTTCATTTAAAAGATGCTATTCTATAGTAATCACTGAAGTGCACTGACAGGGAGAACAATATGAATTTCAGACAACGTCCACCAGCAAGACCAACGGGGCAGGAACAAAGAAAAAAGGAAAATAGAGCATATTATACAGTTATTGGCGTGTCACTGGCGCTGATTGTCATTCTGACAATTATGCTGATCCTTAAGCTTGGCAAAAAGAAGCCTGTGGCTACCGAAACTGAAGCAGAAGAATCGCTTGACTTCACATTGGAAGAGGTTCTGCCCGAGGATGATCCGTTGGATTCTGAAACTATCTTGCATGTAGAGACTGTGGCAGAGCCCTTGCCGGAAGAAACGACTGAAGCCGAGGAAGGGCCGGTAATTGTTACCAACCCTGAGCAGGTGACAGTCGCACCTGCCGCTACTACAAATAAGGCTAAGGATACGGAACCGACTCAAACTTCTGCTGAAAGTACAACGGTGACTGATCCCGATCCTACTCAGCCGCCACCTGAGGATGCATTACAGCCTGTCAGTCTACCGCTTGGCTTTGGTCGGATCAGCTCAGAGAATGAGGGCTACATCAATGACACGGCATCCAATGAGATGTATGCCGGCTCTTACTCCGGCACGATGATCTATTCTCAGAAGAATATTGACAAACTTACTCACAGCAATAAAGTCAAAAGCATAGTGGATCAGTTGGTTGCCCTCAGTTCCGAAAAAAATATTGATCTCTATGGCGATCTAAGTGGCAACACCTTGGCTATGATCAGCGATAGCTACCCATTGACAAATAATGGTTCCTTTTCAGTTACACTGGCACCCGCAAGAGGTGTAACTGAGATTAATAATGTGACCCCTTTAATGAAGGGTGCAAAGGCAACAGTCAGAGTGTATTATCTGGCAGAGCGGATGATCTCATATGTCTATTCTGAGTCTTTCCAAGCCGACGGACAGACTATTGCCTGGTTCGAGATTAGAGCTGAACTATATCCGGACTAAGATTATACGGATAGCGATATATACTGTCCCGGCGACACACCGGCGATAAGATAAGTTAATTTTTGTGATTCGATAAGTCGATCTTTGCATCGCCAAGATCGACTTATCTATAAATGTTGTGAAAAGTTGACTTTTTGAGAGAGCTCGGATAATATGTGGAAGCATTTTGCCTGAGTAGCTCAATTGGCAGAGCAGCTGATTTGTAATCAGCAGGTCAAGAGTTCGAGTCTCTTCTCAGGCTCCACTAGAAACCCCCGGAACTTATTGCAAGCCGGGGGTTTATAATTTGGTGGTTAATCGCCGGGTGCGCGGAATAGCTAATAGCTGAACAGGCGGCAATCTTGATGACTAACCGTACAGCTTATGAATAGAAAAGCTATGGTTTAACGTGAATCAGGGCTTTTTTGCTTAGCTAGTTCAGAACGATTTTGCAACAGCAGATCACATGTGATCTTGCTCATCGTTTTCGGATCAAGGTCGAGATCATTGTCAATCCAGGATTGGATCACGCCAATACAACCGCTGACAATATAGTCCAGAGCATAGCGGTCACGGTCGTTATTGATAGTATTATCCTGAGGTAGCGCAAAATTGAGGATACTATCACGTCCTTTACCGTAGATACGTTCGAGCAGCCGGCTCTCAGGATTGCGCAGCAGTACCGTTGTGACATCCCGATTATTATAAATAAAGTTAAACATCTCGGTTAGGATAGGCATGATGGGATTGCCTTCGACATCAGTTTCGAGATAGTATACACTGGCGCCCTTAGGAAAAGACTGCTTGATCCATCTTTCCACCTGCTCGATCAGATCATCTTCGATCGACTGGAATAGGTCGTAAATATTGGCATAGTGCAGATAAAAAGTTGCCCGATTGAGATCAGTCGCCTCAGTTAATTCTGTTACGGTAATCTCACTTAGGGGCTTGGTCAGTAGCAGGCTGATCAATTCCTGTGTCAATAGCTCTCTGGTTCTGAGCGAGCGTTTATCTTTGATCATCTAATTGGCTCCTAAATAAGATTTTACTAAACATATTATATAAAATTGTTGACTAAACGACAAATGTAGCGATTTTGCTTATTACAATATCGTATTCGATACTATATAATGACCCGCGAGACGTGGGAGGAGGCCTTGTTTGTTAAATGCCGTACAAACAGGGCATTTTTTGAGGAAAGATATGGAAAAAGCAGCAAACTTTATTCTTAAACACCGCAAAGCCGTTCTGATCACGTTTTTAGTGCTAACGGCCATCTGTGTACTTTTATTCCCCCTGGTAGGCGTCAACTATGATATGAGTGAATATCTGCCGGATTCAGCGCCATCGACCCAAGCAATCAAGGTCATGAAAGAAGAATTCGGGACAGCGATACCCAGTGCGGAAGTAATGCTACCGCCGATGTCGCTGGCGGAAGCCAGGCAGAAGAAATCCGAGCTGGAACAGCTTTCCTTTGTAACAGAAGTCAACTGGCTGGATGATCTGGTTGATCTGGCTCAGCCTTTGGCCATGACAGATCCGGAATTGATTGATACTTACTACAAAGATCAACAGCCTTTATTTCTGGTGACTGTAGATGACGGCTATAGCAATGTCACAATGCAGCAGTATCTCCATGATTTTGCCGGGGAAGAGGGTGCTGTCAGGGGCCAGATCATTTCGATGGCCAGGGCGCAAATTTCAGTGCAGACAGAGATCACCCGTATCATGGCTATCGCCGTACCGATTGCCTTGATCATATTGATCATCGCCACCAGGACCTGGCTGGAACCTCTTCTATTCATGACAGTTCTATTCGTTGGCGTGATGTTGAATATGGGTACCAATATCATCTTCGGAGAAATCTCTTTTATTACTCAGTCCGTAGCTGCCATACTGCAGCTGGCGGTTTCGATTGACTATGCCATCTTCATGCTGCACCGTTTTGACGAATACCACGCCCAGGGTTATGAACCTTTTGTTGCGATGCGTATGGCTATGGTCAAAGCAGCCAGCTCAATCACGGCCTCCGCCTTGACCACTTTCTTCGGTTTCCTGGCGCTGGTCTTCATGCGCTTCAAGATTGGTCCGGACTTGGGCTTTGTCCTAGCCAAAGGCATTGTTTTCAGTTTGGTCAGCGTAATGTTTCTTTTGCCCGTACTGATCCTTATGACCTGGAAATTGCTGGCCAAGACCAGGCATCGCAGCTTCCTGCCCTCATTCAAGGGCTTCAGCAAATTCGTTTATAAAATCAGGATTCCGGTTATGATCTTGGTCTTTACTCTGGCACTGCCTTTTTTCTTAGCTCAGAGGAAAAACCATTTTCTCTATGGTATGGATAGCTATCCGGCAGACTCGCGTGAATATGCCGAAGCGCAAAAAATCGAAGATGTTTACGGTCTCTCCACCCAGATGGCACTGTTGGTACCGCGCGGCGACTGGGATCAGGAAACTGCACTGATGTCGGAACTGGAATCCCTGGACCGTATTGACTCCGTCTTTGGCTACTCTTCCGCCGCAGGCGTTACAGTGCCACCGGCATTTCTGCCGCCGAAAGATAGAGCACAGCTGCTGTCTGACAATTACAGCCGGCTGATCCTGGTCTCGGATGTCAAGACCGAGAGTGCTCCTTCCTTTGCTTTAGTCGAGACTATACGAGAGAAGACAGAATCCTACTACGGCGACAATTACCATCTGATAGGGGAGAATGCCACACTGGTCGATATGCGTGATATGATCAGCCGCGATAATGTGATCGTCAACGGCTTGGCCATTCTGGCTGTCGGCCTGGTCGTCGCCCTGGTCTTCCGCTCGATCGCAATTCCGCTGATTCTGCTCCTGACTATAGAAGCTGCGATCTGGCTCAATCTGGCCATACCGTATCTCCAAGGCAAAGAGCTCAATTTCATCGGCTATCTGGTTATTAGCACCGTACAATTGGGAGCGACTGTCGACTACGGCATTTTGCTCTCTCAATACTATCTCGACCACCGCAAGACATTGCTGCCCCGCGAAGCGGCGATGCAATCAGTCGCCGACACAGCAGGCTCTCTGGTCTCGCCGGCCCTGATCCTGGCAGGAGTCAGCTTCACCCTGATGGGTGTCTCCACAATCGCCGTAGTAAAAGAATTGGGCCTCGTCCTGGGGCGCGGCGCTCTAATCTCACTGGGCATGGTACTGTTCTTCTTGCCCGGGATGTTGGTACTGCTGGATCGCCCGATCGAAAAAACCACTATGAATACCTCGTTTCTGCCCAGACCGCACCGGAAGAGCAGACAAAGCCAAAACATTGACACAGTTGACACATCGGAAAGGTAACCGCTATGCACTACATTCAGAACAAAAGCAAACACAAAAATATTTTGACGAAGGCGCTTGCTCTTTGCATCTCCCTTATCCTTTTGGCCACTATGCTGGAAGCTCCGGTTCTAATCGCAGCAGCCGAGAATGATCCTCCGCCTGAGCTTGTAGGCTCGGACACGCTTGTGATCGCCGCACCGGAAGCAGCGGTAGACAAGACAGAAGTCATATACGGCCGACTTGATGCTAAGGGTGCGGCGGGAGATCTCCATGTAGTCAATCATTTTTCAGTACCTAAAGCAGGCCTAATCACAGACTATGGTGCCTACGATGAGATCGTCTGGCTGACAGGCCGGGAGCCTCGGAAGAATAAAGACGAAATTAAAATCGAGGCGGAGGCCGGCAATTACTATTATGAGGGAGTTCTGAAGAACAGAGATCTGCCCTGGGAGTTTCAAATCAAATGGTATCTGGACGGCAAACAAGTTGAGCCGGCCAGCCTGTCCGGCGCAAATGGGAATCTGGAGATTACTTTGACCAGTCTGGCGAATCCCTCTCACCAGGATCTGACCGAGCATTATGCCTTGCAGATCAGCTTCTCCCTCCCGCGCGATCGGGTAACTTCTATCGCAGCCGAAAGTGCCACCATTGCCGAAGCGGGCAATAATACCATGGTCAATTATGTAGTTCTGCCGGGCTTTGACGCCGATCTGAGCGTCCGAGCCAAGGTCAAGGATTTCTGCATGCCGGGAATCAGTATTGCCGCAGTCAAGCTGGATATCAGTTTTGAGATGCCTGATGTCTCGGATATCAATGACGATATCTCCAAACTGGTCGATGCGATCGCTGAATTAAAAGACGGAACCGATGAATTGGAGAAAGGTTCCGGTGATTTAAACAGCGGACTGTCTGAGATCGTGTCCGGTACTAACACTCTGGGAACAGAGGGGCAAAAGCTGACCGACGGCATCAGCGATGCCGCAGACGGCGTCGCTGACTATACCGACGGCATCTCATCTTATATTAATGGCGTTAATCAATATCTTTCCGGAGTCAATGATTATACGAAGGGCGTGAGCGATCTGGCCACCGGAGCCGCCAAACTTGACGCCGGTGCCGGTGAACTGGTACAGGGTCTAAACCAGCTTGCCGGTCAAAGTCAGAATCTGACGGATGGCTCGCAACAAATACTCGAAGCTTTACAGCAGATCAGCGATCAGCTCACACTCGATGGCTTAGCAGCCCCCACAGCAGAAGATCTGGCCCGTTTGGAACAGCTGGTTCAGGGCTCAGCGGCTGTTAAGCAGGGGCTTGGCGCTTTCCTGGTAGCTTTTCAAGGTGACGGCACTGCGGCGAAACCAGGTCTGATTGCCGGACTCAAAGGAATCTCGGCCGGCCTGGGGACACTGAAAACAAATCTGGATAAAAATATCCCGGCTCAAGTTGTAGTTCCGCCTCAAGTCGCCGGCAGAGACGCCTGGATAGCTTATCTGAAGAATATTGCTGATTTAGACTTCGCTGGTTATTTAATTGACGGCGATCCGAGAACAAACGTTCTGATTGGTTTACTGGATGATATGATGGATAAACTGGTCAAGGCCGCCCAGATGAGCAATGACAGTATTGTTGAACTGAAAAAATTGAGCGCTGGTATAGAAACACTAAAAGATAGTCAGGATCAGATCATCCAAGGTCTGGAACTAGCAGTCAACGGCACAGCTGAAAAGCCCGGACTTCAGGCTTTGGTCGCTAATTATACGCAGATTGACCAAGGCATTAATGATCTGGTCAACCAGATCAAAGGACTGTCAGCCAATCTGGGTTCTTTCCCGCAGCTGGTCGCTGGCCTGAAGCAGTTGTCCGATAAATACAGTGCTTTCCACGCCGGCCTGAGTCAATATACCGGCGGTGTGCAGCAGATTGCCCAGGGTGTAGCCAGCAAGGATCCGAAACAGCCCGGGCTGAAGACCGGCCTCTCTCAATTGGTAGGCGGCTTAAAGAAACTTGATACCGGCGGCAAAGAGTTGCGTCAGGGCGGTGATAAACTGAAGACCGCCGGCACCCGGATTAAGAAGGGCAGCACAGAGCTCGTGAGCGGTCTGAAAGAATTGAAGCGAGGTACGGCCGAATATATCGACGGTGTCCGCAAATTGGGAGACGGTCTGCGGGAATATCAGGACGGCCTGACAGAATATACCGGCGGCATCAGCGAGCTGGCCTCCGGCGTCAATGAACTGGCGGACGGCACCAAAGACATGGATGAAAAGATGCTCGATGAAATCAATAATAAGATAGATGAGCTGCTCCATAAGGACTTCGTGCCGGTTTCATTCGTCTCACCTCTGAACACCAATATCAAATCCGTGCAATTTGTCCTGCTTACGGATGAAATCCCGGCACCGGCCAAGCCTGTAATCGAAGTGCCCAAAGAAGAAGACAAAAGCTTCCTAGAACGCGTCAGAGATATTTTCCGCTAAGAGAGAACCGGCATTCTAAAAGAAGTAGAGCGCGGCTGATTAGCCGCGCTCTTTTTATATCTACAACTGATTACCGAATTCAGCTTATTGCTTTTTGTCCTCGTCGCCGAACGGATCGCCGCATTCAGGACAGAATTTGGGCGGATTAGTACTGTCTTCCGGTTCCCAACCGCAGTTGGAGCATTGATACTCTGTTTTGGCCGGACGCGGGGAGCCGCATTCCGAGCAGAATTTGCCGGTATTATCTTTGTGTCCGCATTCGGTACAGATCCAGCCGCCCGCATCCGCGGCAGGACCGGGTCTGGCCGTACCGCAGTTGGCACAGAACTTGGCAGCTTTCTTATTCTGATACTGACAATTAGTACAGGTCCAGGTCTCCTCGGCCGGCGGAGCAGTGGCGACACCACCCGCTGCTGCAGGTTGGGCGGTTGCCTGCTGTGCACGTTGTTCAGCGGCCAGTTGATGTAGATTGCCGGCACTTTGACCGCCTGCCATCTGAGCCATATTCATGCCGGCGAAACCGAAGAAAGCACCGCCGCCGCCTTCGTTCTTGGCTGCGTTTTTCATGGCTTCCATCTGGGCTGCGGTCATGCCGGCAGCTGCCATACTGGTATCGCGATAGACGGCCTGAGCTTGCAATTCTTGCAGCCGTTTGACATCTTCTTCCGAAGCAGTGACGGAATCCATTGTGACGGTGAAAATCTGAATGCCGCGCTTCTCCAGCCATTCCTCACTGAGCTCCTCATTGAGCGCCTTCGTTATTTCGCGCGTATGCAGCGGGAGTTCGTCATAACCGATTCCTTGGGCAGAGATTCTGGCCAGAGCGGGTTGCAGAGCGGTCAGGAATTCTCCTCTCAGTCGGCCATCCAGTTCCTCTCTGGTATATCTGTCTTTGACATTGCCCGCAACAAAAGAATAGAACAAAATAGGATTGGCAATATAATAGCTGAAAATACCGTGGGCACGAATCGGCATCACCATGGACAGCCCGATCGAGGGATCTTGGATTTTGAAAGGTACCGGATTCGGTGTGCCGTATTTATTGTCCGGGATTTCTTTAGTATTGATGTAGTATATTCTGAGATCTTTGGCATGATGGCCGCCGAAAGTGAAGCGTCGGACAGCATTCTGGAATGAGCGCTTGATGCTATCGCCCAGCCCGTCTACATTGTAAAATAGTGAAGCTTCCGTACTGCTGTCGTAGAGAAATTCGCCCGGCTCGCCACTGAACTCGACGATTCTGCCTTGATCGGTCAGAATCATAAACTGACCATCGGCTACTGTAATGATCGATCCATCAGTGATAATCGATTCATCACCTTTGTTTTTTGAGCGCTTGGATTGATCTCTGACACCGCGGGTCATTAAAACATCCTGGTCGAGACTGTCACTGGTATAAAAGTCGCGCCACTGGTCTTCCAGTACCCCACCCACAGTTTCTTTAAAAACTCTAATTAAGCCCATATTTGTCCTCCATATCTTTTGCTAGACAATTATTTAAACCAGACCGTACTGTTCCTAATCCTTAATCTCTATTTTTAAGCAGATCGCGGATTTCAGTCAGCAGGACCAGATCGGCAGCCGGTTCTTCTTCAATTTCCTCCTCGGCTGCGGTCTCGCGTTTTCTGATTTTATTGACAGCTTTCACCAGTAGGAACAGGAAGAAAGCAATCAAGATGAAAGAAATAATAACCTGGATCAGATTGCCATAACTTATCGCCAGTTCTTCCACATCGCCCTGCGCCGCACGCAGCACAATTTTTAGTCCGGACAGATCGATCCCGCCGACAATCAAACCAATAATAGGATTGAGTATGTCTGCTACAAAGCTGTCGATAATAGCTTTGAAAGCCAAACCGACAACTAAACCTACGGCCATGTCTACAACATCGCCGTTGGCAATGAATTCTTTAAATTCTTTTAGCATTGAGCACTCCTTAGTCAGAGAAATAATAATTGCCGGCTAATGCCCGTTGACTGGAAAAATCAACTCTCTCTGGCATAT
Organism: Clostridiaceae bacterium; assembly: GCA_012519085.1. Lineage (GTDB taxonomy): Bacteria > Bacillota > Clostridia > Saccharofermentanales > DTU023 > UBA1046. The sequence continues at coordinate 22,061 of JAAYQX010000030.1, forward strand.
TTCCGAACCGATTCCGGCAGACTATCAAGTTCCGCCGATATGGCGATTGTGAGCCGGTTTTCGCATTGTTTAGCCAGCTTCTCCAATTCACGGAAAAAATCAGCCAGATGATCCGGATTATCGTCGCCGGCAACTTTATAAATACTATCTATATAGATATGGGAGATGTCGTAGTCTTTAGCGTTCAGTCCTGATAAAAATGCCAGAAGACCGTCATATCCGCGGACAGGATATTCTGTAATATCGATTAGACGTACCTGATAAGGTATTTGGCTATCGAGACGCTTTCCACATTCTATAAAGACGATATTTGCACCTTCCTCCCCCAGTTCTTCCGTCATTTCATCCAGCATCAGGGGCGTTTTACCGCTGCCCTTAACGCCAACAATGGCATCAATCATTCTCAAAATCTCCTCTCCGTAACAATTTATGTTTCCGACAGGACGCCGGTTATAGCTAGCTCGAAACTGACTGCGATGATCCGGCTCCATCCTGTAACTAGTTAAAATTATTGTAACTGATAGGACTTAAAAAATGAAGCTGATTTCCGAAACCCGCCAGGTGTAGCTGCCGCGTTATTTGACAATCCGGAAAAGCAGATGATATGATAATCCAGCATTGTAATAGGGGAGTGGCTCAACGGTAGAGCAACGGTCTCCAAAACCGTGGGTTGCGGGTTCGAATCCTGTCTCCCCTGCCAACTTAGAACGCAGTTATTGATACAATTTCTTGTATTGGTAACTGCTTTATTTTGTGCGGATAGTCCTGAAATTTGAATTTATAACAGGGCGATAAAACTGTTTTGTGAAAATGACTGTTTTTTAGATAGGTCTGTATTTAGTCCGCATCAATTTTTAATACACGAGTGCCGGCTTAGTTACTAGAGCATTCCTACCGGAAGAACTATATTGTTCGCGTCCAGGGGGTATTGCTGTGAAGAGAGGCATATCACAGCACCGGTTCCGATATTATCGGAAAGCGATTTCATGACCCCAAAGTTTCGAAGAGCTTCTTTGCCCGGGTCGGCGCTTTTCTTTATTTCAACGGGGAACAGTCGTCCGTTGTCAATTATTATGAGGTCTATCTCTTTACCGTTGTTGTCCCTATAGTATGTGAGACGGCTTCTGATATCCAATCCGGCATTTGCATATTGTTTGACTATTTCCGAAACAACGTATGTCTCGAACATTGCTCCGGCCATTGCTGATTGCTCAAGTACACGAGGGTCATTCCAAAGGCTGAGGTAACACGCGAGACCTGTATCCATAAAATATAGTTTTGGTCGTTTTACGATTCGTTTTATTGTGTTGCCGGAGAATGGTTGAATGAGACAAACGAGTCCGGAATTAACCAAGATAGACAGCCAGTTATCAGCAGTTTTATGATTGATTCCGACATCCCTTCCAATATCTGATAGATTTAATTCTTGCCCGGTTCTTGTCGTGGCGCAGGAAACAAATCTAAGAAATTTTGACTCGTTTTTCACCTCAAGCAAGTCCCTAATATCTCTCTCTATGTATGTTTGCATATATGCGTTAAAATATGCTTCCGGACTTAATCCGCTATCTATAACCAATTGCGGCATACTGCCTCTGAATATGCGGTCAAAAACAGTGGTTATTGTTTCTTTGTTTTTTTCGATGTGAACATTTGAAGGAAGAAAAGGCACTTCGGGTGTTGTGTATATTTCGGAACGACTTAGCCCGAACAGGGAAAGCAAGCCAACCCTACCGGCCAAGGACTCGCTGACATTCTTCATCATTCGAAACATTTGTGAGCCGGTAAGGAAATATTGACCGGGTATTCTGTTATCATCGACTTGGATTTTTATATATGGAAGAAGCTCAGGAGCATACTGTATTTCATCGATTATCACCGGTGGCTGATATTGTTGAAGAAACAGCTCCGGATCGGTTTTCGCCAAATCTCTGATTCTCGGATAGTCCAAGGTAACGTAATTGACATTTTCTTGCGATCCGATTGTTTCCTTTATCAATGTGGTTTTACCGGTTTGCCTTGCCCCGGTAACAATAACTACCGGGAAGTGAGCCGCCAGATATTTAAGTTGGGATTCAATTTTTCGCTCGATATACATAAGTATGCCTTTTCATTATTTTGTCTTTATTTGGCTTTATTATAGTGCAAAACACAGTCCAAATCAATACATTTTGGGAATGACATTCCCAAAATGTATAAGACATGAAATGCATATTCTATTTCAATAGCTGGTGCATTGTATTAATCATTCCGTTTTAACACATATAGGGTATCATCTTTTGATAGGATATAGTGTCCTTTTCCTTGGCATTGCCTGATCTGCAAATAGTTATGAGTTTTTTATTTTTCCGGGTCATGTATGGTCATGTATAGCATATTATGTAAATATAGATAAATATATTAGTATTAGTTGATACGAATTGGTGGAAGTAAAAAATAAGATGCTGATCAGATATGCGAAAAAATATTCGAAGTTAATTGTCGGCCAGCTTTTCTTCGCGAGCGTCTGGGTGTTTTCGCAGCTTCTCATACCGCGTTTAATGGTAGATATTGTAGATTCCGGAATCATGATGAAAGACATGAATGCCATTATTCATCGGGGTCTGCTTATGCTGCTGGCGACAGTTTTTAATATACTCTCTTTGCTGATTTCCATATACTTCCTTACTAAAGTTACTGCCGGGATATCGAGGGATTTAAGGGCCGATTTATTCGAAAAAATCATTGACTGGTCTAAAGAAACAAGGACGGGTTTTTCCAATTCTACTTTAATTACAAGGACAGTCAACGATGTGAAACAAGTTGCAAATTTCATAGATCTGTCTTTAAGGAAGATTTTTACCCTCACCATTA